>NZ_JBDLZX010000004.1:73529-402113 GCF_040045115.1 Flavobacterium adhaerens | reverse complement strand
ACAGACGGTATTTTGGAGACAAACTCTTTGACAGACTAGTAATTGCGAATATAACAGGTGCATAAACGGATAATCAGATTTTCATTTTCTTTAGTTTTAATGTTCGATAAAGGTACTTCAAAAATTAAGCCAAAAAAATTTTTTTCAACAATTCTATATCTTCTAATCAATTCACAAAACTTTAAAAAAAATAATCTATTGATAATTATACATTTAAAACCAAAAAAAACACTATTTAATTTTTTAAAATCTTACTAAAAAACAATACTTGATACGGTAAAGCATTTTCCCAATATTCCCAAGTATGCGCTCCAGGTCTTTCTATATAATCATGAGCTACTTTTTCATAAACCAATCTACGATGAAATTCTCTATTCGGTTCAATTAGAAAATCATCAACACCACAATCAATAATTAACGCCAGTTTATTCGTTTTTATTTTATCTATCATCCCAATAACAGCATTCTGATGATACAAATCAGGATTTGTACTTTGATCCCCAAAAACAGGTTGCATCAACTTAATAACTTGATCATTGGGATTTCGATCCAACATTGTCCCCATATCTACTGCTCCACTCATACTTCCTGCCGCACAAAACAAATCAGGATGTTTGGCTGAAAGATATAATGCACCATGTCCTCCCATTGAAAGCCCAGCTATAACTCGTCCTTTCTTTTCCTTAATAGTACGATAGGTTTTATCAATTTTGGAAATAACTTCGGAAGTAATATAAGTCTCAAACTGACTTCCCTTGTTTACTGGACTATCGAGATAAAAACTAAAAGTTTCTCCCTCTGGCATTACAATTATAATATTATACTGATCAGCTAAATCCTTGACAGTATTTTTATTTGGAGTACTTTTCAACCAATCCGAAAAATGGCCATAGGCACCATGCAAAAGATACAGCACAGGAAAAGCAGTTTTCTCTTTAGCATAAGAATTAGGCAATACCACTGCTGCCTTATAAGTCTTATTCATCGCTACACTAGGAATTTGCAAGGTATCTACCGTTGAAGCAAAAGACAAAATTGTATTACCCCATAAAAAAGCAACACACACTAAAAGAAATTTTCTCATCATATTATTTTAATTTGGATAAATATACAATACATCATCTAAAGTTAAAAATAATTGGTCTAAAAATAAAAGTTACTCAATTATAGACCTCAATTCATTTCGATATTGAGAAGCACTTTTGCCTGTAAAAGCTTTGAACGTTTTATTAAAATGACTAAAATTATTAAATCCGCTTTCAAAACTAATTTCTGTAATACTTTTGGTGTTTTCGGACAAAAGTTTTGATGCATGAACCAAACGATAGTCATTTACAAAAGTGGTAAAAGTTTTATTAGTTATCCTTTTGAAATACCTACAAAACGAAGGAGTAGTCATACTCACCATACTGGATACATGATCCAATTGAATGGGTTCTTGAAAATTATCTTTTACATAATTAAAAACCACATTGATACGATCATTGTCCTGAACTTGTAACTCCACCGCAAAACCATCAGCATTTAATATGGTATATTCTTCACTTACCGCAAGGTCATTCAAAATCCGAATCATTCGCAATAAGCGATCAAAATTGGAACGGCTTTCCATCTCTTCAATAATAGGCCCCACTTGTTTGATCGTTTTTTTACCAAAAGCAATTCCGCCTTTTGCTTTCTGAAAAAGCTGTTGAATGTTTTTTAGCTCAGGTGCATTCAAAAAATCGTTTCCTAAAAAATCTGCTGGTAGCTGGATCACAATTTCATTCTTATTCCCTGTTCTTGCATCTGTAAAACCACAATGCGGCAAGTTACTCCCTATAAGCACCAAATCTCCATCCGAGTAATAGGACATATGACTACCAATTTGTCTTTTTCCAGAACCTCCATTTACAAAAACCAATTCGATTTCAGGATGATAATGCCACAAATCAGCTTTACAATTAGAATTCTTTTCATAATTAGAAAAAGTAAAAGAACTCCCAAAAGGATGAGTAATTAATTCGAGTGTTGGATTCATTTTTTTCATTGAGAATCTTTTTTTTTAGACAATCAAATTTATAAAAAAACTATCATATTTTACCTTTTTTTAACCTATAACGTTTTCGTAAGGTTAAAATAGCATACAAATATGAAAATAGAGTTGTGTTTTGTAATCGATTGCATACTTATCTTTGTAAAAGAAATTTAAAACAATAACTTTTAAAAATAATTGACATGAAAAATATCTTAAAATTCAGTTTAGTAGTATTAGTTGCATTAACAACATTTAATACTTATGCAGTCGATGGCAGTATTCCTGTAAAAGTACTTACAAGTAGTTCTACAAAAGAAATTCGTTTCGCAGTAAATCAAGTACAAAAAGCGAATGTAACCATTACAGATAAATTCCATAATGTAATCTACTCTGAAGTAGTTACTGGTAAAGATGGAATTATCAAAACTTACAACTTAGAAGAGTTTCCAGTAGGAACTTACTATTTGGAAATTGAAACAAACGCTAAAAAAGCAACTCATGCAATTGTTATAACAAGAGATGCTTCAACATTATCTAGAACTTCGGTAGCAAATCTATAATAAAAGCTTACTGATTCAAACAAAAAAAACAGCTCCAAATTGAAGCTGTTTTTTTTTGGTGTAAAAAGTTGAAATTACATATTTCGTCTATACTGTCCTCCTACTTCAAACAAAGCTTCGGTGATTTGTCCGAGCGAACAAACCTTTGTGGCTTCCATCAGGTATCCGAATAGATTTTCGCCTTTAATAGCAGCCTCTTGAAGTTGTTCTAAATGTTTTTTTACCAAAACAGCATGACATTGATGCAAGTTATCAAGCATTTTAATTTGATATTGTTTTTCCTCTTCGGTAGCACGAATTACTTCGGCTGGAATTACCGTTGGCGAACCTTTTGAACTCAAAAAAGTATTAACACCAATAATTGGAAATGCGCCAGTATGCTTCAGCGTTTCATAATACAAACTCTCTTCTTGAATTTTAGAACGCTGGTACATCGTTTCCATTGCACCCAGAACCCCGCCGCGTTCGGTAATTCTTTCAAACTCCTGCAAAACAGCTTCTTCTACCAAATCGGTTAATTCCTCTATAATAAAAGAACCTTGAATTAGATTTTCATTTTTAGCCAAGCCTAATTCTTTATTAATAATCAATTGAATAGCCATGGCTCTACGAACCGATTCTTCTGTTGGAGTTGTAATCGCTTCATCGTAAGCATTAGTATGCAATGAATTACAATTATCATAAATAGCATACAAAGCCTGCAAAGTTGTTCTGATATCATTAAAATCTATTTCTTGCGCATGCAAAGAGCGACCAGAAGTTTGAATATGGTATTTTAGCATTTGAGCTCTCTCGTTTGCTCCATATTTATTTTTCAAAGCTTTTGACCAAATTTTTCTAGCAACACGCCCGATGACAGCATATTCAGGATCGACACCATTTGAAAAGAAAAACGACAAATTGGGACCAAAATCGTTAATATCCATTCCGCGACTCAAATAGTATTCTACATACGTAAATCCGTTGGCAAGTGTAAATGCTAATTGCGTAATAGGATTAGCACCAGCTTCGGCTATGTGATAACCCGAAATAGAAACTGAATAAAAATTGCGAACATTTTGAGCAATAAAATATTCCTGAACATCCCCCATCAATCGCAATGCAAATTCTGTAGAGAAAATACAGGTGTTTTGAGCTTGATCTTCTTTTAAAATATCGGCCTGAACAGTTCCTCTAACCTTTTTGAGAGTCTTTGCTTTTATTTTCTCATACACATCAAGTGGCAATACCTGATCACCAGTTACCCCCAAAAGAAACAATCCTAAACCATTATTCCCTTCTGGTAAATCGCCTTGATAGTGTGGGCGTTCTATTCGTTTTTCACTATAAATTGTATTGATTTTTTGATTTACTTCATCTTCAAGATTATTTTCTTTGATGTAATATTCACATTGTTGATCGATAGCTGCATTCATAAAAAAACCAAGCAACATTGGAGCTGGACCATTAATAGTCATACTTACAGATGTCATTGCATCGACCAAATCGAATCCTGAATACAATTTTTTAGCATCATCCAAACAACAGATTGAAACGCCTGCATTACCAATTTTACCATAAATATCTGGACGAATATCCGGGTCATTTCCATACAATGTAACACTATCAAAGGCAGTCGAAAGTCTCTTGGCTGGCAAACCAGCACTTACATAATGAAAACGCTTATTGGTTCTTTCTGGTCCGCCTTCGCCAGCAAACATACGGGAAGGATCTTCTCCATCTCGTTTAAAAGGATATAAACCTGATGTAAACGGAAATTCCCCAGGAACGTTTTCCTGTAATGACCAACGCAAGATATCGCCCCAAGCTTTATATTTAGGCATGGAAACTTTTGGAATTTGAGTATGCGAAAGCGACTCTGTATGCGTTGCCATATGAATCTCCTTGTCCCGAACTTTGAAACTGTAAACGGGATTTTTATATTTATTCACTTTTTCATCCCATGTCAAAATCAATTCCCAATTATAAGGATCCAAATCCATTTTTATCTTATCAAATTGATTCAATAATAAATTGATAAAAATCCTGTTGTCATCATGTTCCCGTAGGGCACTCGGAAGAACCGAATTTTCATCAATTCCAGTTTTATTAAGTAATGGGACTTTTCCAGAAACACTTTCTAAGGTTTTGAAAACACCATAAAGTTTTTGTGCAACTTGTTCTTGGTTTAAGGCTATCGAATCGTATTTACGATTATTTTCGGCAATTTCAGATAAATAACGTGTTCTATGAGGTGGAATTACAAAGATTTTCTCGCTCATTTCACGAGTGATTTCAAAAGTCGATTTCAAATCAGCAGCTGTCTTTTCGACAATTTTATCCATGATGGCTTTATACAAAGTATTCATTCCTGGATCGTTAAATTGAGAGGCAATCGTACCAAAAACAGGCATCTCGTCTGGGTTCTTATCCCATAAATTATGATTGCGTTGGTACTGCTTTTTTACATCACGTATGGCATCTAATGCGCCACGCTTATCAAATTTGTTCAGCGCAACCAAATCAGCAAAATCTAACATATCGATTTTTTCCAATTGAGTTGCAGCACCAAATTCTGGAGTCATCACATACAGAGAAACATCCGAATGATCCATAATCTCGGTATCCGACTGACCAATACCCGAAGTTTCCAAAATTATAATATCAAATTTAGCCGCTTTCAAAACCTCTATTGCTTCAGAAACATACTTAGACAAAGCCAAATTAGATTGTCGGGTTGCTAATGAACGCATATAAACTCTAGGGTTATTGATCGCATTCATGCGAATTCTATCGCCTAGTAAAGCCCCTCCTGTTTTACGCTTGGATGGATCTACCGAGACTATTCCGATTGTTTTTTCAGGAAAATCGATTAAAAAACGTCTCACCAATTCATCTACCAACGATGATTTCCCAGCACCTCCAGTTCCAGTGATTCCAAGAACTGGAATCTTAGATGATTTATTTTTTTCATGAATGCTGTCAAAAGAAGCTTTTGCAATTTCAGGAAAATTTTCAGCAACCGAAATCAAACGAGCAATTGCTGAAGTCTCTTTCAGTTCTAATCTTTCTAACTCATTTCCCAATTGATTTCCGATAGAAAAATCCGAAAGTTGTACCAAATCATTAATCATTCCTTGCAATCCCATGGCACGACCATCATCGGGAGAGTAAATTCTTGTAATTCCGTATCCTTGTAATTCTGCAATTTCAGAAGGCAAAATTACACCTCCCCCTCCTCCAAAAATTTTAATATGGCCTGCTCCTTTTTCCTGAAGCAAATCGTACATGTACTTAAAATATTCATTGTGACCACCTTGATAAGAAGTCATTGCGATAGCATTAGCGTCTTCCTGAATTGCTGTATTAACAACCTCTTCAACACTTCGGTCATGTCCTAGATGTATTACTTCAACTCCAGTTGACTGTATAATTCGTCTCATAATATTTATTGCAGCATCATGCCCATCAAAGAGTGAGGCGGCAGTTACAATTCGAACTTTATTTAAGGGCACATAAGGCTTAACTATTTCCATTTTGTGAATATGATAATTTTAAGATGCAATTTACATAAATTTCAAAATAAAAATCATTGAAACTGATAAAAAATAAAAAATATGCTAATCTGGTTTTTTGTTAAAAAACAAGTTTAAATTTGATAAAAAAATGGTATTTTCGGTAATTGTCAATACCCAAAAAAGCAAAAACAAAACAAGTAAAAGTGATCTTTTTTTAAACCAAAAACATCCTTTTTAAAGTTAAATTAGATAAAAAGCCATCAAAATGGTGTCAAATTTAGAAATTGAAAACAAATGCAAAGAATAACTATACTTATCCATTGTGAAGACAAAAAAGCAATTATTTCGTCGGTTACCAATTATATCGCTTCAATAGAAGGGAACATTATATACTTAGACCAACATGTTGACTCTGACGAAAATGTTTTTTTTATGCGTTTAGAATGTGAGTTCAACAAATCCGATTGGAATATAGAATCAATAAAAAGTCATTTTCAAGACAATCTTGCAACCCCTTTCAACATGACTTGGGAAATGTACACACAAGATCAAAAACCAAAAATGGCCTTATTCATATCCAAATACGACCATTGTTTATATGATATCTTAGGCCGTTACTGCGCTGGCGAATTACCCTTAGAAATTCCTTTAATCATAAGTAATCACGAAGATTTACAAACTGTAGCAGAACGTTTCGGGATTCCGTTTTTTCACGTTCCTTTTACCAAAGACAATAAAGAAGAAGGCGAAAAAGCACAACTGACCTTACTAAAACAATATGATGTTGATTTTATCGTTTTGGCACGTTACATGCAAATTATTACCCCAAATCTAATCGCTTTATATCAAAATCGAATTATCAACATCCATCATTCTTTTTTACCAGCCTTTCCTGGTGCCAAACCTTATCATTCGGCTTTTAAACGTGGAGTAAAAATCATTGGTGCCACGAGTCATTACGTTACCGAAGAACTAGACGAAGGACCAATTATTGAACAAGATATCACTAGAGTTTCCCACAGCCACTCCATTGAGGATTTCATCATGAAAGGTCGTGATTTGGAAAGAATTGTACTGGCAAGGGCCATAAAATTACATGCCGAAAGAAAAACGATGGTGTACAACAATAAAACAGTAGTGTTCTCATAATAAGGAAGACTTTTTCGGAATTTTATAAAACAAAACGATTTGAGTTGATTTATTAATTTTATCCTAAAAACTGCTACAAACGGTTTATTAGTCGGTTTTGATTTTTTATTTTTGGCCAAAACAATAATAAATATGAAAAAAGCCCTACTCTTACTCCTACTTTTGCCAGCAATTAGCAATGCCCAATTAAAAGACATACTAACAAAAGCCACCCAAAAAATCAATGAAGCCACCCAATCTAGTAGTACATTAGATATTGCAGCTGGACTAAGAGAAGCTTTAGACAAAGGAGTGACCGAACAAGTCTCTAAACTAACGGCTACTGATGGATTTTATAAAAATGAAGCTGTAAAAATTTTGATGCCCGAAGAATTAGCCAAAGTAGAAAAAACGCTGCGTAAAATGGGAATGTCAAAATTGGCAGACGAAGGAATATTAGTTTTGAACAGAGCTGCTGAAGACGCAGTAAAAGAAGCTACTCCAATTTTTGTTTCAGCCATAAAAAACATCACCATCACAGATGCCAAAAACATTCTTCTTGGCGAAGAAAATGCTGCAACACTTTATTTACAATCAGCGACAACCACTTCTCTTTATACCAAATTTAGTCCAGTAGTTCAGCAATCGATTGGGAAAGTGGGTGCCGATGTGATTTGGGCAAACATCATTAAACAATACAACACAATTCCTTTTGTATCCAAAGTAAATCCAGATCTTACCGATTATGTAACCAACAAAGCACTCGATGGTGTATTTAAAATGATTACTGTTGAAGAAAAAAATATCCGAACCGATATTAACGCTAGAACATCGGATCTTTTGAAAAAAGTATTTGCTCTACAAGACTAAAAATTATTACAGAATTAGCATTCCAACAATTAAAAATCAATACACAATTGCTCTGTTAAAATTAAATTACAAAACTTAACTTTTGCACTTTAACTAATAACAATTCCTTAACAGCAAAAAGCAAACATTATACTGATCTTTGCAATGTAATAAACTGGTTATTTATTATTTTGGTTTTGGTTAGTTATAAAAATGCCCGCTTGAAGAAGCAGGCATTTTTTTTTTAATGAACTGTATGCAAAAAAGACAAAACTGCTCTGTTAAAAACATTGGGTTGTTCTACATTTACAACATGTCCGCAGTTTTCAATCACAAACAGTTGTGAAGATTTGTAATGACTCTCTACAACTTTGCGAACCGAAGGCAAAAACATATAATCTTCTTCCCCCATAACATAAAGCGTGGGGATATTTAACTCTACTTGACGAAACCATTTGAGTACTGGATTTATTTCGGCGGTGAGTTTAAACCATTTGATAAATTCTTTTTGATACAACTTTTTTGCTTCGTTTATAAAAAGTAATCGAGATTGTTTGTGATTTTTTTTGGGCATGATTACAAACGCAAAAAACTTGTACAAAACCAAATAAGGCAAAACATATTTAAAAGTATTCCCTAAACGCATCAAAATTTGAGAACGAAAATTCATTTTTAAAATAGCACCGCCCAAAATCATCGTTTGAACACGATTGGGATGCATTTCAGCCAATTGCCTGATTAGAATAGTCCCAAGAGAAATCCCAACAAAGTGTGATTTTTCTATTTTTAGATAATCCAAAACTTCGAGAATATCATGGGCTAAAGCCGAAAAAGTATATTTTTGTTTGAAAGCTTTTTTAAGGGTCGATTTAGATTCTCCATGACCTCTTAAGTCTAGTAAGAGTACATTGTAATTTTTTTTAAAATCCCTAATTTGCTTGAACCAAATAGAAGAACTTCCTCCTGCTCCATGCACAAAAGTTACCCATTGTTCGCAATTTTCGTTCTTATATATTGTGTAATTAATCACTTATCTCGATATTTTGTCGGCAAATATAGTTCTTTTATTGAGTTCCCAAAGTTATATTTCTTTAGGCTTTAAAGAATAACAATCGAAAGTAATTCTGTTGGATTTAAATACTTCGGTGCAAGAATTTGAAATACTCTAAGGCCTTCAACAATCGGCTACCGTGCCAAGAAAACATCTCGCCATCAACCAAAATTGCTTTGGCGTTGGTATTGGTTTGTCTCACTATTTCATAACCTTCTTCTGCTTTAAACGGAAATGGTTCTGATGACAGCAAGATCAAATCTAAATCTTCAAATTGTTTGGCATTTTCGAGATCAATTTCCGGATAACGCTCTAATGTTCCAAATACGTTATAAAAGCGATTTAACTGCAACAACTCGTTGATAAAAGTGCCAGAACCAGCAACCATATATGGGTTTTTCCAAATAAAATAAGAAACTTTCTTAGTTGGCACATCAGAGATAAAACTTTCAAAATCATTCAAAGCAAATCGCAATTTATCGATCCATTTTTGTGCTTCGGTTCTTCGATTAAAGAGTTGTCCAAAATCGTAAATCATCTGAAAATTATCTTCTATCGTAGCGATATCAGTAACCCAAACTGGACTAATCTTTTGCAATTCGACAACCATTGCTTCGGTATTTTCCTCTTTATTACAAATGATAATATCAGGATTCAAAGAACCAATAATTTCATAATTAACCTTTTTGGTGCCACCAACAATCTTTTTCACAGATTTGAGATGAAAAGGGTGCACACAAAATTTGGTGATTCCAACTATACATTCTTCCAGACCTAAATCGCATAACAATTCCGTTTGAGATGGAACAAGAGAGACGATTCGCAACGGCGATGTCTCAAAGGAATGAATTATTCCGAGTTGGTCTTTGAGTTTTTTCATTTTTTTAATTGGTTTACACATTCAAAATGGTTTAAAGCTGTTTCTCTAAACAACCTTAAACCATCTTAAACAATAGTTATTTTAAACTTAAACTCTAGATAAAATAAGTTCCATTTCCTGTTGCATTTTTAAAGCCTCAACTCTTGCTGTATCGGCAAAATCGGAACCATTTGAGGCATATATGATAGCACGCGAAGAGTTTATCAACAAACCAACCTTGTCGTTCATCCCGTATTTACAAACTTCAGAAAGGCTTCCGCCTTGAGCTCCAACACCTGGTACTAGCAAGAAACTATCAGGAACAATTTTGCGGATTTCGGTAAAATATTCGGCTTTGGTTGCCCCTACTACGTACATCAAGTTTTGTGAATTTTTCCACGTTTTAGAGGTTTCCAACACTTGTTTATACACTTCTTTGGGTTCGCCTTGGTTGTCTTGCACTTTTAAAGTTTGAAAATCAAAAGCACCTTCATTAGAAGTCAATGCTAATAAAATAGCATGTTTATTTTCGAAAGCCAGGAAAGGCTCCACCGAATCTTTTCCCATATAAGGAGCAATGGTTACACTATCAAAATTTAAATCTTCAAAAAAAGCTTTGGCATACATTGAAGAAGTATTACCAATATCGCCGCGTTTAGCATCGGCAATTGTAAAAATATCAGGATATTTCTCGTTGATGTATGTAATTGTTTTTTGCAACGAAGTCCAACCTTTAATACCATAAGCTTCAAAAAAAGCAATATTGGGTTTGTACGCAACTGTTAAGTCATGTGTTGCATCAATGATCGCTTTATTGAATTCAAAAATAGGGTCTTCAAGTTCCAATAAATGTTGAGGAATTTTATTTAAATCAACATCTAATCCTACGCATAGAAATGATTTTTTGATTTTAATTTGATCGTGAAGTTGTTGTGTAGTCATCTGATTTTTTGTTGAGGTGCAAATTTACAAACTTGAAACTAAAAAAATTGGAATTTTACAACAAACCTAAAAAATTGTGTAAGGTACAAACTGAGTTCCTCTTTTAAATTTGATACATAACCGTTTTGGCGTTTCTTACAAAACTGTTTTATCTATTTATCATCCTAACAAAAATGTCATGATAATCAAAAACAAGCACTTATGCCTAACCAGAAAAAAAGAGACACCGTTAATAGTAATATTAAACACAATCAAGCTTATCATTAATTACAAAAAAACAATTTTTAGACATCTGTTTTCGATCCGTACTTATGCGAATAAGCTATAGAAATACGGTATTCATAATAATTTTGCTTATTTTAGTCTTTAAAAAAATTTCAACATGAAGGTATTCATAAAATTTGATTTCAATACAGTTTGCAACACCCTCTTAAGCGAAAAATTGCATGAATTTAAAATTAAGCACAAAATTTTAGGTTTTGGAGAAATTGAATTTTTAGAAAAAGTACCAGCCGAAAAAATGAAACTTTTTAATGATTCTTTACAAAACTATGGAATCGAAATTGTAGAAAATCAAAAAGCCATTTTGATTCAGAAAATCAAAGACACCATAGTCGATATGGTTTTTAATGATACCACATCTGTAAATGTAAAAAGCTCTGTGTATTTGGCCGAAAAGCTCAACCATTCTTATGGTTATTTGTCTAATTTGTTTTCGGAAATAACCTATACCTCTATCGAAAATTATATCATAATTCAGAAAATAGAATACACCAAACAATTAATCATTAACAATCAATTATCCTTGACCGAAATTGCTTTTAAATTGAATTATTCTAGCGTAGCTCACTTGAGTTCGCAATTTAAAAACACCACAGGTATAACACCTTCGGCTTTTCAACGAATTATAAACAAAAGAAGGGAAATCAATTCTAAAAAATAGAAAAATATGCAACAAGACTCGATACTAATCACCTTGGTTGATGATGATGAAGACGATAGATTATTTTTTACCGATGCTTTTGAAGAATTAAAAATCAATACAAGTGTCAATACTTTAAATAATGGCAAAGAATTATTGAACTGGTTGTATAAACCAGAAACAGTCTTGCCTCACATACTGTTTTTAGATTTGAATATGCCCATTTTGAACGGGATAGAATGTTTGAAAGAAATCAAACAAGATCAAAAATTTAAGGATATTGTAATAGCCATCTATTCGACCTCATCATCAGATCAAGATGTTGAGGAAACATTTGTTTTGGGTGCTAATATTTACATCAAAAAACCAAGCAATTTTGATGAATTAAAAAAAATATTATCCAATGTTGTCACTATCAATTGGCAATACCACACCAGCGGATTAAACAAAGACAACTTTTTACTTCGATTATAATTTAGTTGTGATTTTATGAAAAACTACAATCAAAAAAAATCCTTTTATCATAAAATTATATTCACCATTAGTTTGCTGATCCTCTTTATCATTAGCTTACTAACGGTGAAACACATCAATAGTATATCGAATGCTACCGAATTGCTTATGCAAACCTATGAGGTTAATTTAGAATTGGAGCAACTCTACTCTCACATTAAAGATTCGGACAATAATATGAGAGGATATATGATTTCTAAAGAGAATTTTTATTTGGTACTGTATCAAATTGACATTAAGAATGTAAACAGGTCATTTTCGACTCTAAAGGAACTCACTAAAAACAATAAAAGTCAACAAGAAAGTCTGGCATCATTATATAAAATGATTAATGATCGCTACGAATATATTGCCAACAATACCGATTTGAACAAGAATGTCAATTTGGCCAAAAACTATGATTTTAAGAATATTCTTCAACGGAGCGGGACATTACTTGCCGACATTCGAATCAAATTGAATGATATGATTCAGAATGAAAAAAACAATCTTGATTTACAAAATTCAGTTTATGCCAAACAAATTTATTTAACCCCTATCATAATTTTAGGGATTTTGTTTATCACATTTTTGCTTTTAATTTTTACCTATTATCAAACCACAAAAGACATCAACAAACTACAAACTGCCAATGTTAAGCTAAACAAATCTCATTTTTTGAGTACACAAGCCGAAATCTTATCCGAGTTTGGGACTTGGGAATGGAATTTCAATACCAGCAACATATCTTATTCTGATAATTTATATCGAATACTCGGAACCGATTCGCGATCATTTAATGACGACATCGAAAGTTTGATGCAATTTATTCATCCTGACGATGTCGAAATAGTGAACTCGATTTTTAAAAAAATAACCGAAGACGAAGATTTACCACAATCGTATTTTAGAATTATTAGACCCGATGGGAAAACTCGAATTATACGTTCAGTTGGAAAATTATTCATAGACAATCTCGGAAACAAAACTATTTTGGGGGTAACAGGCGATGTTACCGATGAACACAATAAGAATGAATTATTAAAAAGAAACTATGAAGATTTACTAAAAGTAAACAATCAACTTAAGGTTTTTGATGAATCCAGTAAACAAGCCGAAATCTTAGGGAAATATGGTAGTTGGGTTTTAAATCTTGAGACATTACATTTTACCTATTCCGATAATAATTTCAGATTATTGGGTCTGGAACCGCAAACATTTGACCCCAATATCGAGAACATCGTAAACTTTGTACATCCTGAAGACAAATCGTTAGTAGAAAAGGCTTTCAAAAAAGCCTTAACAACTATAGAAATTCCGAATTTGAACTACAGAGTGATAACAAAACAAGGTAAAACCAAACAGTTTAGAACACTAGCGAAATCATTTACCGATTTAGAAGGGACTCTCAGCATAATTGGAACCACCCAAGATGTAACCGAAGATTACAACAAAAGTCAGCAGCTAAAACATCGAAATATTGACTTAGAAAAACATGTCAAAGAGCTCAACGAATTTAACCAAGTAGCAAGTCATGACCTGCAAGAACCTTTGCGAAAAATACAAACCTTTATTTCTAGAATAAATGAAAAAGAAAAAGAAAACCTTACCGAAACAGGAAAAGGCTATCTGAGCCGAATGGAAACCGCTTCGGACAGGATGCGAGTATTAATCAATGATTTATTACAGTATTCTAAAACCAACCGATCCGAAAAAAATCTTGTAAAAATCAATCTAAATGATGTATTGAATGATACTCTTTTAGAATTATCTCAAAATATAGAAGACAAAAAAGCGGTTATTCGCAATGCAGAATTGCCTATGATTAATGGGATTCATTTTCAAATGCAACAGCTTTTTTCGAACCTATTAAGCAATTCACTAAAATACGCCAAGAGCGATGTTGCGCCAATAATAAACATTGATTGTAGCGAAGTTGTGGCTAGAACAGAATCTATTTTGAACGAAAAAAGTTCGAAAAAATATTTCAAAATCAGTTTTACGGATAACGGAATTGGATTTGAACAACAATATGCCAAAAAAATATTTTTACTTTTCAACCGACTTCACAGCAAAACAGAATACGACGGAACGGGTGTAGGATTGGCCATTTGCGAAAAAATAGTCGAAAACCACAAAGGATTTATTTTTGCCAATAGTACTCTGGGCAAAGGAGCCACTTTTACAGTTTACTTTCCAATTCCTTTGGCCTAATACAACTTATTTAATGGGAATATTATAAGCTCAAAAACAAATACTATAACTCCTTAACGGCTTTTATACAGAACTTTGTAAGCATAACCAAAGATCATGAAAAAGCTACTTTTCAACAAAACCATTTTCTTTCAAGTCATTGCTCTTTTTACAATGTCCTGTCTCTTTTCGTGTACCAATCAAAAAAAAAGAAATAATAAGCTTTTTTTTGATCCAAAACCTTTAGCTAAAAAACCCATTATAGACTACAGCCTGATTGATTGTTTAAATGAATCCAATCAAAAAATAATCAAACTTTCGCATACCTCTTTCGAAATAACAAAAGATGTAGCAACACTACAACTACTCCTAGAAATCAAGCGAAATCACGAAAACATAGAGAAAGAATTAATCCATTTGACCCAAAAAAACTTAATCATCATTCCCAGAATTATTTACCAACACACTATAGATGAAGACACCCTAAAAAGCAATCAGGCCGATTTGTTTCTTTTAAAAAAATTAGGATCGGAAATAAAAAATCAAATAACATTATTGGACTCTATAGAAAAAACGAATCTGAACAATGATTTTAAGATGTTTGCCCGAAAGCATAAAAAAACTTTAAATCAAAATAACGAAACCTTAACGCATATTTTGAATTCGGATTCTGAACACACCAAAACATTACTCACAGATATTTAAACGCAGACTTCTCTTTACGAGACTTTTTTTTTCAAAATTAAATCTTCATTTTCTTCAAATGGCAATTATGTAAATCATCCTAAATAGGATGTAACACAAAAACAACTCTTATACTACAACTTTGTAAAATATAAACCTGCAAACAAAATAAACTATGAAAAACAAAATGAAATTATCCGCCATTATTGCAATTATCTGTTTCACATTTACGACACAAGCCCAAACCAATTCGGCATCAGCTCAATTTGGAATAAAAGGAGGAGTTAACTTTTCTAACATCTACAATGAAGAAGTTGACGACAATAATATGCTTACAAGTTTCAATATCGGATTATTCAGTTCTTTTCCAGTAACGAACTTTATTGCGATACAACCCGAAATTTTATATACTCAAAAAGGAGCACAATTAACGTATGACAATACATTGGCTACTGGTGAAGCAAAATTTAAATTAAACTATATAGAAGTACCTGTTTTACTAAAATTGAATGCAACCAAAAACTTAAGTTTTCACGCAGGCCCTTACTTCGCTTATTTAGTCGATGCACAAATCAAAAATGAATCCGAAGGCGGTTTTAATTTTGAAGATACTATAGACAATGATAATTTCAACAAATTCGACTCTGGGCTTTCAGGCGGTATCGAATTGAATTTTGATGCTATTGGAATTGGAGCCCGATATAACTACGGCCTATCCAAAATTGGAAAAGAAAATAATATTGCCGGTACTTCCTATTCCTCTGAAGGAAAAAATAGTAGTATAAGCGTATATGCCACATTCAAATTAAATTAATAATCATAAAAAACACAGAATCATGGAAACAAAAAAAGCAATCATAGGAGTTTTAGGAGGAGTAGCTATTGGAGCAATAGCAGGAATACTATTCGCACCCGATAAAGGATCGAATACCCGAAAAAAAATTGCCAAAAAAAGTGCCGAAGCTACCGATAATTTTAAAGGAAAACTAGACAACATCAGCAACTCATTGTCCGAAAAATACAATTCGATAGTGCACAAAGGGAATGATTATGTTGATTCTAAAAATGTCAGTATTGAAAACATTAAAAAAATGAACAAAAAGTTAGAAAGCTAAACTCTTTTATATCTCTGATTCATTTGTTCCTAAATAATAACTTAAAAATGTAGCACAATGAAAAATATAAAAACAACACTAGTCGCCATTGCAATTGTATTAGCTTTTGCATCGTGTAAAGACGAGAAACAGGAAAAAGCTCAAAAAGCAATCGATAAATACAAAACCTACATCGACTCTGTAAGCAATGTTGCCCAAGATGAGTTGACAGAAAACTGGGAAAAAATTGAAAGCAATTATGACAAACTGAAATTGGATGCTGAAACTTCGTTAGCAAATGCAACGGATAAGACCAAACTGCAATCTAGTTTGGATGCATTGACAGACAAGTATGGTGAATTCAAGACAAAAATTATTTCCGATTCTAAAACCGAAATGCACAAAGCTTTACTGGGGCCAAACTATGTAAGCGATGATATGCAGTTCAATTGGGTCAACAAAGACAATATTCTTAGTGTATATGACAATTTTGTAACCACTGTCGAGAAAAACAAAGATTCTTATTCTCGTGAAGATTGGGACGAAATTAAACTGGTTTATGAAGCATTGGATACCCGAAAAAACACAGTCGAAAAAGAAGGATTAAGTGCATCGGACAATGCTAAAATTGCAAAACTTAAGCTTAGATTCGCACCTATGTACACTATTAAAAGGCTAGAAACCAAATCGGATGAAAATGCTGATGCTAAAAATTAAAATCCTTTTTGCCCGTATTAAAATGTGCTCATACTTTTTGAAAGCACAAAAAAAGAGGCTGAAAATTCAGCCTCTTTTTATGCTATAAAGTTAGAATACTAACATGCTTTAATTCTTTCGGAAAACTATGACCCTAGTCTATGATTTCCTCATCGTCTTTTACTTTTGCTTTCTTTTGATAAACAGGAATTTTTAAACCAAAATAAACATCTGCTCCTCTAGACTCTTTTGATAATATATTTGTAATTAAAGAGCTAGAACCTACAAACATTGGACCAAAACGCAATCCAGTTCCCACTTGAGTCCCTGTGTATTCCATATAATTTATTGGCAACGAAAAAGTAAACCATTTGGTTTCATAGCGAGGAGTTAGCATCCAAGAATTTTGAGAATATGTTTTGTTTATACCCATATCATCAACCATACTCAAATTACCACTCATGTTCAGATAGAACTTTTTGTACATATTCCAATCAACATCAAAATGAACCATTGTTGGCAAATTCGATTTTGAACTTATGTATTTGGTAACAGGAGCCCCGTAATGCTCTTCTAAAAATGCTTCCAAATCATCAAAATCTGCATCTTCAAGTTCTTGTTCTGACACGATACCATTTATGCTATAGGTATCAATCTTCATATTATCATATTTAATATACCCAATATCAGTAACCGATAAACCAACACGCAATTTGTATTTGTTTACATCTCTAAAATTATTGCCCACATTTTGAGACTTGTAGTCAGGTCTCCATTCGTAAACCAACCCCAAATCGGCACCAAAACCTTTAGAATTAGCATCAAATTTTACATCCTCATCGCCAGTGATAAAATCTTGACTACTTCCGATGGTGAGATCTCCAGTTGTAATTAATTGGCTTGTTTCAGGATCACCAGTTTGAATATAAAAAGCTGTAATATCATTACCATCAACATATGAATTAATCCCTCCAATAAGATATTTGGCAGTCAAACCTCCCTTTAAAAAATGTTGCTCCTTTTGCAATAAAACAGCCGCATAAGTAGCTCCAAACTCAGCCCAAGTATGCCCTACTATTTTTGGGCTACCAACAGCAATATTAAAATTTTCGGCTTCTTCAAAACCACCTTCCAACTCATCGAACAATTCACCATTGATATTGTTACCGTTCAAAATGGCTCTTGCTCTGGTATATAAAGCAACAGAATGTTTTGGAGCAATATTAAACATAAATGATGGCCCCATAATATCCGAATACACAATTGCACCATTATTTTTAGTAGGAGTTCTTACGCCTTCTTTATCTACATCATAAGAATCGCTAGGCAAATCAAATAAACTCACTCCGAAATAGTCGTTATTCAAGGAACTACTGGTTGAAAACAAGTTTACATCCGTTTTAAAACGGGAATCAGCAATAGACGCAGGATTAAAAAGTACTCCTTGAACTCCAGCATAATTATCTGGAAGATAGCCCATATAGGTTTGAGCATTACTTTTTACAACAATAAACAATAAAATTAATAGTAGTTTTCTAATCATAAATTTAGTTTTTGGTTAATATTAATAGCAATTTTAGTATAAAATAAAACGAGAACATAAAAAAAACACCTAACGAATTAATTATCCTTTAAGTGCTTTTTAAATTATGGTTATTTCTTTAAAAGACTTCGCTTGCCTCTTTCAGTTTTTCCATATTATTAACAAGTTGAAGTTCATCAACAATTTTTTGAATATCTCCATTCATGATGTTACCCAAATCATAAAGTGTCAAACCTACACGGTGATCGGTTACACGTCCTTGAGCATAATTATACGTTCTAATTTTAGCCGAACGGTCACCTGAACTTACCTGAGAAGTACGTTTCTTGGCATCTTCCTCTTGCTTTTTGGCCAATTCTTGCTCATACAAACGAGAACGCAATACCATAAAAGCTTTGTCTTTATTTTTATGCTGTGATTTTTCGTCCTGACATTGCGCTACTAAACCAGTTGGAATGTGCGTTAAACGAACAGCCGATTTAGTCGTATTTACCGATTGTCCTCCAGGTCCAGACGAACAAAAGAAATCGATTCGAACATCATTCATATCAATTTGCACATCAAACTCTTCAGCTTCTGGCAATACCATAACAGTCGCAGCCGATGTATGCACACGACCTTGCGTTTCGGTTTGTGGTACACGTTGCACACGGTGAACACCAGCTTCAAATTTCAAAGTTCCATACACATCCTCGCCAGTCACTTCAAAAATAATCTCTTTGAATCCGCCCGAGGTTCCTTCGTTCATATCTACCACCGAAGTTCTCCAACCTTTAGATTCACAATATTTAGTGTACATTCTGAACAAATCTCCAGCAAAAATACTCGCCTCATCACCTCCCGTTCCAGCACGAATCTCTACCATCACGTTTTTGGCATCTTCAGGATCTTTAGGAATCAGCATAAACTTGATTTCATCCTCCAACAGAGGCAATCTTTCTTTAGCTTCATCCAACTGCATTTTGGCCATTTCAACCATATCGGCATCACTCCCATCAGCAATAATTTCGTTGGCCTCATCAATATTTGCCAAAACCAAAATATATTCTTCACGCTTTTCAACCAAGGCTTTAATACTTTTGTATTCTTGGTTAAGCTGTACATATTTTTTTTGATCAGCGATTACATCGGGCTGAATAATCAAATCCGAAATCTCGTCAAAACGCTGTTTTACATATTGAAGTCTATCTAACATTTTCTTTGTCCTTTATTTGGAGTGCAAAATTACAATATTTTTTCGGAAAGTTTCAAGTTTAAAATGTTACAGTTTTCAAAGTACAAAAACGATATAAATTTCAGCAGAATTATTTTGTTTTTCAGGAGCTAATTCCTGCTATCCATTGCAATCTTGTTGCCCGAACACCAGGCAACAAGGATTTCCATTACTATCAGGGCTAGGGCTTTTGTAGTTCAGAACAACTTAAATTACACCACTTAAACCAAGTGATTCTTAGCTTATATTTTTTTCTTAAATTAGCCAATAACACAATACTATTAATAGTTTAAGACTAAAGAAATTAAACCCTTAGAAACTACAACAATGATAAACGTAATCGTGACTTACCAAGTAAATAAAGAGTTTGTTGAACAAAACAAAAAAAACATCCAACTATTTCTAAATGACTTTAAAAAACTACCTACCGAAAATTTTCAATACAATATATTTCTAAAAGAAGATGGTATCACTTTTGTTCACCAATCGACATACAAAGACGAGGCAACTCAAGCCTCCTTACTAAACACCCCTTCTTTCAAAGAATTTCAAAAACAAAGAGACGAAAGTGGCCTAAATAACAGTCATAAACTCGACATACTTACCTATATTGGATCTGTAAATAAAATTCTAAAATAAAACAGCCATTATTATTACCCAATAACATAGACTTACAATCTGTATCCTCAGGTGTTCGATTGCAATCATAAGTGTTCGAAACCTGAGTTTATTATTATAGATTTGCCTTCAGCTTCAGCTGGAGGATTTAGTTTTGACAAAACAAAAGGCTTTAGCCTAATAAAATTGATGATTTTTTAGGTTAAAGCCAATTACTTTTTAAACTTTACTATCTCCAGCTAAAGCTGGAGGTAATTAAATTGTATGTTTCGAACAATCCTGCTGTGCCAAATCTCCCGACTTCGTACGAGCATGACACCATAAGTGTTCGAAACCTGAGTTTATTATTATGGATTTGCCTTCAGCTTCAGCTGGAGGATTTAATTTTGACAAAACAAAAGGCTTTAGCCTAATAAAATTGATGATTTTTTAGGCTAAAGCCAATTACTTTTTAAACTTTACTATCTCCAGCTAAAGCTGAAAGTAATTTAATTGCATGTTTCGAACACTTATGGTGATCATTCCTCGCAAAGACTTACTAAACAAAAGTTTTCATTACTTAATCCTAGAAGCCGTTATTTTCACATCCGCATACGCCCAACTTTTGGCAATCGAAGCATCTGTTTCTTTTACTTTAGCTTGGTTATTCAATTTCTCGTAAGCTAATTTCATACCTTGCTGTGCCCATCCATTTTTGGGAAACGTTTTTAAATCTTCTTGATAGGTTTTTATAGCATCTTCATATTTGCCAGCTTCAATTTGAATAGCCCCCAAATGATGTCTTACCGAAAAAAACCAATCGGGTGGCTCGTTATAATTCAATTTATCTTCAATTGCTATCGCTTCTTTCATCAAAACAATACTTTGGTCAAATTTTCCTTCGGAAGCTAAAATTTCTCCTTTCAGTGTTTTACTGGCTATTTTCAAAATATGATCCAAAGAATTGATATTCCAAACCGTTATTTTTTTCATATAAGGATCATAGCCTATCAATTCGAGTTTGGCTAATTCAGCTTTGGCATTTTTACTATCATTTTTACCCAAATAAGCCATTCCTTTGGCATAATGAGCAATTCCAGAAGGGTATTTTATGGTATCTGAGACTAATTTCATTTTCAATATATCATCCCATTTTCCAAATTTTACGGCCACAAAATACGGAATCACATAATAATGCTGAAGCCCTTCCCAACCAGATGAAACCATCGTTTGAGGATGTACAAGATTCGATGTTTCATTGGCAGCCAAAATAGCATATTTATAACTTCCTTCCAATGTTGCACAGGCTGCCATAAAATGATAATTATGCGGATAATACCCCAACGGGTATGCCCCTTGAGCGTGACAGAGTGTTACATATGTACTATCTCTTTTTACAGCATTAATATTAGAAACCGTCCCTTTGTGATATTCGCCAGTTCGGATATAAATATGAGAAGACATATGTGTCAAATGTCCTGAAGCTGGCGCAAGTCCATTATCAAAAAGTTGAGCCGAGACATTTGCGCGTTCTGGAGAATTGGAAGATTCTACAGCATGAATATAAAAATGATTGGCTCCAATATGTTTGGGATCATTTTTTAAAGCATTTTTCAAAATAGATTCTATTTCTGCGGTCCAGGGTTGCGCAATCCCTTCTTTTGTATAGAGATCCCAAGGGTGCAAATTCATTAGCGATTCGGCATACAATGTTCCTATTGTAGCGTCATTTGGAAACTTTTTTGCAACGCTTTCCATGGCTTTAGCATAAGCAATATCCAAAGGTTTTCTGTCCTCAACAGGTTTGGCGACGTATCTTTTGGATAACGCTTCAATCAATGTCTTTTCTTTTATAGTTGCATTTGCAGATAATTTCAATGCTTGCTGAATGGCTTTGTAAGCTCTTTCATAATTATCGATTTCCATTCCAGCATTATAATTGGGACCCAAAACATAGGCATACCCCCAAAAACACATAGGAGCAAGCGAATCCAGTTTTGTGGCATAATAAAAAGAACGAGCAGCTTCTGCATGATTAAACCCAAAAGCAAAAGCCAATCCTTGATTAAAATATTTTTGAGCTTCTGCCTTTTTAGTACTTATCGGGTAATTAATGATATCCATCCCTTTAAAAAGAGGGGCTTTGTTATCTGATTCAAACCATTTGGCATCGGTAGTTTCCGGCGCACAACCGTAATTAGCTTTTACAGTCATTGACTTTTCCTTTGGTTCTTCTGTTTTTTTACAGGAGAAAAACAAAACACAAACTATGACAACTAATTTTAATATCTTATCCATGAGCTCTCTTTTATTTTTTGGTCTTATCAAATTTAACAAATAAACATAATATACTAACAACGAAATAATTACACATATTCTAATCCAATTAAACAGTGAAGATCACACTCTACAACATTAAATTTCTTTTCAATACCAATTTCAAAATTCCTAATTTCGCCTTCAAATCCTAAAGAAAAAATGAAGGTCTGTATTGCCGAAAAACCAAGTGTCGCACGCGAAATTGCATCCGTTTTGGGTGCCAATACAAAACGTGATGGTTATTACGAAGGTAATGGTTATGCCGTGACTTACACTTTCGGTCATTTGTGTACTTTAAAAGAACCCAACGATTACAAACCACACTGGAAAGGCTGGGATTTGAACAACTTACCGATGCTTCCCGAAAAATTTGAAACCAAAGTAGTTCAAAATTCAGGTATTCAAAAACAATTCAAAATCGTAAAAAGTCTCTTTGACAAAGCCGAATTGGTTATCAATTGTGGGGATGCTGGACAAGAAGGAGAACTCATTCAGCGTTGGGTAATGAACGAAGCGCAATACAAAGGCGAAGTAAAACGTTTGTGGATTTCTTCGCTGACTACAGAAGCTATCAAAGAAGGTTTTGAAAACCTGAAACCCTCAACCAACTACGATAATTTATTCTACGCCGGATTCTCCAGAGCCATTGGCGACTGGCTACTTGGCATGAATGCCACCCGACTGTACACCGTAAAACATGGCGGATACAAACAGGTTTTATCCATTGGGAGAGTACAAACCCCAACATTGGCAATGGTTGTAGATCGATTCAAAGAAATCGAAAATTTTAAACCACAACCCTATTGGGAATTACAAACATTATATAGAGAAACTCTTTTTAGCTATGAAGAAGGCCGCTTTTTGAATAAAGAAGATGGTGAAATTCTGGCCAACAAAGTCAAAGAAAGCGAGTTCGAAATTGTTTCTGTCGAAAAAAAGAACGGCAACGAATATGCTCCAAAACTATTTGATTTAACAGGATTACAGGTATATTGTAACCAAAAATTTGGATTTTCAGCAGAAGAAACGCTCAAAATTGCTCAAAGTCTTTACGAACAAAAAGTAATCACTTACCCGAGAGTCGATACTACTTTTTTATCGAATGATATTTATCCGAAAGTACCAGGAATTTTGCAAAAATTGACGAATTACACCGAACTGACCCAACCGATTTTAGAGAAAAAAATCAAAAAATCGCCCAAAGTTTTCAACGACAAAAAAGTAACGGATCACCATGCCATTATTCCAACTGGAGTCGAGATCAATTTACCATACAATCAGCAACAGGTATATGATATTATTGTAAAGCGATTTATTGCGGTTTTTTATGATGATTGTTTGGTCGCCAACACCACTGTAATCGGGAAAGCTGCCAAAGTCACTTTTAAAACAACTGGGAAAGAAATTTTAAAAAAAGGTTTTCGAGTAGTTTTTGAAGCTTCGTCTTCGCTCAGTTCTAATGCTAAAGAAAAAGAAGCCGATATTTTGCCAAGTTTTACCGTTGGCGAAAAAGGTCCGCACGAACCTTCTTTTCTACAAAAAGAAACCAAACCGCCCAATCAGTTTACCGAAGCGACTTTACTGCGTGCCATGGAAACCGCAGGAAAACAAGTGGATGACGAAGATTTACGTGAATTGATGAAAGAAAATGGTATTGGTCGTCCGTCAACACGTGCGAATATTATCGAAACACTTTTCAAACGCCAGTATATTGTTCGGAACAAAAAACAGGTTTTGCCAACACCAACTGGAATTCAACTGATTGACACGATTCAGAATGAGTTAATCAAATCAGCTGAACTTACGGGGTCCTGGGAAAAGCAATTGAAAGATATTGAAAAAGGCGAATTTACCGCTGGATCCTTTATTGCCAACATGAAACGTATGGTAGAAGCTTTGGTCTATGAAGTCCGAAGCGAAACCCGAAGCGCCAATATTTCGCATGCTTCTACGATTCAGAAGGGAGCAATTGTAGCTGAAAAAAAGAAAGCCGAAGGAATTTTGGCAGAAACTTGTCCGAAATGCCAAAAAGGGAATTTCATCAAAGGAAAATCGGCTTATGGATGCAGCGAATACAAATCGGGTTGTGATTTTGTATTGCCTTTTGTCTTTTTGGATAAAAAAATTACAGAAAGCCAGTATTTAAGACTGCTCCAAAAAGGTTCAACGGTCAATATAAAAGGCTTCAAAATAGGTTCTGAAACTGTAGAGGGCTTAATTCGTTTTGAGAAAAATTATATTCTCAAATTAGAACCAAAGAAAACCGAACCAAAAGCCAATCCAACTACAACATCGGATATAGTAACTTGTCCTAAGTGCAAAAAAGGTGTTATCCTAAAAGGGAAAACAGCTTACGGTTGTGGGGATTATAAATTGGGCTGTGATTTTAAAGTTACTTTTGATTTGGTCAGGGAAAAATTAAAAGACCAAAAACCAACTAAGGAATTGGTTCATACTATCTTGAAAGAAATCATTTAAAAAGTTATTTCGAAAAGACACAAAAAGACAACACGGAGATTTACATTTTTTTTTAATCATTTTCGTATAACTTGTTTTTTCTCTGTGTATCTCTGTGAAATAAAAACACTACGCTTTTTTTTCCTAATTTAGCATCTCAACCTTTTACTCAAAAACAATTATTATGAAAACTCCAATTTTACTTACTATAGCGTTATTAGCTTTTGTCTCTTGCAAAAAAACCGAAGCTACCGAAAAAGACCAAATCAAAACTGCTAATTGGTTATTAGGAAAGTGGAATGCTAAAATAGACGAAGGTGAACTTACAGAGAGTTGGAAACAAATTAACGATAGCACTTTTCAGGGCGAATCGTTCTTTATCAAAGGAAAAGACACCCTCCATTTTGAACAAATTACACTACAACAAAAAGGTGAAAAACTAGTTTACAATGCCTCAGTAAAAGGTCAAAACGAAAACAAAGCAGTACCTTTTACCCTTACCAATCAAGCCGAAAAACAATTGGTATTTGAAAACGCAAAACATGATTATCCGCAAAAAATAACCTATTCATTAGTAAACAATGACAGTTTGGTAGCTATTATATCTGGTGTGCAACTAGGGAAACCAAGTTCTGAAACTTTTGGCATGAAGAAAGTTCAATAATCTAAATATCTATTTAAAATAAAACCTACATCAAAAAGCAATAATTGATGTAGGTTTTTTTATGAATTACAAAATTTAAATTTTCTAAAAATCTTTGTTTTATTTTAAAGTAACCCCGTTGGGTGAATGTGAATTTTTATTCATTATAAGCTTTTGTCGCATGTTCATGAATATCAAGTCCATCTAATTCTTCTTCTTTCGTAACACGGATACCCATTGTTTTTATCAGAATAAAAATAATGATAAATGAAGTCACCACTGTCCAAGCACCAATTGCTAATACTCCAATAGCTTGAGTTCCTAATTTTTCGAATCCACCACCATAAAACAATCCACCATCTATGGCAAAAACACCTACCAGCAATGTTCCCAAAGCACCACAAACACCATGAACCGAAACCGCTCCAACTGGATCATCAATTTTTAATTTTTTATCGATAAACTCGATAGAAAACACCACTACAATTCCACAAATAAGACCGATACAGAATGCACCAAATGTATCTACAGCAGCGCAACCAGCAGTTACACCAACCAAACCAGCCAAAACACCGTTTAAGGTCATTGATATATCAGGTTTTTTGTACACAATCCAGGTGACAAACATTGCAGCCAAAGCACCAGAAGCACCAGCTAAATTTGTAGTTATGAAAATCCCGGCTACTTTAAGAGCATTGTCTCCAGAAATGGCTAATTGAGAACCTGGATTAAAACCAAACCATCCCACCCAAAGAATAAACACCCCAAGAGCACCTAACATTAAACTGTGTCCGGGAATTGCATTGGCTGTACCATCTGCATTATATTTACCGATTCTAGGACCTACCATAGCAGCTGCTACCAATGATGCCCAACCTCCTACTGAGTGCACTACTGATGAACCAGCAAAATCAGTAAATCCCATTTTGGCTAACCAACCGCCACTATTCCAAACCCAGCTTCCTGAAATTGGGTAAATTACTAATGTCATCAAAAGTGAAAAGATTAGATAAGTAGTAAATTTAGTTCTTTCGGCTATGGCTCCAGAAACGATAGTTGCAGCAGTAGCAGCAAATACTGTTTGAAAAAACAAACTATGCATGTCTTTTGCACTGTCAAAAAGTAAACTTGGTGTACCAATAAATCCTGATATAGATTCTCCATACATTAATGAATATCCTATAATCCAGAAGGCCACGCTCCCGATACAGAAATCCATTAAGTTTTTCATAATAATATTACCTGTATTTTTAGATCTAGCAAAACCTGTTTCTACTAGTGTAAAACCTGCTTGCATGAAAAACACCAAAATTCCGCAGATTAGAACCCACATTAAGTCTATTACAGCATTCGTATCCATATTTTTATGTTATTTAAAATTCGTAAAATTGTTTAATTAATTCACAGCATCTGTTCCGCTCTCTTTTGTTCTAATTCGGTAGGTTTCTATTACTTCGGAAACAAAAATTTTGCCATCACCCACCATACCTGTATAAGCTGATTGCAATAATGCTTCGACGGTTCTGTCCAAAAAAGGATCCGAAACAACGATTGATAAATACCTACGCTGAATATCAGAAGTACTGTAACTAACACCACGATAAACATGCCCTTCTTTTTCGTTACCTACACCGGTAACATCCCAGTAGCTAAAAAAGTTTACCCCAATTTGATGCAAAGCTGTCTTTACATCTTCGAATTTTGATTTTCGAATAACTGCTTCAATTTTTTTCATAACAATAGTGGTTTATATTTTGATTCTTATCAAAAATATGTCTTTTTATCCAATACCCCTTAATTTTATAAGGTATTAAGTTAAACTTTTAAATATTTATCAATAAGACCCCTTGTTTTACATATGTAATCTTATTTTACAAACCTCAAAAAAAAGAAATCCGTAATCAGTCATACCAAATCAAAAGTTGTTTTTGGTAAAAAAAAAGTCAGAAGTGATTTTTATATACAATTTTTACTACATCTTTTTTTCAAAAAAAACTATTCTGTAAAAAAAGATCAAAAACAAACTATACAACAGATGTTCCTTTTTTTTAAAATCAGTATACAAAAACCTAAACTAAATAACAATACTTATCCTATATATAAACAATCATATAGCAAATACAGTTCTCAATTATCACTTTACAAACCTATACAGACCAAGTGATTAATGTTTTTTATTTGTATTTATTCTAAATAAACTTTGTTAACAATAAATTAGTATTTAAATTTGCGCCAATATTTAATCAATCTAAATAAAAATGAAGAACGTAATTTTACTGTCCTCTGCATTATTATTAACAGTAGCTAGTTTTGCACAAGAGACAAAAAAAGACACTATCAGTAATTTACAAGAAGTACAAGTTTCAAATAAGTACAAATACAAAAGAGAAAAAAGTGTTAGTGTTTCAAAAATGCCTTTGAAAGACATTGAGAATCCACAAGTTTATAACACTGTTACGAGTGAATTAATAAAAGAACAAGTTGTAACCAACTTGAATGATGCTCTAAAAAATGCCACAGGAATTACACGCCTTTGGGAATCAACTGGACGTGGAACTGATGGAGCAGAATACTTTAGTATGAGAGGTTTTGCAGTTCAACCTACAATGGTAAATGGTTTACCAGCTGTTTCTAACACTACTACCGACCCAATCAATGTTGATAATATCGAAGTAATCAAAGGACCTTCTGGAACTTTATTCGGAAGTAGCTTAATTTCATACGGAGGTTTAATTAACATTGTTACCAAAAAACCTTACCATTCTTTTGGAGGTGAAATTGGATATACTTCTGGAACTTACGGAATGGACAGAGTAACAGCTGATATTAACATTCCTTTACAAGAAGGTTTATCTATACGATTGAATTCGGCTTATCAAAATGAAAATTCGTTCCAAGATTCAGGCTTTTCTAAATCATTTTTCTTCGCACCATCGTTAGAATACCAAGTAAGCGACCGTTTGACATTCTTGGTAAATACTGAATTTTTGAGCAGAAATTCAGCAATTGCTCCAATGATTTTCTTGAACAGAGGAGTTCCTCTATCATTCCACTCAATGGATTTATTTGATCAAAACTATAAGAAATCATACAATTCAAATGATTTGGTTATGAGTAACCCATCATTCAACATGCAAACTCAGATGTTATATAAACTATCTGACCAATGGACCTCTCAAACCGTATTATCTAGAAGCCATACCAAAACATTTGGTTACTACTCTTACCTTTGGGATGGAGGAAATGGAGATCAGTTTGGGAGATTTATTTCTAAAGGAAATGGCCAAACTAACACAACAGATATCCAACAAAACTTCAACGGTGATTTCAAACTTTTTGGTTTAAGAAATAGAATCGTAGTTGGTTTGGATTATTTTTATTCAAACATTACCAGCTTAAGCTCAGCTTGGGTAGCCAATGGTGTTGTATCGCTTAAAAACCAAAAGGACGATGGAGATTTGACTCAAGCCGGAGTTGATAAAAAAATAGCGGCTGCTTTTGATCCAAATAATCCTCCTATAAACAATCAAGCCGAAACACAAGTTATGAGTGCTTACGTTTCAGATGTTATCAATGTTACTGATAATTTTAGTGCGATGTTGAGTTTAAGAGTTGATAACTTCAAATCTACTACTGCAGCTGAATCTAATGACCAAACGGCAGTTTCTCCGAAATTTGGATTAGTTTACCAATTAATCGAGAACAAGCTTTCGGTATTTGGTAACTATATGAATGGTTTCTCTAACATTATGCCACAACAAGTTTCAGATATTGGTGGAGGTAATACTCGTATGGAATCATTTACACCAGAACACGCAAATCAGTATGAGTTCGGAATAAAAACCAACTTGTTTAAAGATATTATTTCAGGATCTATTAGTTATTATAACATTAATGTAACAGACAAATTAATGACAGATCCAGTCAATGTTAATGATTTTGTACAAGATGGAGCTGTGTTTAGCAGAGGAATTGAAGTAAGCGCTACTGCAAACCCAGTTGAAGGACTAAACATTATTGCTGGTTATAGCAAAAACAAAAGTGAAGTTACTAAAGAAACTGCTGGCGCTGGTTATTTAGGTTTGAGACCAGAAGAAGCAGGACCAGAAACTATGGTTAACTACTGGGTAAGCTATTCTTTCCCAACAGGTGACTTAAAAGGATTTGGTATTGGATTTGGTGGAAACTATGCTAGTGAATACAAAACTATGAACCGTTCTAACATTGGAACTTTTGCATTGCCAAGTTATAACATTTTGAATTCGTCGCTTTCATACTCCGCTAAAAAATTTAATATTTCATTAAAATTAAACAATCTCACAAATCAGAAATATTATTCTGGTTGGTCAACCATAACGCCTCAACGTTTGAGAAGTGTTTATGCGGGTATAACCTATAAATTTTAAGAATCTCAGTTAGCTACTTTTTTTCAATTTAAAACTCCTCATCCAAATGAGGAGTTTTACATATTTTAATAGAAAACTTTTTTATAATAAAAAACTATAAAACTATGAAAACAACATTTTTAAAAAAAATCGCATTTGCAACAGTAGCACTGCTATTTTCTGCAACATCATTCGCACACGCACTTTGGATAGAAACTAAATCTACAGGAACCAAAGGCAAAGCACAAGAAATCAATGTTTATTTTGGTGAATTTTCCGACAATGACATTACGCCTGCGGCTAAATGGTTTTCAGATTTAAAAGATTTTAGTTTAGTCGCTATTAGTCCAAGTAAAAAAGAAATAAAATTATCGGCTACAATGCTTGACAATAAATACCAAGCATTATTTACACCAGAAGAAGAAGGTGTTTATACTATCGTAATACATCATTTGGTAAAAGATGTTTACGGTACTATGAAATTGGATTATAACTCAAGCACTACAGTAAGCGTTGGCAAATCTGAAACAGGTAATGTAGCAGAAAATAATTCTAACATCATTACTGTATTCAACTCAAAAGCTACTGCTTTGAAAAAAGACAGTCCTGTTACACTAACCGTTCGTTACAAAAACGAAATTGCAAAAAGTCAAAAAGTAAAAGTAATTGCTCCTAATGGATGGGAAAAAGAATTATGGAGTAATGATAAAGGAGAAGTGACTTTCACTCCTATCTGGACAGGAAATTATATGGCCGAATTTGCTATTACCGAGAAAGAATCTGGAGATCACAACGGAAAAAAATTCGACGAAGTTTGGCAAATGGCCACCTATTTAATTAGCGTAAAATAGTTTAAAAGATGATAACTCTAGCTATCTTCATACTTTTTGTAGCTTTCTATGCATTGTACTACACTTCTAAGAAAGCTACATTAACCTATAATCATTCTATTGAAAAATGGATGAAAAACCACCCATCTCAAACTAAGTTTTTTGGAGTAAGCTTATTAATTATTGCCTATCTAATTTGGGTAGCAACAACTGCATTTGGAGTTGGGAGCTTAGTGTTTAGTATAGCTTTAATGACCATTGGAAGTTTGATAGTTATTTTAAAACCATTAGAATATATTACTTTCAAGAACATATTCCTACTGTTTATCCTTATTGGTATTATTGAATTTTATTACTCTTAAATCCAAATTATATGCCTGCGAATCCAAAATATTTAACCAAATCCAAAACACAACGTTTTGCAAAAATTACCGCAGCTATATTGGGCGGTTATTTAGTATCGGTAAGTTTTCATCTGGCTCTAGCCGCTTGGTTTGACCGTGCCAATGTAATCATAACTATGGCTTTCAGTTGTTTTATCCTTTGGGTCGCATTGATGGTAATCGCTTTTCTTGCCAAAAATGGATGGAAAATATGGGGAATATTTTTAGCCTTAACATTAGTATTCTCCACAATAGTGTATTGGGGACAAACTCATAATTAATAGCCTCTTTTTATGAATAACAGAAATTATAATATCTTTTTTCACACCCACACTGTTAGTGGAATAGTAATAAGCGTTGTTCTTTATGTAATTTTCTTTGCTGGTTCTTTTTCGTTTTTCAAAGATGACATTACCAATTGGGAAAGAAACGAATCTGTTGCCAATTCGAAAGCTATTTCAGTAAATACAGAAAACCTACTGGATTCTATCAATAAAGAAACCAATTTACACGGTCGAACAATTTCAATATCCAAACACAGTATTCAAAGAAGGGTAAATGTTTCATTGGAAGAATCCAAAGACAGCCTCGCTAGCAAAAAAGATAAAGAAGGTAAGTTTTTCTATCTCGACACCAAAACGTTCAAACAATCCACTTATGAAGAATCGTATTCATTGGGTGAATTTTTGTACCGTCTTCACTTTCTGGCTCAAATCCCATACCCTGTGGGTTATTATCTTTCCGGATTTGTGGCTTTGTTCTTCTTGTTTGCCACAGTGACTGGAGTATTATTGCACTGGAACAAAATAGTTTCTGCTTTTTACGTATTCAGACCTAAAGAAAAATTAAAAACGCTATGGACTGATACGCATACTTCACTTGGTGTTTTAAGCTTACCATTTCAGTTTGTGTATGCCGTAACGGGAGCATTTTTTATGATTAAACTATTAGTCATTGCTCCTACCCTTACCGCTTTATATGAAGGTGACCAAAAAAAATTATTTATAGAATTAGGATACGATTCGCCTCCACGCGAATTTGGATACAAACCCTTACAAGCTCCTTATCATATCAATGATTTTGTGGTCGATGCCCAAAACAAATGGAAAGATTTTAATGTAACACACATTGAAATTGAAAATTACGGAGATGTAAATATGCATCTAACTGTTAGCGGACAATTGGCTTCTAAACAACAATTTACAGGAGAAGGAAAATTGGTTTACAATATTGCTTCCGGAAAAGTTGTAAAAGAAAAAAATCCATATACACAAACCACCTATTTGGATACGGTAAAAAATTTACTTTACGTTCTTCACTTTGCCAATTACGGTGGTTATTCCCTAAAAATAATTAGCTTTATTTTAGGAATTATTGGGTGTGTCGTAATCATTTCGGGTGTGATGATTTGGTTAGTGGCTCGTCAAAAAAAGGGAATGCCTGAAAACAAAAGACGTTTTAATCGTAGAGTCGTTCGTGTTTATTTGGCTATTTGTTTGAGTATGTACCCAATAACAGCTTTGACTTTTATTGTTTGCAAAGCTTTTTATCCAATTAGTCAATCCAATATTTATACTTTTTATTTTGTGAGCTGGTTGTTGTTAACAGTATTTTTTATCATCAAAAGAAACGATGCATTTACCAACAAATTTAGTTTGCTATCAGGTAGTATTTTAGGATTTTTGGTTCCGTTAACCAACGGAATCGTAACTGGGAATTGGTTCTGGAAAACCTTTAGCAATAATCAATTTCAAGTGTTTTTTATAGATGCATTTTGGATTATCTTAGCTTCAACTACACTCTATGTCACATTTAAATTGAAACCCACAAAACAATCTAAATTGGTTTAATCATTTTGAAGTTAAGAATAATGAATTTTAAAAAATCTATTGGCAAAATACATTTATGGTTAGGATTAGCATCAGGCCTAATTGTATTTATATTGGGAATTACAGGTTGTATCTATGTTTTCGAAGAAGAATTACGACCAATAGTTCACGAATATTATCAAGTAGATGAAATAAAAAACAAACCATTACCCCTAAGCCAACTTTTAGAAATTGCCAAAACAAAAATTGGTAAACCAATTTCGGGTTGTAAAATCATAAATGAACAAGACCGAACTATTGCTTTCTGGAGTTTTACCGAGCTCGAAAGCAATAGTATTTGGTTCTGGAATCACTACGACAGATTGTATATCTACATAGATCCTTATACTGGAAACATCAAGGAGATAGAAAATTTCAATTTTGAATTCTTCTTCTTTGTGAGAATGTTGCATCAAACACTACTGTTAGAACACACTATTGGGGATCCAATTGTGGGTACCGCCACTATTATTTTCATCATTTCATTAATTACGGGGCTTATACTTTGGTGGCCCAAAAACAAAAGTGCAACCAAACAACGTTTTTGGTTTCAGTGGAAAGACTCCACCAAATGGAAACGAAAAAATTATGATATTCATAATATCCTAGGGTATTACACTATGATCTTTACTTTGATTATTGCACTTACTGGATTGGTTTGGGCTTTTGATTGGTTCGATTCGGGGATGCAATGGGCCTTAAATGGTGGAAAAGCCACTGAAAAAAAGGAAAAAACAGTTTCAGATACGACTCAAATAAATTTGAAACACGATCTGGACAAAATTTATTCTCATACTAAAGAAATGCATCCCAATGCCAAAAGTTATTTTGTATTTGTTCCTAAAGATACAGCAGCAACTTTACAAACCTTTATTCGTTTCAAAAACCGTGTCGATGATTTATCTATCGAATACGACCAATACACTGGAAAAAAACTAAAAACCACAGCCTTTGAACATAAAAATTTAGGCGAAAAATTCCGTTTTATCAATTATGATTTACATGTAGGAAGTATTCTTGGTTTCCCTGGAAAGGTGTTGGCATTTTTTGCCAGTTTAGTAGCAGCCAGTTTGCCAATTACCGGTTTTATGATTTGGTGGGGACGTAATAAGAAAAAGAAAAAAAATCCTATTGTTAAAAAGGAAAAAATTTATACTTCAAATTAATTCAAACCATTTGAAGAATTGACCTGTAAAAAACAAAGTATTCAACTGAATATCAAAAGAAACAGTTCTTCTTTACATTTACAGCAGTTAAATCTATCAAACAGCTAACATATCTGAATAAATATAACAAAATTATTTTTATTTAATCTAAATAAAAACATTAAAATCGATTTTGATTATTTACTTTTGCGTCTAATTGGTCTAAATAATATTAGTAATTAAAACCAAAAAAAAATGATCAATTTCAAAAAGAGTATACCACAATTTATCTTATTAACTTGTCTATTCCTATTTTTCAGCATCACAGCTTCTGCCCAACAGAATTATGGCAAAATAAAAGGTACTATAACAACTTCCGATGGTAGCCCTGCTGATGGAGTAAACATTATACTTAAAGATTCAAAATACGGAACCATTTCTAATGAGGATGGAAGTTTTGAATTTAATAAAGTAAAAGCCAACAGTTATACATTAGTCATCACTCTTACTGGCTATGAATCCGTAGAAAAAGATGTTGTGGTTTACGAAAGTGAAACATCAAATCTTCAAATACAATTAAAGGTTTCAAACAAAGAATTAAAAGAAGTCGTTATAAACGGAAATGGACGCAAAACTATTACATCAAAAAAAACCGATTATGTAGCTAGAATGCCTCTAAAGAATCTTGAAAATCCACAGGTATATAGCGTAATTCCAAAAGAACTTTTACAAGAGCAAATCTCAGTAGATGTTAAAAGTGCCGTACAAAATTCGCCTGGAGCTGTATCAGTGAGCTATCCATCAGGAGGAGTTGGTGTAACATTCAGAGGTTTCTCTGTTGGTATAAATGCCCGTAATGGTATGGAAACAGTATCAGGTCGTTCCTCTACTGATTTATCAAATGTAGAAAGAATTGAAATTCTAAAAGGGCCTTCGGGAACTTTATTTGGTTCTACTGTTTCTTCTTTTGGTGGCGTAGTAAATTTAGTAACTAAAAAACCTTTTGAAGAAAAAGCAGTTGAGGTTTCTTACACCACTGGTAGCTTTAGTTTAAATCGATTAACCGCCGATATTAACACCCCATTAAATAAAGACAAAACAGTCTTATTCCGTTTTAATTTTGCTGCTAACAAAGAAAAAAGCTTTTTAGATTATGGTTTTAGCAATTCAACAGCTATCGCTCCAAGTCTTATATACAAAGCTTCAGACAAGCTAACATTCTCTTTAGATGCGGAATTGTATAGTGCTAATAATACTAGACGAACTTACAATACCTATGCGGCTAATTCGGGAATTACAAATCCAGAAAAATTATTGATTGACTATAAAAAATCAATGTTTCATGATGATAATGATGCAAAATCAACAGGGACAAAAATTTTCGCTCAAGCTGAATACGATTTGTCGGAAAACTGGAAATCGACAACATTGTTCTCATTCGTAGGTGAAGATGTAGAACGCAGTTATCAAAGCTATGCTGTTTGGAGTTCTCCAAAAGATGTTGCGAGAAGAGTTGGACTTTGGGGACCTATTTACAACAATTACACTAATATTCAAGAAAACGTCAATGGTAAATTCAGCACTTTTGGAATCAAACATAATGTACTTGTAGGAGCCAATTACAGATATTACAGCTCCAATTTTTCGGGAGGAACAACATTTACACTAGACAATATAGATGTAACCACCCCTTTTACACCAATCCGAAGAAAAGCAGTTGATGCAGGTTTAGTTTTAACTACTTCCCCTGTAGCCAATCAAAAAACGTTCAGTACCTATGTTACCGATGTTATTAGCTTTACCGATAGACTTTCAACAATGTTAAGTTTGCGTTTTGATAATTTCAATCGCGATGAAATTCCAACCGCAAAAGCGTATCACCAAAACTCTTGGGCACCAAAATTAGGTTTGGTTTACGAAGTAGTTAAAAATCAAGTTTCTGTTTTCGGAAATTATATGAATGGTTTCCAAAATATGGCCCCTGTTACACAACCCGATGCAACTCAATTAGTTTTAGACCCAATTTATGCTGAACAATACGAAGGAGGAGTAAAAGCTGAAATTTTTAATAAAAAAGTTAATGCTACTGTAAGTTATTACAACATTACGATTGATAATGCTACAAGAACAGAAACAAGAACTGACGGAAATTATACTATTCAAGATGGTAAACAAGTAAGCAAAGGATATGAATTTGAATTGATTGCAAATCCAATTACTGGATTAAACATTATTGCTGGATATGCGTACAACGACAACCGTATTATCAAAGCTACAAATGCTGCAATCGAAGGAAACAAAGCAACCAATTCACCCGAAAATGTAGTTAATTTTTGGACATCTTATACTTTTCAGAATTATCTAAAAGGCTTTGGAATTGGTTTTGGAGCGAACTATGTAGATGAAAATTATTTTAATGCCGAAAATACAGTTTATATGCCTTCATACACTGTGCTAAATTCTACAGTATTTTATGAAAAACCTAGTTGGAGAATAGGACTAAAAATCAACAACATAACCAATGAAAAATACTGGGATATCTGGGGTGCATCGCAAGCACCAACAAATGTTTTAGGAAGTTTGACAATCAAATTTTAACTATTATCCTATAACTTGATATTGAAAAGGTTTAAAGTAAAATCACTTTAAACCTTTTTCATTTAATCAAAATCAATCCATTATGTTTGAAACACAAGAATTGATTAAGGAGTAATTTATTTTTATTTAGAATAAATATAAATAATTTTGGAAATATAATTTTAAATAATACTTTTGTAAGTATTATATGCAACTAAAACAATAATGCAATCAAATTTATTATCATGTTGGACTATACTATCACAATATTAGAAAAAGTGAGTTTTGACTCAATCCTTTTCTCAAAAGAACTTCAAAAAGCTATACATACATTAGCACCACATGAAATCCAAAAATTAGCAAAATGGTTCTTTGATTATTCTAAATCACATACCGAACTAGAGCAATTTAAAATTCATTTTCTGAATTAGCTGTTATACAAATTTTAATAAAGGTTTTTAGCAATTAGCTTTAAACCTTTTTCTTTATAATCAGTCTAAGAAAAAAATAGTCTCTTTTCCGATACATTAGAATTGGTTTTAGACTATTTATTTTTTTACATTTGCATTTATTTTTATTTATTCTAAATAGCAGTTAATAACACTCGATTACCTAACAACCCTCATTTGATATTATGAAAAAACAACTTTTCATTTCTTTTGCACTAGCAGCAAGCTTTTTTGTAAATGCACAACAAAAAAATACTCTTTTAGATCAATCTTTTTGGAAAACAACTCCAAATGTAGCTACAGTTCAAGCCGAAATTGCTAAAGGCAACAATCCAGCAGAATCAAACGATCGCTCTTTTGATCCAGTTGTAATGGCTATCAATGCTGAAGCACCAAATGAAACCATCAAATTCTTATTGGAACAACCGGGTAATGCAGTCAACAAATCTACTCATGATAATCGCATCTATTTGCATTGGGCTGCTGGAAAAGGAAACCTTGAGATCATTGAATATCTTATCAAAAAAGGTTCAAACATCAACTTAGAAGACAGCCACGGAAGCTATCCTATCACCGCTGCTGCAAGTAGTGGACAAAAAAACACAGCTATTTATGATGCCTTCTTCAAAGCTGGTGTTGATCCGAAGAAAAAATACCAAGATGGTGCCAACTTACTACTTTTGGCAATTGCATCTGACAAAGACTTAACGATAACAAATTATTTAACTACTAAAGGATTATCCTTAAAAGATGTTGATAACAATGGTAATACAGCCTTTAATTATGTGGCTAGAACTGGAAATATTCCATTCTTAAAAACATTACTAGAAAAAGGGGTAAAATACAATGATAATGCTTTATTATTTGCCGCTCAAGGTTCTAGACGTGATACTAATCCTATAGAAGTATATCAATATTTGATCGAAGATTTAAAATTAAAACCAACTGTTCTTTCTACAGATGGAGAAACTGTACTTCATTTATTGGCAACAAAACCAAAACAAAATGAAATCATAAATTATTTAATTGCCAAAGGTGCCGATGTAAACAAAACTGACAAGTACGGAAATACAGTCTTGATGAAAGCCGCAACTTCAAGAGACAATACCGAAACTTTAGAATTATTACTGCCAATTGTAAAAAATATTACAGCTGTAAACAACAAAGGTGAATCTGCACTTACAATGGCGGTAGCATCTGGGTCTCCGAAAGCAGTCGAAATTTTACTAAACAACGGAGCGGATGCAAAAATCGTCAATAAGGAAGGAAATAATCTTGGAGTTTACTTAGTCCAATCTTATAGCCCACAAATGATGGGTCGAGGACCACAAGGAAATGGAGGCAATACCCCTAAACAAGATCCGTTTGCAGCTAAAATGAAATTATTACAAGACAAAGGTTTAGATTTGAGTGCTCCACAAAAGGACGGAAGCACTTTGTATCACTATGCATTATTAAAAAACGATTTAAATTTGCTTAAAAAAATAGCCGATTTAAAAATTGATGTAAATGCCAAAAACAATGAAGGTTTAACAGCTCTTCATAAAGCGGCAATGGTATCCAAAAACGATGAAATCTTAAAATACTTATTGTCTATTGGAGCCAAAAATGATATCAAAACCGAGTTTGACGAAACAGCTTATTCATTAGCTAAAGAAAACGAAACTTTAACCAAAAACAACGTATCTGTTGAATTTTTAAAATAATATTTATAGAGTCTAGTAGTTACAATTTGACTAAATGCAAATTGTAACTACTAATCCCTATTTCCAAATACTAATAAAATCTAAATATGAAATCTATCTTTAAAACAATTTTTACCCTAACATTAATTTTCCTTTTATCTTTTCAAGCCAACGCTCAAACTAGTAAATACAAATGTATGCTTCAAATGTCTAATTACGTTGGCGAAGGAGCTTATATAGTTGTATCACTTATAAATCCTAAAGGAGAATACGAAAAAACACTTTACGTAATGGGTGATGACAAAAAATGGTATAAAAGCTTAAAAGAATGGTATAAATTTCAATCAGCAAAACCTACCGATATTAGTGCCATAACTGGAGCGTCAGTAACTGGCGGTGACCGTAGCATTACTACTTTTGAAATTGATAACTCAAAAATAAACAAAGGATACAAATTGCGTTTTGAATCTGCGGTTGAGGATCAAAAATACCATGTTACCGATTTAGAGTTTCCACTTACCACCGATGCAATGGCAGACAAAACTGAAGGAAAAGGATACATTAGATACGTAAGATTAAGCAAAATATAGTACTGAGAATTGGGGGAATGTAAATTCAATTCTTAATTCATTAATTCGTAATTCATTAATTCGTAATTCATTAATTCGTAATTCATTAATTCGTAATTCGTAATTTAAATAATGACTCTTTCTTTTTGGCGTTATACGCACTTGGTCTTTGCACTATTTTCAAGTATTTTTTTAATCATAGCTTCAATAACTGGCACCATTTTAGCCTATGATGCAATTCAAGAAAAAGTACCTTCGTATCAAGTAAGCAATTTCGAAAACTTAACTCTCCAAGAATCATTACCGAAACTTCGAAAAGTATATCCCGAAATTACTGAATTGAGCATCGATCACAATCATTTTGTAACCTTACAAGCGATTGATCAAGAAGGAAACGACATCAATGCCTATATAGATCCTTCAACAGGAAAAATTATAGGCACACCCCAAAAAAAATCAGAATTCATACAGTGGGTAACATCACTGCATCGTTCTTTGTTTTTGCACGAAATGGGACGCATTTTTATTGGTATTAATGCTTTTCTTTTATTGCTAATTGCACTATCGGGTTTTGCCTTGATTATCAACAGACAAAAAGGTTTACGAAAATTTTTCTCCAAAATTGTCAAAGAATATTTTGCACAATACTACCATGTTTTATTAGGCCGATTGGCACTTATTCCCATCTTGATTATTGCGTTAACTGGGCTATATTTATCAATGGAACGTTTTCATTTTTTTGAAAATACAACAACAGAAACCAATAAAATAGAATCCAAGACTTCGACTGTTGTACATCAAAAATTAGATTTCAAAACTACTCTACTTTCTGAAGTAACCAAAATCGAATTTCCTTTTTCAGACGATCCAGAAGATTTTTACATCTTTGAATTAAAAGACCGAAAAATAGAAGTCGAACAATATTCAGCAGCAATCATTAATGAAGAGCGTTTTGCTACAGCAGCATTATTGGCCAATTTGAGTTTGGATTTGCACACAGGGCGTGGCAATATCTTTTGGGCTTTGGTTCTCGGAATAGCGAGTTTAAACATACTGTTTTTTATCTATTCTGGTTTTGCCATGACGCTCAAACGCCGAGCCAGCCGCATCAAAAACAAATTCAAAGCAGCAGAAAGCAATATTATTCTTTTGGTAGGAACCGAAAACGGAAGCACATTGCGTTTTGCCAATTCTGTCCTAAAACAATTAATCGATCAAGGTCAAAAAGTGCATCTGGCTCAATTAAACAATTATACACAGTATCCAAAAGCAGAGCATCTAATCATTTTCAGCTCTACTTACGGCTTGGGCGATGCTCCTTCGAATGCCCATAAATTTGAAACATTATTAAGCAAACACCAACAAAATCAACAAATTAATTATACCGTAGTAGGTTTTGGTTCAAGATCATATCCCGATTTTTGTGGTTATGCTAAACATATCGATTCGGTATTAGCCAATCAAAATTGGGCACAACGCATCATCGATTTACAAACTGTAAACGACAAATCGGCTGTAGAATTTGTAGAGTGGATACAACTTTGGAACGCCAAAACCCAACTCCCACTCTCCACTACTCCATCGCTATACAATCATATTCCAAAAGGTTTAGAAAAAATGATGGTAATAGAAAAAACCACAGTATCCGAAACTGAACAAACCTTTGTATTAACCTTGCGAACAGGTATGCGAACTCAATTTACTTCGGGCGATTTGCTTGCTATTTATCCCAACAACGACAATAAGGAACGCCTGTATTCGATAGCCAAAATCAACGGAAATATCCAATTAGCCATCAAATTACACCCCCACGGATTAGGCTCTGGCTTTTTGTACAATGCAAATATCGGCGATACAATCAAAGCTAGAATCATCAATAACCACGCTTTTCATTTGCCTAAAAATGTCAAAAAAATAGCTCTTATTTCTAACGGAACCGGAATTGCTCCTTTTCTAGGAATGATCGAACAAAACAAGAAAAAAGTAGCAATCGAGTTGTACAGTGGCTTCCGTCAAAAAACAGAAATCACTTCGTATTACCAAAAATTTGCTTCCGAAATGATAGCCCAACAGCATTTAAAAAACTTTCATTTGGCTTTTTCACGCATCGAAAACCATCAATATGTAATGGATTTGATTAAAAGAGACCAAGCTTATTTCACCGATTTATTAGCAAATGGAGGCTCGATAATGATCTGTGGTGCACTAAAAATGCAGCTTGATGTCGAAACCATTTTAGACACAATTTGCCTAGCCCAAAACAACACTACTCTAGCCTACTACAAATCCAAAGGACAGATCCTGACAGATTGTTATTAAGTATTTTAGAAGCCAAAAGATTAGGTATTTTTGCAAACAAGAGTCCCGCTATTCGTTACAATCTTGCCCTGCGAACACCGCAGGACAAGGATTTTCACTTCTATCGGGGCTAAAAGCTGGCATTTTGCATTTTTGGAAATGAATCATAATTCACAATTTCAGCCCTAACCGGTTTTGAAAACATGTTAGGCCTCCGTTGAGAAACCAAAACATAAAACAACAATTCTTCCAGTAAATTTTTAGAAATCTTGAAGAACAACAACACATGAAACCAACAGTAAAACAAACCGCTACTCTTTTTTCTCTCCTTCTTTTTTTAATGATGAGCCAAGTTTGTCATGCGCAAGTTCTACAAAAAAAATCGACCATGCTCATGGGTGGACGTTTTGATATTACCATTGTTGCCAAAGACACCATCACCGCTAAACAAAGTATCGAAGAAGTCATAGCCGAAATCAGCCGAATCGAATATTTAATTTCCGACTGGAAACCCAACACACAAATCTCCGAAGTCAACCGAAATGCTGGAATTCAACCCGTAAAAGTCGATCAAGAAGTTTTTGAGCTCACCAAAAGAGCCCTGCAATTCTCCGAAATTACCAACGGAGGTTTTGACATCAGCTTTGCCGCCATGGACAGAATCTGGAAATTTGATGGATCGATGACCGAAATGCCTTCGGAAGAAGCCATCAAAAAATCGGTAGAAAAAGTAGGTTATAAAAACATCGTTTTGGATAGCGTAAACTCAACTATCTTTTTAAAATTAAAAGGAATGAAAATTGGTTTTGGCGCTTTGGGCGAAGGGTATGCCACCCACAAATGCCAAGAAATGATGCTTGCCAAAGGAATCGAGGCCGGAATTGTAAACGGAACTGGCGATATGAGTACATGGGGGCAACAACCCAACGGAAAACCCTGGAATATTGGTATTACCAATCCTACCCATCCTGATAAATTATTAGCTATAATTCCGCTTACAGGTGCTGTTACCACTTCAGGATCTTATGAAAAATTTGTCGTTTTTGATGGCAAACGCTATTCACATATCATCAATCCTGCAACAGGGTATCCTGCAACAGGTTTGTGCAGTGTTACTGTTTTGGGACCAAATGCCGAAACAGCCAACGGACTCAGTACTTCGCTAATGGTCTTGGGAAAAACAGACGGTTTGAAGTTACTCGAAAAATTCCCCGATTACAGCTGTATCATGATTACTGACAAAGGCAAAGTAATAAAATCTAAAAAATTTACGGTTAAGACGTTTAAGGCTAAAATTTAGCTATATCTCCATTTCACTGATATTCGCAAAGAAATCTCAGAGATACACTAAGATTAAACCCAAATTAGGTAATAGCCACAGATGAAACGGATTTTATACTGATAAACACAGATTTTCATTTACTTCTAAAAAGCTCTGTGAATCTTTGTGCCTTCTTTGTGAATCTCAGTGCTATAAAAGATTAATGTTCTGCTTTTAATTTACTTGGCAAATACCCAAAAACTTTTTTAAAAGCTACTGTAAAATGTTGCGGATTTTTATACCCCAACTCTTCAGATACCAAAGCAATTGAATACTGTTTTTCGGTAATTAATTGTTTTGCATATTCCATTCTTATTTGTGCCAAATAACAAAAGACACTAGAATTATATACCATTTTGAAATACTTTTTAAGTTTGAATTCGTTTAGACCAACAGCCAACGCAATACTAGAAAGTGTATGTTTTTCTTTGAATTGGGTCTGCAAAATATTCTCGACAGCCAAAATTTTAACGTAATCCTCATTACTCAAATCTTCGCTGATTTTAGTATTCTCTTCTTCATTAATAATCGTAAATAAATAACTGAGAATCTCAACAACCTTAGATTCTAGAAAAGCTTTTTTTATTGATCCAGCATAATTACATTGCAAAATATCTTCAATCAAAAGATACAATTTTGGAGAAATACTCTTGCTTGTTTCCCACATTTTGTAAGTGGTCTTATTCTGTATTGCTTTGGCCAGTAACGGGATAGTCGTCTTTAAATTGGGAAAAAATAATTGATCCAAATAATCTTCAGTAAAAGTAATCTCTAATGATTTTCGCCTTTGCGTTCTATAATGTAAAGTTCCTTTGATAACAGGCAAATAAAACAAGTTATAATGTCCTTGCGGTATATAAATACCTTTATGCGAAGCATCATCAGGGCAATATTCGTTATCACCTTCTATTTCTATATGCAGTTTAATGAACGAGAAATCATGTTCGATTTCTATAGAATGAGATTCTTTATCTATAACCAAATCGAGAATACTCATATGAACACCATTAAGCATTATATCAGTAATAACACCCGAAATACCATTGCTGTTATGTATAATTTTATTTTCGACAAGATCCTCTTTATTGAACTGAATTGGGTCATTAATCACAATTGTATCCTCATCAAAAATATCACTTCTCATCACTGTTCTCATATAATCCGTTTTGCGTTAGTATAAATACTGTTTGCGTTAATGAGATTTTCACTAACTAACTACTTTTGCGTAAAATTATTAATTTTTAATTATTCTAAATAATAATAGTAGTTGAAAAATCAAAACAAAAAAAATACAATGATTAATTTTAAAAACTGGATGGGACAATTTATAGCAATAACATGTTTATTTCTACTTTCTTCCATCAGTATTTGTGCACAAGAAACTGTCATTAAAGGAAAAGTTTTAAGTGATACTAATGAACCCAGTCCAGGTGCATACATTCAGGATAAAATATCAGGTAATACTGTAAACGTTGACGAAAATGGATTTTATCGTATAAACGTAAAACCTGGAAAAAACACCCTCATTTGTTCACAAGTTGGTTACTTAAAAAAAGAAATTGAGATTGAAATAAAGAACGGCGAAACCAAAACTGCAAACATAATTTTGGAAGATGACCCTAGTTTTGAATTAGATAATGTTGTAGTACTAGGAAAATCGGATATACAAAAGGTAAAAGAATCAGGATTTAATGTTGTAGCAATAGACGCAACGCAATACCATAATGTAGCGGTCGATTTAACGCAAATTTTAGACAGAGCTTCGGGAGTAAAGGTACAACAAGAAGGAGGAGTAGGCTCTGCAACCAATGTAAATATAAATGGTTTAAGCGGCCGACATGTTCGTTTTTTTATCGATGGTATGCCTATGGATGCTATGAGTCCGGCCTTTCAAGTCAATAATTTACCCATAAATTTAGCTGAGCGCATTGAAGTTTACAAAGGAGTTGTTCCTGTTAATTTTGGTTCAGATGCTTTGGGTGGTGCAGTAAATATTGTAACCAAAAAAACACAAGGTACTTATGTAGATGCAACCTATTCTTTCGGCTCTTTTAATACTCATAAAACTTATGTAAACGCTGGTTATACTTCAAAAAGTGGCTTTACAGCACAAATAAGTGCTTTTCAAAATTACTCGGATAATAATTATTATGTTGATGTTTCTATAAAAGATTTTGAAACTAATTTATTATCCAAAGAACCTCAGCGTGTACGTCGTTTTCATGATGTGTATCACAATGAAACCGTAATTGCAAAAATTGGTTTGGTAAACAAAACATTTGCAGATCAGCTGTTATTTGGTTTTACATTAGGGCAAGAGTACGATGAAATTCAGCATCCTGCTTATCTGAATTTGGCTTTTGGGGAAAAATACCAAACTTCGGATGTCATAATGCCTTCCTTTTTGTATTCCAAAAGAGATTTCTTCTTAAAAGAATTGGATTTTAACCTTGCTGCAAATTATAATTTTGGAGGTGGTCACAATGTGGATGTTTCAGATCGCGAATATAACTGGTTGGGGGAATCGGTACATTCTAATTCCTTAGGTGAAATTCAATATTCGGATTATGTTTATAAAACCAACAATGGAACAATAAATGCTAATCTAAATTATAAATTTAACGACAACAACCGTTTTACCTTAAACAACGTTGCTAATTTTTATGCTCGCAAAGGTGATGAACGTGTAGCAGTAGATGATTTTATTAATCAAGAACCGAGAGTAAACAACCGTAACATTTTAGGGGCAAGTTATAACAGTGACATCACTCCTAAATTAAGTACTTCTGTTTTTGGTAAAATGTATCATTACCATGCTTCAGCATTTTTAAATTTATCCAATCAAAATGGAATTGACAATTTTCAGACCGTTACTAGAGGAGACACCAAATATGGTTACGGATTTACCTCTACTTATTTCATAAAAGATCATTTTCAACTGAAAGCCAATTACGAATTAACCTGCCGTTTGCCTGTAAGTGAAGAATTATTTGGTGAGGTATTTGGGTTTTATGAAGCTAATTTTGATTTAAAACCCGAAACTAGTAATAATTTTAATTTAGGTTTTATCAATACTTGGACAGTAAATCAAAATAATGTTATTAGCACCGATGTTAACGGATTTTATCGTAAAACAAACGATTTTATTAGACGTGATATCAGCTATTCACAAGGAGAAGGAATTTTTGAAAACGTAGAATTGGTTAAAACTTGGGGAGTTGATGCCGAATTACGATATTCTTACAGAAATAATTTTAACACCAATGTAAACATAACGTACTTGCAACCTAAAAATTATACTCCAGGTACATATTACAAAGGCATATTACCCAATCAACCTAATTTTTATGCAAACCTATCGGCTACTTATCTTTTTAATAACCTTTGGACAGAAAGTGGCAAACTTAGTATAGGCTACAACTTAAACTTTGTAGATGAATTTTTATACGATTACGACACCTACCAAGCATCAAACAGAGCAACTGTTCCTACTCAATTTAGTAATGATATTACAGCAACTTATTCTTGGGATAAAGGAAAATACAATCTTTCGATAGACTGTAAAAATATTTTCGACGAAAATCTTTACGACAACTACAGCTTACAAAAACCAGGAAGAAGTTTTACGGTAAAGCTGAGATATTTTTTATCAAAAATTTAAATTAAACTATTATTTTATGAAAAATGCAAATTTATTTTTTAGCACTTTAGTAGCTACTGCGCTAATTTCGTTAACATCATGTTCAAACGACGACAATAATAATACTACACCAGAACCAGAAGAAACCGCAAAATATGTAGTTGCCGCTACTTCTGGAGAGAATGATTACTTAGTTACAGGAGATAATTTAACCACTACTTTCGATGCTACTTTAGCTAGTGCTGTTCAATCTCCAGGAGATAGAACTTGGAGTTTTGTGGACGCTAAAGTGGTATATGGCTTTTTGTACAACCAAGCAGATGCAGGAGTAACGGCATCTTATGTTCTTAATGACCAAGGGGTTTTGGAAAAAAGAAACGAATTGGCTTTGAATGTATCAATCCAAACTAAAGGAATGGTAAATGGGAAATTAGTTTTAGCTTATTCAGATCGACTAAGAGATCCATCTGTTGAACAAAAAGCTTATTTTTACACGGTAGATCCTGCTACAGATGCTTCTGTTGCGAATACAGTAGTAACTAGTGACTTATTAGAAACTGGTGAAGCAGCATACCTTACTGACATTGCTGAATATGGTGGATATATGATTGCTGGAGCTCGTAGTATTTCAAACAGCTCATTTGGTTCAGCAAATTATAATAAAACATATGTTATTGTTTTTAATTCTGATTTTACCGTAAAACAAATAATAAAAGATTCTGGAAGAACTGGATTTGTTGCTGGACAAAAATATTCTCAGGGAGAAACTGGTTTAGAAGTTGTTGAGAGTGGTGACCTTTATGTATTTTCATCAGGACAAACCAACTATGATGATGCTGAAACGACTACTATTCCTTCAGGAATCTTAAAAGTCAACAAAGGAACATTTGCATTTGACAGCAGTTATTTCTTTAACATTTCGCAAGTTTCAGGTGGTTATAATTTATTTAGATCGTACTACATGGGAGGTTCTACTTTTGTGTTGAGCATGTATCCTGGTACAAATGCCAATGCAACTTTTGGAGTAGATGCAGACCGTTTTGCAGTGGTTGACGTAGCTGCAAAAACATTTAAATGGGTAACTGGTTTCCCTACAAAAGCAGGAGTTGACGAAGATCCATTCTTGATAGGAACTCCATTTATTGACACAGATGAAAACAGATTAGTGGTACCTGTAACCAATTCTAATAACGAGCATTATTTGTACGCTATAAACCCTTCTAGTGCAGTAACAACTCAGTTATCTAAAGTAACTGCAGAAGGCGTTAAAGCTGTTGGAATTCTTAAAAAATAACAAAACAAGAAATTTGTTAACCGCCTTTATCTTCAAAATTTAAATCTCAAAATTAGTTTATTTTTTTTCCAAGCTAGCAATTCTTTCGGGCATTGTTAGCTTGGTTTTTATAAAAAGTTTTATGACAAAGAATCCACAAAAAGTAGCACCAAAAAAAAATCCCAAACAAAAAAGTAAATGGAGCCAGTTAAACCATTGGCTACACTTATGGCTAGGACTCACTTCTGGCATTATTGTTTTTATTGTTGCGCTTACCGGAGTACTGTTTATTTATTGTGACGACATAATTGATGCATTAGCTTTTGATGCTAAATACGTTACCGAAATAAAAGACCATCGATTAACACCAGAAGAAATCATTACTTCTTTCAAACAACAACTCCCTGAAAGAAAACCAAGCTATTACATCAATTACAGAGATCCGCAGAGAACCATTAAAATGGCTTCATCTACCAAAGAAAGAGATTTACAATTTTCATGGATAGACCCCTATACTGGTAAAGTTTTGGATTCAGGCAAAGCCTATGATTTCTTTTATGTAATTGCACACATCCATTCTGGGCATATTCCGTTTGGCGATGTTGGCAATCTCATTGTAGAAATTTCGATTTGGATATTTTTGATCGAATTGATAACAGGACTCATTTTGTGGTGGCCAAAAAAATGGAATAAATCGACCCGAAAGCAAAGTTTTACGATAAAAACAGACGCTTCATTCAAAAGATTAAACTACGATTTGCACAACGTTCCGGGATTTTACAACTTAATCCCAGCGCTTATAATTACGATTACGGGATTAATTATTGTAAACAAACCATTAAAATCAGCAACTCACAAACTATTAGACGGAACTCCGAAAGCATACTCACAATTAAGAGATATTAGTCCACAATATGACAGTTCCAAAACATTTGCTCCTTTAAATCCAATTATCGAAAATTTATTTGCCAAAGACAAAACAATCGAGCAAGTCAAATTATCAGTCGCGCAAAAAGATAGTATTACAAGTATTTTTGCAGCAACGGGTACCAATATTGGACTTAAAGGTATAGAAAACGGAAAAACGTATGTGATAAACCGTTATTCTGGACAGGAGCTTGAAATACCAACAAAAGTGATGAATGGATTATCGATTGATGAGTGGACGATGAATATTCATATCGGCTTTTGGGCGGGCTGGATCGGAAAAACCTTAACATTGATTGTTGGACTTATCTGTATGTTTTTGCCTGTTACTGGATTTATTATTTGGTACGGACGAAATAATAAAAAGAAAAAAGAACACGCAAATCAATAAAGACAAAAAAATCTGCAAAATCTGCGTGAAAAAATTAGCTCGCAGATTTAGCAGATTTTTAAAGAAATTTTACAAAGATTGCACTTTTTGGTCACGGATGACACAGATCAAACTGATTCACTCAGATTTTTATTTTATCTAAAAAACATTTAAAACATTCTCAATGAAAAAAATACTCTCCCTCCTATTCGTCGTTTTCTATTTGACCAATTCATTTTCGCAGGACAGCATTGTTATTGGCAGTAAGCATCGAATTTTTTCAAAAGTTTTAAATGAAGAAAGAACCGTTTGGATCTATCTCCCGCCCGATTACAACAATAAAAAATTAACACCTGCAAAATATCCAGTAGTGTACTTACTGGATGCCGAAAATAATTTTCATTCTTATACTGGAATCCAGCAAACCTTAGCCAGAGGACCGTACGCTATGATTCCACAAATGATAGTAGTTGGAATTTGTAATACTAATCGCACTAGAGACTTAACCCCAACAGAAGCCAATCGTCAGGCCTTTTATGACAAGAGTAAACCTTTCTTTAAACAAAGTGGAGGTAACGATAATTTTATTGCCTTTTTAGAAAAAGAATTACGCCCTTATATTGATACGAATTATAGAACCTCTGGATACAATGTTTTGAATGGTCATTCTTTTGGAGGATTAACAGCTGTAAATATCTTATTGCATCACACCAAACTTTTTAATGCTTATACTATTATCGATCCAAGTTTATGGTGGGATGATGAGTATTTGATTAAAAAAGCCGATTCTATATTTAGCATAAAAGATTTTGAAAATCGAAACATTTATGTAGCCATGGCCAATAAAATAAGTATTCCACAAGATACCACAACCGATATGGCTAGAGGCATCCGAAAATTTGAAAAACTATTAACAGAACTGAATCCCAAAAATCTTCGCTGGTCATTTAAGTTTTATGAAAATGAAGATCATGGCACCATTCCTATTCCATCCGAATATGATGGGTTGCGTTTTATTTTCAAAGAGCATTTAGTTCAAGTAAAAGAAGCTATTCAAAATCCATTATTAGTAGAACAACAATACGCAAAATTATCAAAAGACACAGGATTCACTTTTGCTCCAACAGAAAGTTACCTAGATTGGATGGGAAATTTTTGCATTGAAAGAGAACAAACTAAAAGTGCTCTTTATTTTTATGAACTAATACAAAAACATTACCCCAATAGCATTCACACGTATTCAAGTACAAAAAAAGACTTAGAAAAAAGAAAGTAAAATAGTCAACATCATTTTGAGTTTAAAGAATCAACTTTTACATTCAAAAAACAAACATTAGACTTTTTTCGGCATTTTCTTATAATTCAAAAAAGTAAAAATTTGATAAATTCATGATTATTTCACTTTTTTGCACATTAAAAACAAATATAATTGATTAAAAATCAGTCATTTAAATACTACAAAAAAATTATTAATATTTAATCTAAATTAATTTGTAAGAACTAGATTCAGGTTGTACATTTGCGCCGTTATTTTTATTAATTCCAAATAAACAACATGAAAACTATTTTACTCCCATTCGCACTCATTTTGTGTGGTTTAAACAGTCAAGCACAAGATGTAGCGAGTAATAATCAAAAAACAAACAACAGTGAAGATTACTCTTATGTAAATGACACTGTCAAGAAAAAAAATGGACAAGAATTAAATGAAGTTATAGTAAACGGTAATAAACACCAAAAACCAGCTACAGCAGTTCGATCAGGTTTAAAACCAATGGATAATCCTCAAAGCGTACAAGTTATTGGTGCCGAAGTAATCGAACAACAACAAGCCATACGTTTGAGCGAAGTACTTAAAAATGCCAATGGTATTAATGTAAGTTCGGCTCGTGGTGGAGCTCAAGAGTCTTTTTCTTCCAGAGGTTATAGCATGGGAGCAAGCAATATGCTAAAAAATGGTTTCCGTTACAATTCTGGATCTATTCCAGATGTATCTGGTCTAGAAAAAGTTGAATTCCTAAAAGGAGGTTCTGCTTTATTATACGGAAATGTAGCTCCTGGTGGTGTATTGAATTTAGTAACCAAAAAACCTTCTTTCCAACAAGGAGGATCGGTATCAATGCAAGCTGGTAGTTATGCCTATTACAAACCATCTATTGATTTTTATGGGCCTTTGAATAAATCTATTGCTTATAGAATCAATGCCTCTTATGAAAATTCAGAAAGCTTTAGAGATGTAGTTAAGAACGAACGTTTATATGTAAACCCATCGTTACTTTTCAACGTTTCAGATAAAACACAAATTACAGTACAAGGAGATTATTTGGATGCCGATTGGACACCTGATTTTGGAACAGGAGCTATCAGTTATCCTGCACCAGCAACCAACTCCATCATAATTGACGCACCTCGCAATATGTATTATGGCGCACTTTGGTCAAGAGGAAATACAAAATCAGCTAGCGCATCAGCATTTGTAAACCACGATTTTAACGAAAACTGGAAATTAAATTTCAACGCTTCTTACCAATCGTACAATAGAACACAAAAATCTACAGCTCAATTATCAGGTATAACACCAACTGGTGATTGGAATAGAAGTTTAGTTCAAAACAAAAACCTTGAGCATATTTTTGCTGATCAATTAAGCTTACAAGGGAATTTCAACACTGGAAGCGTAAAACATCAAATCTTTACGGGTGCTGATTGGGAAAATTCATTTGCTCCCGCTTATACCTTTGCATTTAATGAAAAAGTATTAGTAACAAGCAAGCCTGGAGATGTTCCTGTAACCTACAACCCTAGTGTTTACGACATTATTAATCTTTATACTTTTGATCCAAACAATCAAAGAACAGATGAACCAAATGCGAGAAATACCCAAATAGCTAATACTGACACTAATCGTTTTGGAGTTTATTTTCAAGATTTAGTTTCAATTACTGAACAATTCAAAGTTTTGGCTGGTATTCGTTGGTCTTGGCAAGAATCAGAAGTAACTACTTATAAAGAAACGGCTGGAGACGGAATACCTGAAGGAACAGTTCCTACTGTTGGTGCAAAAAAACTAGACAATGCCTTTTCTCCAAAAATTGGACTTGTTTATCAACCAACAAAAGACATCTCTTTATTCGGAAGCTACTCCAATTCATTTACACCAAATACAGGAACTACAGTAGATTTACAACCAATTGAACCATCTATTATAGATCAATATGAGGCTGGTATCAAAACCGATTTCTTGAAAGGTCTTTTTAGTACCAATGTAACTGTCTATCAAATCACCAACAACAATTTAGCTCAAACTGCAGAATTTAAAGCTGACGGAACACCTAACACTGATACCTCTATAAAAGTTTTAAACGGACAGACTAAAAGTAAAGGAGTTGAAGTAGATATTACAGCAAACCCTACAGAAGGCTTAAGTATTATAGCAGGATACAGCTACAATGATTATCGTTACTCTAAAACATCAGGCTTAAACGGAAGCCCTGTTGAAGGTGATCGTTTAGTAGGAACTCCACAAAACACAGCCAATCTAAGTTTCTTTTATACTTTGCCAACTGGTTTCTTTAAAGGATTATCTGTAGGAGCCATAGGAAATTATATAGGTGATCGAATTGTAGGTTGGAATAATCAAAATAATAATTCTGACCCTGTAAAATATCCTGACGGAATTTACCACAGAGAAATTCCAATTGGTGGTTACACGACTATTGATGTTTCTGCTGGATATAATTGGAAAAAAATATCTCTATTAGTAAAACTATCTAATATTACAAATGAATTGAATTACACCGTACACGAAAATTACAGTGTGAATCCAATCGCACCTCGTCAAGTAATGGCAAGTTTGAAATACAAATTATAAAATCTCAAGTTAGTTTATTTTTTTTTTCAAAAACTTTTTCTGTCCCTTTCCTTTTTTGAAATACAGAAAAAGTTTTTGTTTTTTATGCAAATCATCTTTTACAAGACAAATGAAGAACTTTAGCATCAATTCCTGTCATGAAATCATTTTGCCTTCAAAAAAATTACCCCAATAATAAAACAATTGATTAAAGAGCAGATCCTTTGAGCAACTTTAACAGTCATTTGATTTAAAACAATTGAATCGAGTTTTATTTTAAATAACAAATCTATTATATTTACAAAGTAGCAGAGTTTGGCTACACCATATAAAATAGACATCTAATTAAAATGACTACTTCGATAACTATTACCATTTGCCTTTTATTATTACTAGCTTATATCTTTGACATTACCTCGGCAAAAACAAAGATTCCCTCAGTCATTTTATTATTACTTGTGGGCTGGGCAGTAAAACAAGGAACAGATGCATTACAATTACCAGTTCCGGATTTGACCTCAATATTATCCGTATTAGGAACAGTCGGGCTGATATTAATTGTTTTGGAAGGCTCATTAGAACTAGAACTCAACCATTCCAAATTATCACTTATAGGCAAAACTGCGTTGATTTCGATTATCTTGATCCTCATCTTAAGTTTTGGCTTAGCCTTTACGTTTCAATACTACGACAATACTTCTATAAAAATTGGTTTGGCCAATGCTATTCCACTAGCCGTAATTAGTAGTGCCATTGCCATTCCGAGTGCACAAAATCTAATTTCAAAACACAAAGAATTCGTTACTTACGAAAGTAGTTTATCGGATATATTCGGGGTAATTTTTTTCAATTTCATTACGCTAAACGATAAAATTGGAGGCGAATCTATTGGTAACTTCATATTAGAAATAGTAGCAATATTACTGCTGACTTTTGTTATGACTTTGGGTCTTGCTTTTTTATTGAGTAAAATAAAACACACTGTAAAGTTTATTCCAATCATCCTAAGTATTGTACTTATCTACTCTATTACAAAAATATACCATTTGCCAGGTTTGATATTTATCCTATTATTTGGAATTTTTCTGGGTAACCTAGACGAGTTAAAATCGATTAAATTTATTCAGAAACTCAAACCAGAGATCCTAAACAAAGAGGTACACAAATTCAAAGAAGTAACCGCAGAAATAGCCTTTTTGATTAGAGCTTTATTCTTTTTATTATTTGGCTTTTTAATCGAAACCAAAGAATTACTCAATAACGAAACCATTGTTTGGGCAGCAGGAATTACCGCTTCAATATTTGGTTTGCGTTATGTAATTCTCAAAATTTTCAAAATAGACATTCGCCCTATTTTATTTATCGCACCAAGAGGATTGATTACCATTTTATTATTCATGTCTATCCCAGACAATCAAGCTATAGAACTGGTAAACAACTCCCTAATTATTCAAGTTATCATTTTGTGTGCCTTGGTAATGATGTTTGGACTCATGACCAACAAAAAAAACGAAAAAGCCGATTTAAGTGCTTAAAAACTTCTGATTACTTGAACACTTACAACGTAATTTATTTAAGTTTGTAAACACAAACAAACCGTGATTTATCATGTGTTAGAACCCTAAAAATGATGACTTTTACCAAAACTACCGAACAATCTTCTAAATACGAACATCTTGAAAAAATGTCCGTAAAAGAACTAATTACAAACATCAATCAAGAAGACCAAACAGTACCCCTTGCCGTAGAAAATGCGTTACCTCAAATTGAGAAATTAATAACCGAAATCGTTGCCAAGATGAAAACTGGCGGTCGATTATTTTATATTGGAGCAGGAACATCGGGTCGATTAGGTATTTTGGATGCGTCAGAATGTCCTCCAACTTTTGGAGTGCCTTTTGATTTAGTAGTAGGAATCATTGCCGGTGGTGATACTGCTATTCGCAAAGCCGTTGAAAATGCCGAAGACAATGCAACTCAGGCATGGATAGATTTAAAAGCCTTTGCCATTAATGAAAAAGATGTTGTGGTAGGAATCGCAGCTTCGGGTACAACTCCTTATGTTATTGGAGGTTTACAAACTTGCAACGAAAATAACATTACAACAGCTAGTATTTCTTGCAATGCAGGAAGTCCGCTTTCGCAAACAGCAAAATTTCCAATAGAAGTTATTGTGGGGCCAGAATTTGTTACAGGTAGCTCTAGAATGAAAGCCGGAACTGCCCAAAAATTGGTTCTGAATATGATTACGACAGCCACTATGATTCAGCTGGGGAAAGTAAAAGGCAACAAAATGGTCGATATGCAATTGAGTAACAACAAACTTGTTGATCGTGGTGTCAAAATGATTATGGAAGAAATTCCTGTAAGTTATGAGGAAGGCTCTGAATTACTTAAAACACACGGAAGCGTTCGTAAAGCAGTAGATTTTTACAATAAACAATAATATGACAGAGAAAGAATTATTCGCAAAAGGTGTAAAATATCTAACTGGTGCATTGCCACTAATGTTTATCGGGCCAGTTGCCATATACAATGCTTTTATGAACCAACATACCAATTGGCATTACTTGGTTTTAGGTATAGGAATAATTGTTTGTTTGGCATCAATTTACTTGGCGTTTGTGGGTTTAAAAACAATTGTAAAAGGCATTTTTAAAGACTAATGGAAGATTTAATACATATTCAAAAAACATTTGAAAAAAATACCTATACCGGTAAGAAAGTCAGCAATCGCGAATTTGAAGATTGCATTTTTAAAAACTGTGATTTCTCTAACACTAATTTTAATTCAAGTACCTTTTTAGACTGCGAATTTGTAGATTGTAATCTAGCAATGCTGAGTTTTGCAGGAACTGGACTAAAAAATGTGACTTTTAGAAATTGTAAACTTCTAGGAATCGCTTTTAACGAATGTGATGATTTTTTGTTTCAAGTTCATTTTGAAGAATGTACTTTGGATTACAGTCATTTTTCAAATAAAAAAATGCCGAAGACAAAATTTATCAATTGTTCAGTAAGAGAAGTCACTTTTGAAGGAACAAACTTAACGAATTCTATTTTTGACAATTGTAATTTAGATGGAGCACTCTTTAACAACACACAATTAGCATCAGTTAATTTTAAAACGGCATATAATTATATAATTGATCCAGAATTTAATCCAATGAAAAAAGCACAGTTTTCGACTCAAGGAATTGCTGGATTATTAGATAAATACGATATAAAAATTGTCTGATTATGAATGCAACCTCCTCATATCTCGAAAGTGTAAAAAAGCAGTTTCTCTATTATAAAATGTTAGGAGAAAAAGCGATGGAACAACTAACTCCTGAACAACTTTTTGTTACCACTAATGATGACACGAACAGTATAGCAGTGATTGTAGAACATCTTTCGGGCAATATGCTTTCGCGCTGGACGGATTTTTTAACGACAGATGGCGAAAAAGAAACCCGAAACCGAGATGCCGAATTTGAAAACAATTTAAAAACCAAGGAAGAACTTTGGGATGTTTGGGACAAGGGTTGGAATTGTTTCTTGCAAGCATTAGAAAGCTTACAACCAGAGCAACTCTCAGCGATAATTTATATTCGAAATGAAGGTCATACAGTAATTGAAGCCATAAATAGACAGCTAGCTCATTATCCATATCATATTGGGCAAATCGTTTTTTATGCCAAACAGTTAAAAAAAAGCGAATGGAATAGCTTATCGATTCCAAAAAACAAATCTAAAAATTATAATGCCGATAAATTTGCCCAAGAAAAATCGATAAAAAATTTTACTGAAGAAGAATTTAGAAGAATGAAGTAGGTTTCAGAATTGAGAATCAAGATTTCATCTTTCAGAAAAGCAACAAAAAAAAATAAAAAAATGAGAAAATTATTATTGCTCCTTACCTTACTTTTATTGGCATCGTGTTATGATGCCGAACGCAACTGTCAAGATTTTAAAACCGGAAAATTCAAGTTTGAACATGAAATTGGCGGGGTAAAAAAAACGACCATTTTTGAGCGCAATGACAGCATTGAAATAGAAACATTTGAAGGCAAAACCGATACTGCAACGATTCGATGGGTGAATGATTGCGAATACATTTTAAAAAAGAAACACCCTAAAAACAAGTCCGAAGAGAAGTCAATTTCAATGAAAATATTGACAACAACGAAAGATTCATACACATTTGAGTTTGGTATTTTAGGATCAGACTCAAAACAAAAAGGAACCGTAATAAAAATTACCGATTAAAAAATTTGAACCGATTTACATAATTAAAAAACCGCTAACGATATATAATGGAAATATTTTTAAACCTTGATGCTTGGATTGCCTTATTAACATTGACTTTTTTGGAAATTGTTTTAGGAATTGATAATATAATTTTTATCTCAATTGCCACTGGAAAACTAGCCATAGAAGATCGAAAAAAAGCGACAAAAATAGGGATGTTTTTGGCGATGTTTATGCGAATTGCATTGCTGTTTGGTATAAATTTATTGACTCAAATGAAAAAACCTTGGTTTACAATAGACTGGGAATGGTTACAAGCAGGAATTACAGGACAAAGTCTTATTTTGCTATTTGGCGGCCTGTTTTTGATCTATAAAAGCACCAATGAAATTCGAGAAAAAGTCGATGAAAAAGGTCACGAGGAGAAAGAGTTAGGAAAAACGGCCACAAAGTCGTTTCAGAATGTAATTTTTCAAATCATCATGATCGATTTGGTCTTTTCATTTGATAGTATTTTGACAGCTGTAGGAATGACAAATGGCATAGAAGGTGCTCTATATATTATGATTACGGCAGTGATAATTTCGGTTTTGGTCATGATGCGATTTGCAGTACCAGTTGGAAATTTTGTAAACAATCATCCATCAATTCAAATTTTGGGATTATCCTTTTTGATATTAATTGGTTTTATGCTAATCACGGAAAGTGCTCACTTATCGAATGCGCTTATTTTGGGTAGCCATGTGACGCCAGTTCCAAAAGGGTATTTGTATTTTGCTATTTCGTTTTCTCTATTTGTAGAAATTATAAATATGAAGATGTCTAAAAATAAAAAATAAGATATTATAAAAAATGCTCTTATCATGGCCGTTGATGTGTACAATTTAGAATACAATCAATAATTATGATTTGTTTTGAGAAGGGAATTTTACTTTTAGCTTTTTTTTGATAATTACGTTGACTTAATTATTACGCTTTTGTGTTTCTTTATATTCATCGAGATTAGCTTCAAAATCGATTGAAAAACAAAAAGCACAGTTCCTGAAAACAACTATGCTTTTTTTACGTATTATATTTGTTTGAACAACCCTATTTTCGCCATATGAAAAATACCATATCACATAGAGTCGCAGATTTCCTTAAGAGCTTCCCTCCTTTTACATTTTTAAATCAAAAAGACATCGAACTTCTTTCGGAACAAATATCGATTGTTTATAAAGAAAAAGACAGTGTGATTTTTGCCGAAAATGAAGACACACACAACTCTTTTTACGTAGTACACAAAGGAGCAATTGCACTTAGAAAAAGTCCAAAGAACAATATTATAGACATGTGTGACGAAGGAGACATCTTCGGGTTACGCCCCCTTATCACAAATGAAAATTACAAAATGGAAGCCCGTGCCTATGAAGAAAGCATTATCTACGCAATTCCTATAGACCTCTTTAGACCCTATGCATTAGAGAACAAAGCCGTGGGTAATTTCTTGATTCAAAGCTTTGCAGCCAATACGCTCAATCCGTATTCGAAAACCCACACCAAAAAATTACATGGCGAAACTTTGGCTGGTGATCTTCTGGATAATGACCCTCAAATATTAGACGTTCAGCCTGTAAAATATTCTAAAAAAATAGTTACTTGTTCGTCGGCAACACCTGCCAAAACCATTGCACAAACAATGACCAAAAAAAATGTGGGTGCCATACTTGTAGTAGAAGATAAACTTCCTATCGGGATTATAACCGATAAGGATTTACGAGATAAAATTGTTACAGGCGAATTCCCAATCACAGCATCTGCATCAGTAATTATGACCAGCCCAGTTATAACCTACCCCAATAAACTAACTACTACACAAGCGCAAATGGCTATGATGAAGAGCAATATTAGTCATATTTGTTTGACCAAAGACGGCACTCCTAATACCAAAGCGGTTGGTATTTTGTCCAAACATGATGTAATGGTTTCACTAGGAAACAACCCTGCAGTGTTGATAAAGGCTGTAAAAAGAGCCAAAAAATTCAAAGAAATAAAACCTATACGAACCAGTATTATGCAATTATTGCAAAGTTATCTGGATCAGAATATCCCGATGACATTGACATCAAAAATCATAACCGAATTGAATGATGTTTGCATCCAACAGGTAATCGCTATTTCATTGAAAAAAATGGAAACACCTCCGCCAGTAAAATTTGCTTGGTTGGCAATGGGAAGTCAAGGCAGAAGCGAACAATTGCTACAAACCGATCAAGATAATGCATTGGTATATGAAGACGTTGCCGAGGAAATGAAAGAAAAAACCAAAAAATATTTCTTGACCCTAGCCACTCATGTCAACAAAGGATTGTTTGAAATAGGATACGATTATTGTCCAGCCGAAATGATGGCTTCTAACCCAAAATGGTGTCTGAGTCTGAGCGAATGGAAAAATCTAGTTCACCATTGGATTACCAATACCGGAAAAGACGAAGTGCTTTTGTCCTTTATCTTTTTTGATTATAGTCTTTCCTATGGCGATAGCGAATTAGCAAACAAATTATCAGATTTTATCTTAGAAGACATAAAGGCAAATCCTGTATTTTATCTTCATTTGGTTAGTGGCGCATTGCAAAGTCCCTCTCCTACAGGTTTTTTTAGACAATTTTTATTGGAACAAGACGGTGCAAACAAAGATTTTTTTGATATCAAAAACAGAGCCTTGATGCCGTTAAGTGATGCTGCCAGAGTATTAATTTTATCTCATTCTGTAAAATCAATTAGTAATACTCCTGAGCGTTTTGAAAAATTAGCCGAATTAGAACCACAAAACAGAGAGTTGTACTTATCATGTGCTTACGCCTACAAAGCACTGTTGAAATTTAGAACCAAACAAGGGCTTTTACATAATGATTCCGGTCAATATATTGCGCTAGGTGATCTAACCAAACTAGAAAAAATAAAACTAAAAAGCACTTTCAAAACGATAAAAGAGTTGCAAGGAATAATTTCTATTCGTTTTAATCCTTCAAATATATTGTAATGGAGAACTTTTTTAAAAAATCGAAAGCAGAATTATTGGACCTCCTTGGTCTCTCCAAAAAAGAAATTGACGAATCTTTACTATGTCCTGTCGAGCATAATCGTTTTGTCGTTTTGGATACGGAGACAACTGGTTTTGATTATGACAATGATCGTATCCTATGCATAGGAGCCATTACTTTGCTAAACGGTGTCATTTCGATTCCAGAAGGATTTGAAATGTACATCAGTCAAGAACATTTTGATAAAAATAGTGTTCAAATTCATGGTATTTTAAAAGATTTGGTTATGAATAAACCCTCTGAATTAGAGGTTTTGCAAAAGTTTGTCGCCTATCTTGGTGACTCCATTATTATTGCGCACCATACCTTATTTGACATCACGATGATCAATAGAGCATTAGAACGCAACGGACTTCCAATATTGACAAACAAAACACTAGACACTGCTTTTTTATACAAAAAAACACTTATCAAGTCTAACTTATTAGTTTATAAAGATCATTACACACTTGATGATCTAGCGGCAAAATTTGATATTTCTCAAAAAGACCGCCATACTGCTATGGGAGATGCTTACATCACCGCAATCGCTTTTCTTAAAATCGTCAAAAAATTAAAAGAGAAAAAAAGAAAGGGCGAATTTCTTCTGAAAGATTTATTTTACTTCTAAAATACAAAGTTTTTAATTTTTGGTGTAATTAATTAACTTTCCTTCTCAAGACAACCGATTGTTTAAGGACAAATAATACTCTCGTCTCAAAAAAACAAGCAAAATATTATTGTATTAAAAAAAAACTAGTTAATAAATTGTATATATAAAAATAAAAACTATTTTTGTGTAATCGATTACATAAATTCAACAGCTCAAATCTATATTAAATTTTAAAAACATTTAAATGAATAATCAAAACACAGGTAAATACAGATGGACAATTTGTGCCATGTTATTTTTTGCAACTACCATTAATTATTTAGATAGACAAGTACTTTCTTTAACTTGGAGTGATTTTATCGCACCAGAATTTCATTGGACAAACAACGATTACGGAAATATTACTGCTTTATTCTCCATCTTTTATGCTGTGTCGCTATTGTTTGCTGGTAAATTTGTTGACTGGATGGACACCAAAAAAGGATTCCTTTGGGCTATTGGAATTTGGTCTTTGGGAGCTTGTTTACATGCCTTTTGTGGTATCGCCACTTCCGGAATCATAACCGGAAACTGGATGGTTGGATTTGAAGGCTCTAAAGAAATCATCGCAACTGTAAAAGATACAGGAACTGTTATTTCTGTTAGTGTGACCTTATTTATTTTTGCGCGTTTTATTTTGGCTGTTGGAGAGGCTGGAAACTTCCCTGCAGCAATTAAAACCACTGCCGAATATTTCCCTAAAAAAGACAGAGCCTTTGCTACTAGCATATTCAATGCTGGAGCTACAGTGGGTGCATTGGCTGCACCAATAACTATCCCGTTTATCGCTAAATCATTTGGATGGGAAATGGCCTTCATTATCATCGGTGCATTAGGTTTTGTTTGGATGGGATTTTGGATTTTTATCTATGATAAACCTGAAAAACACCCTAAAGTTACTCCAGAAGAATTAGCCTATATACAACAAGACAATCTTATAGATAGTAAAATTGAAGGCTATACACCAGAAACAAATACCAAAGTAGTACTTATAGATTGCTTTAAATACAAACAAACTTGGGCATTTGCTTTCGGAAAATTCATGACCGATGGCGTTTGGTGGTTCTTTTTATTCTGGACACCAGCGTATTTAAGTTCTGTTTACAAAATGGATTCTACTGAAGCAGCTTTCCCTTTATTTGTTTTATATATGATTACGTTACTTTCTATCATTGGCGGTTGGTTACCAACTTACTATGTAGAAAAGAAAGGAATGAATCCGTATGAAGGTCGTATGAAATCAATGCTGATTTTTGCTTTCTTCCCATTATTAGCTTTAGTAGCACAACCATTAGGATACATCTCATACTGGCTTCCTGTAATCATCATTGGTATTGCTGGAGCAGCACACCAAGCTTGGTCTGCAAATATTTTTACCACTGTTGGTGATATGTTCCCTAAAAAAGCAATCGCAACCATTACTGGTATTGGCGGATTAGCAGGCGGCATTGGATCAACAGTAATCAACAAAGGATCTGGAATGTTATTTGATTACAGCAGTCAAAGCGAAATGGTCTTTATGGGATTCAAAGGGATTGAAGCTGGTTATTTTATCATCTTTTCAATCTGTGCCGTGTGTTACCTAATTGGTTGGATCGTAATGAAAACATTAGTACCTAAATACAGCCCAATAACTGATTTATAAAAACATCAGTAACCAAAACCAAACCTAATTTATGAATCAAGCGAATACATCTATAGGAAGATACCGATGGACCATTTGTAGTCTATTATTTTTTGCAACCACTGTAAACTATTTAGATCGCAACGTAATCAGCTACTTAAGACCCTATTTGGCCGAAGCTTTTAACTGGACTCCAGAACAAGAGGTCATTGATTATTCGAATATCGAAGTAGCCTTTAAAATAGCTTATGCATTCGGGATGCTAATTGCAGGTGGAATTATTGATAAATTAGGAACCAAAATTGGGTATGCATTAGCAACAGGATTATGGAGTTTGGCCGCTGTTGCCCATGCCATCGCTACTGGAACAGGAGGTTTTATTATTGCCCGCATCTTTTTGGGAGTTACTGAGGCCGGAAATTTCCCAGCTGCTATAAAAGCTACTTCCGAATGGTTTCCGCAAAAAGAAAGAGCATTAGCAACTGGTATTTTTAATTCAGGAAGTAACATTGGTGCAATTATCGTACCTTTGACAGTACCTCAAATAGCCGAACATTTTGGTTGGCAATGGGCATTTATTTTAACAGGTGTCATTGGTTTTATCTGGCTAATTCTATGGTTTATTTTGTATGAAGTTCCAGAAAAACAAAAAAGGCTTTCAACTGCGGAATTAGAATATATAAACGCTGATCAATCACAAAAAATTGAAGAAAATACAGAAGACCAAAACAAAGTTACATGGCTAAAATTACTATCGTTTAAACAAACTTGGGCCTTTGCAATCGGTAAGTTACTAACAGATCCTATTTGGTGGTTCTATTTATTTTGGTTACCCGATTTTTTAATGAAAGAATACAAATTATCTGCAACCGAGATTATCTGGCCAAGTGCATTGGTTTATACGATTGCTAGCTTTGGTAGTATCGGAGGAGGATGGCTTCCGTTAAAATTAATGAACAATAATTGGTCTGCTTATAAAGCAAGAAAAACAAGTATGCTACTATATGCATTTGCGGTGGTTCCTGTAATTTTTGCTCAATATTTAGGAAAAATGAATATTTGGTTAGCCATTTTGGTTATTGGTTTAGCAACAGCTGCACACCAAGCTTGGAGCGCTAATATTTTTACGACTGTATCAGATATGTTTCCTAAAAAAGCAACAGCATCAGTTACGGGACTTGGAGGAATGTTCGGAGCTCTTGGAGGGATATTATTAACCTTACTGGTACAAAAAAACATGTTTGTTTATTATACTAAAATAGGAAAAATAGAAACTGGTTATTTTATTATGTTTTGTATTTGCGGGTTTTCTTACTTACTAGCTTGGCTTATTATGCACATTTTAGTTCCTAAGATGAAAAAAGTTGAATTATAACATTCCGAATTGATAAAACTTTGACAACAGTTATTGCTTTTTAAATTAAAAAATATATTTTTGTGCAATCGATTACACTAAAATTTAAATTATGACAAAATACAGTTCCAGATACGCGTCTCACCCAGAAGCTGTCAAAAAATATGATACTCAACAATTAAGAGAAGAATTCCTAATTGATAATTTAATGGAAGCAGACGAAATTGTTTTCGTTTATTCTCATTATGACAGATACATAACAGGTTCTGCTGTGCCTGTAAAAAAAGATTTAGTTTTAGAAACAATTGATCCACTTAAGGCATCTTACTTTTTGGAACGAAGAGAAATAGGAATCATCAATGTAGGAGGTAACGGTTCAATAAGTGTTGAAGGAGAAACTTTTGAATTAGGTTTTAAAGATGCCCTTTACATTGGAAGCGGAAACAAAGAAGTTATTTTTAAAAGTGATGATGCCAATAATCCGGCAAAATTTTATATCAATTCTGCACCAGCACACACCTCATACCCTACTACAAAAGTAAGTTTGGTCGAAGCTAATAAATTGCATTTAGGCACCATGGAAACTGCCAACCACCGTACCGTAAACCAAATGATTATTGGAAGTGTGGTAACTACTTGCCAATTACAAATGGGAATGACCGAACTAAAACCTGGAAGTGTTTGGAACACGATGCCTGCTCACGTGCACGACCGCCGTATGGAAGTCTATTTTTATTTTGATATTCCAGAAAACCAAGCTGTTTGTCATTTTATGGGACAACCACAAGAAACCCGACACATCTGGATGAATAACGATCAAGCTGTTATTTCTCCACCATGGTCAATACACTCAGGTTCTGGAACTAGCAACTACACTTTTATTTGGGGAATGGCTGGGGAAAACTTAGACTACGGAGATATGGATGTTTGTAAAATAACCGATTTAAGATAAGACAATGACAAACTTATTTGACATTCAAGGAAAAATTGCTTTAATCACAGGAAGCACTCACGGATTAGGTATGGCAATGGCAAAAGGATTAGGTCATGCTGGAGCCACAATTGTAGTGAATGGAAATTCGTCTCAACAAAAGATTGACGATGCTGTGAAATTACTTAAAAGCGAAGGAATCAATGCTGTGGGGTACAAATTCAATGTAACCCAAGAAAATGAAGTAATGGATGCTGTTCAAAAAATTGAAGCTGAAGTTGGCCCAATAGACATTTTGATAAATAATGCTGGTATCATCAAACGTATTCCAATGTTAGAAATGGAAGTTGCTGATTTTAGAGAAGTTGTAGATATAGATTTAGTAAGCCCTTTCATCGTCTCAAAACATGTTGCCAAAGGAATGATTTCAAGACGTCAAGGAAAAATCATCAACATTTGCTCTATGATGAGTGAATTGGGTAGAAACACTGTTTCAGCATACGCTGCCGCAAAAGGAGGACTAAAAATGTTGACCAAAAACATGGCTACAGAATGGGCTAAATACAATCTACAAATTAACGGAATTGGACCTGGTTATTTTGCTACTGAACAAACTGCTCCAATTCGTGTAGATGGTCATCCTTTTAATGATTTTATTATTAGTAGAACACCAGCAGCTAAATGGGGAGACCCTAATGATTTGGCTGGCGCAACAATATTCCTGTCTTCAAAAGCTAGTGATTTTGTAAACGGTCATATTTTGTATGTTGATGGTGGAATACTAGCAACTATCGGTAAACCTGCTAACGAAGAATAATTTTTTTAGAAAAAAAATCATGAGTACAAAATCATTCATACACGATAACTTTTTATTAGAGAATAAATTTGCAGAAGAATTGTATCACAATTATTCTAAAAATCAACCAATTATAGATTACCACAATCATCTAAATCCACAATTTATTGCCGAAGATAAAATCTTTGACAATATTACAAGCGTTTGGATAAACGGAGATCACTACAAATGGCGTGCGATGCGTACTTTGGGAATCAATGAGCAATTTATAACTGGAAATGGTTCAGATAAAGATAAATTTTTAAACTGGGCCAAAACAGTTCCTTACACCATGCGTAATCCATTATACCATTGGACGCATTTAGAATTGGCTCGTTATTTTGATATCAATGAATTATTGAATGAAAAATCAGCAGAGAGAATTTACGAAGAAGCTTCGGCCAAAGTAAATTCTGCTGCCTACAGTACTCAAAATTTACTTAAAAAAGTAAATGCCGAATTTGTTTGTACAACCGAAGATCCGATTGATAATTTGGAATTTCACCAAAAATTAGCAAAAGGCAATTTTACAACAAAAGTGAGTACAGCTTTTAGACCAGATAAAGCAATATTAATTTCTGCAGATGGTTACAACGATTACATTAACAAATTAGGAGAAGTAGCTGGAATTTCTATCAATACTTTTACAGATTTATGTACTGCATTAAGAAACAGAATTGACTATTTTGATAAAAATGGTTGCAAATTATGCGATCACGGATTGGATCAAATTTATTTTGAAAATTTCACTGAAAATCAAATCAATGTAATTTTCAAAAGAAAAAGAGAAAACCAAGTGTTGACACCTGAGGAAACACTGAAATTCCAAAGTGCCATTCTACTATTCTTATCCGAAACCTATCACGAATACGGTTGGGTACAACAATTTCACCTAGGAGCATTACGAAACAACAATGCTAGAATGCATAGAATTTTAGGTCCTGATACTGGTTGGGATTCTATAGGAGACTATCCTCAAGCTCAAAAATTATCTGCTTTCTTAAATGCTTTAGACAGCAAAGACAAACTTACCAAAACCATTATTTACAACCTAAACCCAGCCGATAACGAAGTTATGGCAACCATGATTGGAAACTTTAACGACGGAAGCGTTAAAGGAAAAGTACAATTTGGTTCTGGATGGTGGTTCTTGGATCAAAAAGATGGTATGACAAAACAATTAAATGCTCTTTCGAACATGGGCTTAATTAGTTGTTTTATAGGAATGCTAACTGATTCTAGAAGCTTCCTATCTTTCCCTAGACACGAATATTTTAGACGAATACTATGTAATCTTTTGGGAGATGAAATCCAAAGAGGCGAACTGCCAAACGACATGGAATGGATAGGCAAAATGGTTTCGGACATTAGCTACCATAATGCCAAAGAATATTTTAAATTTTAATAATCAATCTTAAAATTATCATCTAATTCGACTTTACTAAAAAACTTTTCTTTGCCGAATTTCGATAATAATAAACTTAAAGATAAAAATTGATATTTTTTTTAAATAAGCGACTTGCTTACTAGTCTTAATAGTTTAATCCCCTATCCTCATTAAAGGGTTAAGCAATTTTAAATTAGAAAAATAGTCGCTTATTATTATAGCAATTCAAAAAGTGACTCTTCATAAAAAGAGTCAATAAATAATATAGAGCAATAGAAAATGAAAAAATTAAATAGAAAAAATTTAGGATTAGAACAATTACAACCTATAAAGGTTGTTCAATTTGGAGAAGGAAATTTCTTGAGAGCTTTCGTTGATTACGCATTCCATAGATTAAATCAAGAAGTAGATTTCAATGCAGGTATTGCAATGGTACAACCATTAAAAGACGGTATGGTAAACATGATTAACGATCAAGATGGTCTTTATACCTTGTTTATGAATGGAATCAAAAAAGGTGAAAAAATTCAAGATATTCAATTAATCAATAATGTAGTAAAAGCAATAAATCCATATAGTGATTTTGCTGATTATTTAGCTTTGGCTAAAGAGCCAGAACTTCAATTTATCGTTTCTAACACTACCGAGGCTGGAATTGAATTTGTTAATACAGATACTCCCGATATGCAACCTCCTGCTTCTTTTCCAGCAAAATTGACTCTTTTATTACACGAAAGATTCAAACATTTTAATGGAGATGCAGCTAAAGGATTGGCTATTATTCCTTGTGAGTTGATCGATTACAATGCAGATACTTTAAAAAAATATATTTTACAATACTCTGATTTATGGAAATTAGAGGATTCATTCAAAACTTGGGTCTCAGAAGCTTGTACCTACCACAACACTCTGGTTGACAGAATTGTTCCTGGATATCCAAGAGCAGAAATTGAAGAATACAATAACAAATTAGACTATCAAGACAATTTAATTGTTGCTGCTGAACCATTTTTCCTTTGGGCAATCGAAGGTGGTGAAGATTTGAAACAAAAATTACCTTTCGATAAAACAGATTTGAATGTTAAGATTGTTGATGACATACGTCCTTTCAAAATGATTAAAGTTCGTATTTTGAATGGTGCACATACCGCAATGGTTCCTGTATCGCTTTTATACGGAAACAAATTAGTAATGGAAACGGTTAATGGTGACTTTACAGGGAAATTTGTAAATAAAGTAATAAGTGAAATTAGCGGTACGCTTGCCATGGACAAAAATGAAATTGAAGCGTACGCCGAAGAAGTAATGGATCGTTTCAAAAATCCATTTATCAAACATGCACTTGCTGATATTGCTTTAAATTCGATTTCAAAATTTAAAGTAAGAGTTTTACCTAGTTTATTAGGACATTATAACGCTAGCAAAAAAGTTCCAACAGCATTGACTTTTTCATTAGCTTGTTTACTACAATTCTATAAAGGAACTTGGAATAATGAGGAGTTACCTGTAAAAGACACTCCTGAATTGGTTGAAGCATTCAAAAATGCTTGGCAATTAGAAAACTTCGATTCAGTTGTAAATACAGTTTTAGCTAACACTGAATTCTGGGGTGAAGATTTAACAAAAATCGAAGGCTTATCGGAAGCTTTGATAGTTGCATTAAACGAAATAGATGCAAATGGAATTGTAAAAGGCTACGAGAATTATACAAAAATTGTCTTAGTCTAAAACTTCAAAAATTTAGGATCATGCAAAAGAAATTAATAAAAGTAAATCCGGCTGACAATCTAATCGTTGCTTTGACCGATTTGGTACAAAACGAACAAATTGCATTTGAAGGAACTACTGTTTCACCCACAACGGATGTTAGAGCCAAACATAAAATCGCAGAGAACGATTTTGCAATTGGGGATGATATCATTATGTATGGTGTCTTGGTAGGAAAAGCGGTAAAACCAATAAAAAAAGGAGAAGTAATTACAACCGAAAATGTAAAACATCAAAGTGAAGAAGTTTTTGGCAAAAACGGAAATTTAGGCTGGACACCTCCAAATGTAGATCGCTGGAAAGACAAAACTTTCAACGGATACCACCGTGCAGACGGACAAGTTGGAACCAAAAATGTTTGGTTGTTTTTTCCATTGGTTTTTTGTGAAAACAAAAATATCGAAAAACTGAAAGATATTTTCGAAAACGAATTGTTACCCAAAAAAGAAGTTGGTTATAAAAACTTATTACGCTCTCTAATTGAAGAAAAAAGCATAGAAGAAGTTGCTGAAAGATCTTCAAACGAGAATTTATTAGACAATATCGAAGTAAAATTTATCAATCATCAAGGTGGTTGTGGAGGAATTCGACAAGATTCGGAATTATTAGCAAAACTGCTAGCTGGTTATGTAAATAATCCAAATGTAGCTGGTGCAACAATTTTGAGTTTGGGTTGTCAAAACTTGCAAATTGATATTTTTCAAAAGGCTCTAAAAGAAATGAGCCCTAATTGCGATAAAGAAATTTTGATCTATGAGCAACAACAAATAGGAACCACCGATCAAATGTTTCAAATGGTGATTAAAGATTCGTATGAAGCTATTAAAAGAGCTAACAAAATTGAACGTAAACCAGCTCCTATTTCAAAACTAAGTATTGGTTTGGAATGCGGAGGATCAGATGGATTCTCCGGAATCTCTGCTAATCCTGCATTGGGAGTGGTTTCGGATATTTTTGCCGCTTTGGGAGGAAAAACCATTTTAGCAGAGTTTCCAGAATTATGTGGTGTTGAGCAAGAATTAATGAACCGCTGTGTCGATGAAGAAAAAGCAGATAAGTTTTTAACTTTGATGAAAGCTTTTGAAAAATCAGTTGTAGATGCTGGTTCAGGTTTTGATATGAACCCGTCTCCTGGAAACATCAAAGACGGATTAATCACCGATGCCATGAAATCTGCAGGAGCTGCTAAAAAAGGAGGAACTTCGCCTGTAGTAGATGTTTTAGACTACGGTGAATATATTACCAAACCAGGTTTAACTCTGCTTAATACACCCGGAAATGATGCCGAATGTACAACAGGGTTAGTAGGAGCTGGAGCAACAGTTGTTTTATTTACAACAGGTTTAGGAAACCCAATGGGAAATCCGATTGCACCTGTTGTAAAAATTTCTTCTAATACAGCATTAATTAATAGAATGTCGGATATTATCGATGTGAATGCGGGAACTGTTATTACTGGCGAAAAAACCATTACCGAAGTTGGAGCTGAAATTGTAGATTATATTATAGAATTGGCAAGCGGAAACGTAGAAACAAAAGCAGATCAGCTGAAACAAGATGTGTTTATCCCTTGGAAACGAGGCGTATCATTATAATACCAAAGTTAGTTTTTAGATTATTATTATTGTTTTAAAAAGCTGTTGGATTTACTTTCTAACAGCTTTTTTACTTCAACTAGAATTATTGACTCTTATAGTTCATTTTTAACCCCTAAAAATATAGTTATGAAAATACCATTAATTGCATCATTATTATTTTGCTGTTTTAGTTTTGGACAAAATAAAACAGATACGAGTTTGTATATGAAGTCGGATAAGATTACCTATTTAAGCGATATTGGGTCGGACACTGGCGATTTATACAAAACCATAGGACATCACGGCCCTGCCATCGAAAACGAATGGATGGCTTTACGAATATATTTTAGCGAAAAAGTAGCAATCGATGTATATTCTAAACCTAATTTAGGATTAGAACTCAAAAAAGCCAATTGGTATCCAACCCCAGAACAACAAAAAGAAGGATGGGGAGCCGATTATTATAAAGTAGCCAATACCGTTGGTCTTGGAGGAGTAAAACTTTGGGATGGCGAAAAAGTAGTTCCATTGAATCCTGTTAGCAATCGTTTAGCTCGTGTAGGCAAGACAGACACTACTTCTTGGATGGAAATGATATCAAAAGATGTTCCTTACAAAGGGGATAAAGTTGATATTCTGGTTCGTGTAACCGTTTTTTCTGGAAAAAGAGAAGCAAAAGTAGAAGCTTTTTGTTTGAGTAAACGCAAAGTACAATTTGTTACTGGTGTGAACTATTTTAAAGATTTCAAATCTGACAAAGGACCAAATTACATTGCTGTATGGGGATTACACCCTGAGGATGTAGCAGCATCACAGGTAGAAATTGGAGCCGCAATCAAGTACAATCCTAAAGATTACACCAAAAACTTTGATGATGGGACTCAATATTTATTGATTTCTAAACCTACTGAACATTTAGAAACCACAATAATTTCATCTTGTGCCATTGAAAAAGAAATCAATACCTTTGAAAAATTAGTTTCTTATCTAAAATAAAACTTTCAAACAAACCACAAAAAAACTCGCTTTAAGGCGAGTTTTTTTGTTTATATACTAACTTACTTCACTAAATATTTCTAGAAGATGATTTTCGAATATGAAGCTCGGGATTTAATACCACTTTCTTTTCAATCTTAACTTTGTCATTATTATTGATCTGTTCTAAAAAAACCTTAGCTGCCATTTTCCCCATCTCAAGAGGAGATTGATCGACCGATGAAATTGACAATTCCATAAAACGGGTAAAAGGTTCATTTCCAAAACCAAAAACACAAAACTCTTCGGGAATTTTTATACCTCTCTCTTTCAACTCCTGAATTGCCCCCAAAGCAGCGAAATCACTCGAAGAAAAAATCCCATCTGGAGGCAGTTGCAAAGCCAACAATCGATCAACAGCTTGGCGTCCCGCATCTACATTACTTTTGGTCTGAAAAACATAATCACCATTGTACTCCATTCCATGATCCGAAAGTGCTTTTTGATACCCTAAATTTCTATTGACAAAAATTTCTAAAGACTGATCACCTGTCAAATGAGCAATTCGCTTACACCCTTGATCGATAAGGTTTTTAGTTGCCAAGTACCCTCCTTCAAAATCATTAATAGTAACAGAGCTAACACCATCCATTTTTTTCTTTCTATCAAAAAAGATTAAAGGCACATTTTTATTGACTACATTTTGAATCACATGATCATTCTCTTGAGAAACATTTGAAATAGACATTAAAATTCCATCAACTTGGGCATTCAATAAAGTAGTAATATTCTCAGATTGTCTATTTTCATCCTCTTGTGTTTGGCAAATTATAACATGATATCCATTTGGATGTAACTCTTCTTCAATCCCTCTAATTACAGTAGCAAAAAAGTTACTATCAATACGAGGTACAATAACACCTACATTTTTACTCTTTCCTGAACGAAGAGATTGTGCCAACTTATTCTGTTTGTAGTTCATCTTGGTTGCCGTTTCGAGCACCAATTGACGAGTTACCTCACTGATTTTAGGATTATTATTTAAGGCTCTTGAAACTGTAGCTGCCGTAATATCTAAGGCTTTTGCAATATCGTAGATTGTTGTTTTTTGATCCATTCTAAAATTTGTGATATACAATTATTTTGGTAAAAATAAATAAAAAAATTAATTAAAAACAATCAATGTTATCGATTGCACAAAAATTCATTTTTTCGCTATTTTCAAATTAAAAGCTGTAATTAAAACTTAATAAAGTTATAAAATTTACAAAAAAACAAAGAATATGATAAAAAAAGCAATACTTTTTTTTATTAATACTTTTTTTAAATACTTTTTTTTGTTTATGTAAAAAAATATAAGTAGGTTTGTGCAATCGATTACAAATTGCTTTTTGATTTTAAAACAAACCTCATGAAACAAATTAAGGCAAACACAATTTCTAAGAACAATACAGCCCACAAAATTATATTGTTAGGTTGCCTATTTTTTATAGGATACTCAACCATTGCACAAGAAAAAAACAACTCAAAAGCGCAATGGAAAAAAATGGAATCGATTATCAAATCTGTAAAAGCTCCAACGTTTCAAAACAAAATTTATAACATCCTTCAGTACGGTGCGCAGTCCTCTCCTACTTTTGACAACACTAAAGCAATTGCCAAGGCTATCCAAGAATGCACTAAAAATGGTGGTGGAATGGTGGTAGTTCCTAAAGGAAAATACCTATCAGGACCAATTCATCTTGAGGACAATGTAAACTTTCATTTAGATAAAGATGCCGAGATACTTTTCAGTACGAATCCAAAAGACTATTACCCTTTGGTACACACCTCTTTTGAAGGCACAGAACTCATGAATTATTCTCCTTTAATATATGCGTACCAAAAAAAGAATATTGCAGTTACTGGCGAAGGAACATTAAATGGTCAAGCCAATAACGAAAACTGGTGGCCATGGTGCGGAAGCACTCAATATGGTTGGAAAAAAGGAGATCCATCTCAGGCCGACCCTCTCAATCGATTGCGCTTGGTAGAAATGGCAGAAAACAATGTTCCTGTTTCGGAGAGAATTTTTGGAGATGGCCATTATCTAAGACCCACATTTATTCAATTTTTTGATTGCAAAAATACCCTTTTGCAAAATATCACCATCATTAATGCTCCTTTTTGGGTAATTCATCCTATCAAATCAGAAAATGTGATTGTAGATGGCGTTACTATAAATAGTCACGGAACCAACAATGACGGCTGCGATCCTGAATATTCAAAAAATGTTATTATCAAAAACTGCACATTCAACACAGGTGATGATTGTATAGCCATAAAATCTGGTCGTGATGCCGACGGAAGAAGAGTAGCCTTAAAAAGCGAAAACATCATTGTACAAAACTGTATCATGTATGATGGTCATGGTGGTGTTACCATTGGAAGCGAAATATCTGGTGGAGTAAGCAATGTTTTTGTTGAAAATTGCAAAATGAGCAGCCCTAATCTTGATATTGCTATTCGCGTAAAAACCAATTCACGAAGAGGAGCTTTGATTGAGAATTTTTATGTGCGAAACATCGAAATCGGTCAAGTTAAAACAGCTGTATTAAAAGTGAATATGTTTTACAATGTACACGGCAATCAAACTGGAAATTTTATCCCTCGAATAGAAAACATTTCACTAGAAGATATAAAAGTAAAAAATGGCGGTAAGTACGGCATATTAGCCAAAGGATATAAAGAATCGACTATTAAGAACATTACGTTCAGAAATGTCGTGATAGAAAATGTTGAAAATCCTTTTTCAACAGAAAATGTAGAAAATCTCAATTTTATTAACACTCAAATCAATGGAAAAGTAATTACGAATTAAAACAAAAAAAACAAAACCAATAATTAATCATTAAATTTAAATTTATGACCAATAACCATTTTATTAAAAAAAGAGCCAAAAACTATTTTGTCTTCACTCTTTTTCTGGTATTCTTCATGAGTAACTACACATTTGCTCAGAATGTTGTACTAGGAGGAACTGTTAAAGATGCCGCAGGTTTAACCTTACCTGGGGTAAACATTATCGAAAAAGGAACAAAAAATAGCACTACATCCGATTTTGATGGAAAATATTCTATCAAGTTAACCAAGCCAGGTGCAGTCTTATCTTTTTCATTTGTAGGTTTTAAAAGCAAAGACGTTTCTACAGCTGGTAAAACAAAACTGGATGTATTATTACAAGAAGAATCTAACACACTAAACGAAGTAGTAGTTGTAGGATACGGAACAGTAAAAAAATCAGATTTAACTGGTGCGGTATCAACACTTTCTGGAACTGAGCTTAGAAAAAACCCAGTTGCAAACGTAGCCGAAGCTTTAACAGGTCGTGTTGCTGGGGTTTCTGTAACTTCTGCAGAAGGTTCTCCTGATTCTGAAATCAAAATCAGAATACGTGGTGGTGGATCATTAACTCAAGATGCTTCTCCATTGATTATTGTTGATGGATTTCCTATCAGCAGTATAAGCGATTTATCTCCATCTGATATTGAAACACAAACCATCTTGAAAGACGCCTCTGCAACTGCCATTTACGGTTCTAGAGGAGCAAATGGGGTTATACTTTATACAACTAAGAAAGGGAAAAACGGAAAAATGTCTGTTAATTTCAACATGTTCTATGGTATGAAAAAAATGGCCAATGATATTGATGTGTTACCAACAGAAGATTTTGTAAAATGGCAATACGAATATTCTTTACTAAAGAAAGATGTTAGCACCTATGAAAAATATTTTGGAGCATGGCAAGATCATGATTTATACAATGGTGTAAAAGGAGATAATTGGCAAAAACAAATTTATGGTGAACTTGGTGAAGTACAAAGCCGTGATTTAGGAATCCGTGGAGGAACAGAAAAAATCAATTACAACTTCAACTATGCTCATTATGACGAAAAAGCGATTATGATTGGTTCTAATTTTAAAAGAAACAACATCTCGTTGGCATTAAATAGTAAAGTTAGCGACAAAATTGACCTTTCATTCACTACAAGATATGCTGATACCGAAATAAACGGTGGTGGTCTTAATGACACCAAAGAAGTATCATCTGCCGATGCTCGTTTACGTCATGCTGTTGGATATGCTCCTATTCCGTTACCAGGTCTAACTACAGACAACACAGATGAAGCAGTTTCTAGTTATTTGGTAAACCCATTTGTAGCTACAGCTGATAATGACCGTCAACAATTGAGAAAAAACTTCAATATGTTAGGTAGTTTTTCTTGGAAATTAATTGACAACCTTACTTTTAAATCAGAATTTGGATTAGACAATCGTAATTACCAAGATTATCGTTTCTATGGTCGCTCTACTTACTATGTAGCTAACATTCCAAGTGGTACTAATCAAGGGATGCCTGCAATGGTAATTACAGATCAAAAGAATACTATTTTTAGAAATGCAAATACATTAACTTACGATTTCAACAAAATATTAGGCTCAGACCATCACTTAAATTTACTTGCTGGAGAAGAGATGATCAACACAGAATCAAATACCATGACCTCTACTATTCATGGATATCCAAAAGAATTTGATTTTGAAAAAGCTCAAAACCTTACTTCACAAGGAACACCACAGTCTGTAGATAATTTCTATAGCCCAGATGATAGATTATTATCATTTTTTGGACGTGCTAACTACGACTATAAAAATAAATACTTATTTACAGCAACTTTCCGTGCAGATGGTTCTAGTAAATTTACAACAGGTAACAAATGGGGTTATTTCCCTGCAGCAGCTGTAGCTTGGAAAATTTCGGAAGAAAATTTCCTTAAAGATGTTGATTGGTTAAGCTCTCTTAAAATAAGAGCAAGTTATGGTGAAGCTGGTAATAATAATATCCCAACTGGCCAAACAGATCAAACCTTTTTGTCTGGAAATTCTGCTTGGATCAATGGAAGCACAAGTCAATGGGCTCCTTCTAAAACGATGGCAAATCCAGACTTGAAATGGGAAACCACTATAACACAAAATATAGGTTTAGATTTTGACTTTTTCAGAGGTCGTATAAACGGATCTTTCGAAGTTTATAAAAACAAAACACAAGATCTATTAATATTATTCCCAGTTGCAGGTGCAGGATACAACAACCAATACCGTAATATGGGAGAAACTCAAAACACTGGTTACGAGGTTACTTTAAACTTAGCTGCAATACAAAAAGAGAATTATGGTCTTAATTTCTCTTTCAATATAGGGGTTAACAAAAACAACATTAACTCACTTGGAGTAATGGAAGATTTTTATGCTTCAACAAATTGGGCTTCTTCTATGATTACTAATGATTATGCTGTAAAAGTAGGTTCTCCGATTGGAACAATGTACGGTTACAAAAGTGATGGCCGTTACGAAGTATCAGACTTTGATTATGCCAACGGAAAATACACTCTAAAAGCTGGTATTGCTGACGCAACAGGTATTGTAGGAACTGTACAACCAGGTTATATGAAATTGAAAGATCTTGATGGAGATGGCAAAGTAGATGCAAAAGACCAAACCGTAATTGGAGATTCAAATCCTAAAAATACTGGAGGTTTTATCATCAATGCAAATGCTTACGGGTTTGACTTATCGGCTGCTTTCAACTGGAGTTATGGTAATGATATCTATAATGCCAACAAAGTGGAGTTCACTACATCTAATCCAAATGGACAATATAGAAACTTAACAACTCAAATGGCTGACGGACAAAGATGGACAAATCTTGATGTCGCTAGCGGACAGTTGGTAACAGATCCTACAGAATTAGCAGCTTTAAATGCTAATACAACAATGTGGTCTCCTTATATGAAACAATTTGTTTTTAGTGACTGGGCTGTTGAAGATGGGTCATTCCTTAGACTAAACACCCTTACATTGGGCTATACAACTCCAGAATTCTTTAATTCGAAATTAGGAATTAATAAATTGAGATTTTACGGTACGGTATCTAACGTATTTGTTTGGACAGATTATTCAGGTCCAGATCCAGAGGTTAATACCAGAAGAGCAACCCCTCTTACACCAGGAGTTGACTATTCAGCATACCCACGTAGCAGACAATTTATTTTTGGTTTAAACCTTAGTCTCTAATTAAAAAACTATCACAAAATGAAACATACAATAATTATAGCAGGAATAGTTTTAGCTAGTCTTTTTACATCCTGTCAAGAAGATTACCTAGATACACCCCAACAGTCAACATTAGATGCTTCTGTAATTTTTTCTTCTGCAAGACTAGCTGAAGGAGCTGTGAATGGTATCAAAATACCTTTTGGAGAGACCAATTCGTACCGAGGACGTTTTCTTCCGTATTATGGTTTAAATACAGACCTTGAATGGAATAATGCATCGACTAGTGCAGGAGATACCGCAGATTTGCAAAATTACGGTGTTACCGCTACAAATACTACAATGAACACTGCAGATAATGCATGGTCTCAAATGTATTCTGGTATAGAACGTGCCAATCTTTGTATAGAAGGATTACGTTTATATGGTAACCCACAACCTGGCAGTGACTTAGGATATTTACTTGGTGAAGCTTTAACACTTCGCGCCATTTATTATGCTGATTTAGTAAGAGCTTGGGGAGATGTTCCTTTTCGTTTTGAACCCGTTACAAATGCTACAATTTATTTAGCAAAATCTAGTCGAGATGAAATTTACAAACAACTTCTAAAAGATTTAGATGAAGCAGCAACATTGGTGCCTTGGCCTAATGAAACTACAGCTACGAATAGTGTTGAGAGAATAAACAAAGCATTCGTGAAATCATTCCGTGCCCGTTTAGCAATGGCCGCTAGCGGATTTCAACAATATCCTGACGGTATCCGCAGAAGTAATGATCCAGCTCTTTCAGTTGCTAAAATGTACCGTTTGGCATTAGACGAATGTCGTGAAGTTATTGCAAGTGGTAAAGCTCGTTTAGAACCAACTTTTGAAGGATTTTGGAAAAAATACAACCAAGAAGTTACAACTGCTGGTGGAGAATCACTTTGGGAAATCCCTTTTGGTGATGGTAGAGGTAGAATGTTATTCTCATTTGCAGTTCGTCATAGTAGTATTGATCAATTTACTGGTCAAGCAAGAGGTGGAATTGCTGGTCCTCTTCCATTTGTATTCTATGATTACAACGAAAAAGATACTCGTAGAGATGTTACTTGTGTTCCTTACAAATGGGGTACAGCTGTAGATAATGTAGCCAAACAAGAATTGGGAGCATTAGACACTTGGTATTTTGGGAAATACCGTTACGAATGGATGAAGCGTCGTGTTACTTCAACAAATGATGATGGTGTTAACAAAATCTACATGCGTTACGCCGAAGTACTTTTGATTGCTGCCGAAGCTGCCAATGAATTAGAAGGTGTTGCCGCTGCAAAACCATATTTACAAGAAATTCGTAACAGAGCATTTGCTGCTGCTGACCAAACTGAAAATGTTACCAACTATTTAGCCAACATCAATACCAAAGCAGCAATGTTTACAGCACTAGTAGAGGAAAACAAGTATGAATTTACTGGAGAGATGGAACGTAAACAAGCGCTTATCCGTTGGAATTTACTTAAAGCCAACTTAGATATCGCTAAAGCTAAAATGACAGATTTAGCAGCTCGCACTGGCGACTATACTGATGTCCCTAACACTTTATATTTCAAATACGAAGCTGATAATGTAACTCTTGACATTTACGGATTAAACCGTGGAGAAACTACAAATCCTGGAGGTGATTACAAATCGTTTGAATGGAAGAAATTAGAAGTAGAAAAAATTAATTCTCTTTATAAAGAAGGAGCTAACCCAGACGAAAGACAATTTTGGCCAATATGGCAAGTGTTTATTGACGGAAGTAATGGACTCTTAAAAAATGATTACGGTTATTAAAAATCTTAGGAAAAATTAATTATAAATTAGATTTATGAAAATAAAATATATAATAAAAGGATTAGTAGCCATACTTGTACTATCATTAGCTATTACAAGCTGTGAGAGTTATAATGAAGAGCTATTAAACGGAATAGGAAACACAAGAGAATTTTCTCCGATCGACCTAAAAGCCAATGTACGAAACAGAACGTCGGTTGAGCTAAATTGGACTACAAATGAAAACGTAGATCATTATGTAATAGAATTTAGTGCCGATGATACTGAATTTACCACAATAGCAAAAACTGTAAAAGTTACAGCATCTGAACTGCCTGTACTGGTAGCATTAGAACCTGAAATCCTTTATTCGATAAGAGTAAAGGCTGTAACTACTGGTTTAGAAGATTCTAAATGGTCTATAACAAGTGCCAATACATTATCAGAGCAACTTTTCTTACCTACAGTTGATGGTGACATTCAAGGTACACAAGCTATACTTAGATGGACCCCTAACAGTGCCGTAACTGAAATTGTTATTACTCCTGGTGATATCAAACACACTATAACTGCTACTGAAAAATCAAGCGGAATTGCAACAATTACTGGTTTGACGGGTGAGACAACTTATACTGCTGATTTATTTAACGGCACAAAAAGGAGAGGTTCACAAATATTTACAACTGGACTTGACATTGGAGATGGAGTTCTAATAACAACAAGTGATGATTTGATTCAGGTAATTGCAGACGCTGCCGATGGTGCTACTCTTGTTTTAGAACCAGGTGATTATACAGCTCAAATTGGAAACTTAACTATATCAAAATCATTAACAATTAGAGGTCTAAGAAGTTATGATAAACCAAAATTAAATTTTACTTTCTCTCTTGTTGAAGGTGTAACTAATTTTAGTTTAATAGATTTAGATTTAACTAGTACAAAAATAGATGGAAATACTACAGAATTATCAGGGGCATTAATCACAACTAAAGCGGGTGATATCAGCTATGGGGATATCTCGATAAATGGTTGTAATGTACATGATTTTGCAGCAGGACCAATATTTTATGCTAATGTTAAAAAAGCTAAAATAAAATCATTAACAATAGACAATAGTAACTTTAGAAAAGTTACTACTGGAACTGATTTAATTGATTTCAGAGAAAGTGTTGTTAGTGATTTAATTATCAAAAATTCAACATTCGATTCTTGTACTTCACGTGATTTTATTCGTGAAGACAACAAAGATTTATCTGGAACTGGCTTAACATCAAATATTTTAATTGAAAATAGTACTTTTTACAAAATAACTGCCAACAGAATTTTATATGTTCGTTTTGCAACAAATGTTATAACGGTTCGTAATACATTATTCGCTGAAACAACTGCAGTTTACACAAACCAAACTACAACTTCAGCACCAACATTTTCTAAAAACAATTATTTCAATGCAACAGGTCTTCAAGACGCATCAGCAACTAACAATACACCTGATGCAAGTGGTTCTAAATTAGATCCACAGTTTAAAGATGCTGCCAATGGAGATTTAACAATTCAAAATCAAACACTAATTGATGAGAAAATTGGTGATCTAACAAAATAATGACTATAGAGGTTTGCAAACGCAAGCCTCTATTTTTTAAATTATTAGATCTAAATCAAAACAAGAATTTTCCACAAAATCCTGCTTATTAAAATATTTTTTTTTTGAGTTAGTATAGAATTCTGTTTGTAAATAGGAGTTTGACATTACAATCAAACTCCTATTTTAAATTTTAAAAAACTCATTTCTTAAAAAACCATGAGAAAGACTCTAATCTTATTTTTATTGTTCTCTTTTGCCATTAAGGCACAAAACAAGTATGCAATAGACACAACTTATACTCCAATGAGTGTTTATAAGAAAGAGTTGAAACGTTTTCCTTTTATCAGTTTGGTAACTCCCAAAAGTTACTCAAATGTTGCCGACAAAAAGGAAATTGTTTATGCAAAAATTAACGACCGAAAACTGCACTTGGATAGTTTTTGGGATCAATCTTCACCCAAAAATCCGACCGTTGTTATGCTTCATGGTGGCGGATGGAAATCTGGAAACAAATCACACATGAACACTTTGGCTCAAGAAGTAGCCTCCAAAGGTTTCTCTTGTTTTACAATCGAATACCGTTTATCGCAAGAAGCAATATATCCAGCTGGAATTGTAGATGTCAAAAAAGCAATACGCTTCATCAAAATCAATGCTAAAAAATTCAATGTCGATACTACTAAAATTGCCATTTTGGGCTGCTCATCGGGCGGGCAAATGGCAGCTTTAATAGGATCAACAAACCGAAATAGCCTATTTGAAGACATTAACAAAAAAATAAAGACTAGCTCTGATGTTCAAGCAATAATCGATATTGATGGTGTATTAGCTTTCAAACATCCCGAATCGAGTGAGGGAACCGTTGCTGCATTGTGGCTTGGTGGAACTTCCGAGGAAAAACTAGAAATTTGGAAACAGGCATCAGCACTAACACATACCGATAAAAACACCCCTCCTACTCTATTTATAAATAGTAGTATCCCAAGATTTCATGCTGGCAGAGACGATATGATTGCTATATTAAATCGAAATGGTATTTATAATGAAACCAAAACATTCGAAAACTCTCCACATTCTTTCTGGTATTTAAATCCATGGTATAACGAAACTGTAATGACAACAACAGCGTTTTTGAATAAAATCTTCAAAACAAATTAATATTTAATTTATGAAAAACATAATACAATCAATTTGTACTCTTGTAGCGCTTGTAATGATAGGATTTACATCAATAAATGCTCAAAATAAAGCAATCTTGCTGCAATCGAATTAGACTAATAAATAATAATAATTATCAAAAAACTTATAAATTATGTTCAACGGGAAAAAAAATATTATAAAAGCTACTACGCTTTTTATTTCATTAGCTGTTCTTGGTTGCAAAACTACTGCTCAAGAGCCTGCTAAAAATGCTACAACTCAAAACCAAATTGTAATTACCAAAGACACAAAATGGTCTGATAAAATGGCTTTGACCTTGATGAAACGTCATCCTGAAAGTTATATGATTGATAATGCCCAAAAACCTAAATGGGACTATGTGCATGGATTGGTCTTATATTCATTTGAAGAATTATATAAAAAAAATCCAGATCCAAGATATGCTAACTATGTAAGAGGTTATCTTGACAACTTCATTGAAGACAATGGGAATATTAAAACCTATGAGATACAAAAGTACAATATCGATATGATTGTTGCGGGACGTTTGCTCTTTAATGCTTATGCTATCAGTAAAGAAGAAAAATACTTAAAAGCAATGCAACTGTTACGCAAACAACTAGAAGAACAACCTAGAACAAATAGTGGCGGATTTTGGCACAAAAAAATATATCCAAATCAAATGTGGTTAGATGGTTTGTATATGGGTGAGCCTTTCTATGCACAATATACGGTTACGTTTGAAAACAACAAAAATCTAGATGATGTAGCCAAACAATTTGAAGAAATTCAGCTTCATGCTACCGACCCAAAGACAGGATTATTATACCACGGTTGGGACGAAAGTAAAAAAATGCCTTGGGCTAACAAAGAGACTGGAAATTCTCCAAATTTTTGGTCAAGAGCCTTAGGATGGTATGCAATGGCATTGGTAGATGCGTTGGATTATTTTCCAAAAGATCATCCTAAACAAAAAGAATTGGTAAAATACTTAAACAATGTTTGCGCTAGTTTGGCCAAATTTCAAGACCAAAAATCAGGTTTGTGGTATCAAGTAACGGACAAAGGTGGCGAAAAAGGAAACTATTTAGAAGGATCAGGGTCTTCAATGTTTGCTTATGCTTTTGCAAAAGGTGCAAACAAAGGATACTTGCCAGAAAACTATAAAAAATTAGCCAACAAAGCTTTTGATGGTCTAACAAAAGAATTAATTAAAGTTGACGCTGATGGTACAATTACAATAACTCAATGTTGTGCAGTAGCTGGACTTGGAGGTAATCCGTACAGAGATGGTTCTTACGAATATTATGTAAATGAAAAGAAAAAAGATAACGATCCTAAAGCTACAGGTCCATTCATATTAGCTGCTTTAGAATTGAATAGATAAATACCATAATTTTCTTTCGAATGAAATTTTCAAAAATAATACCTCTTTCTTTTCTAGCTGTTACTATGCAAATAGTAACAGCTCAAGAAAAGAATAACAATACAATTTCCAAAGTCTGGGTAGCTGATAATGGCGATGGCACTTATAAGAATCCAATTTTATACGCAGATTATTCTGATCCAGATGCTATACGAGTTGGCGATGATTATTATATGACGGCTTCGTCTTTCAATTGTATTCCAGGCTTACCCATACTGCATTCCAAAGATCTTGTGAACTGGAAATTAATAGGATATGGATTATCGCAACAAAAACCTTTAGATGTTTTCGATAAAGCACAACATGGTAATGGTGTTTGGGCTCCTTGCATTCGTTATCACAACAACGAATTTTATATTTATTATCCAGATCCTGACTATGGTATCTATCAAATAAAAGCAAAAAAACCAGAAGGCCCTTGGAGTGAACCAGTAATGGTCAAAGAAGGAAAAGGATTAATTGACCCTACACCACTTTGGGACGAAGATGGCAAGACATATCTAGCCTATGCTTTTGCGGGAAGCCGAGCAGGAATTAAAAGTCAACTGGTGGTTTGCACCATGAACTCAGAAGGAACAAAGGCAAATGCTGACGAAGTAATGATCATAGATGGTCATGCCGAAGAATCAACCATTGAAGGTCCTAAATTCTATAAACACAACGGATATTATTACATTTTTGCACCAGCTGGAGGTGTCGCTACAGGATGGCAAACTGTTTTGAGATCTAAAAACATATTCGGCCCGTATGAAAAAAGAAAAGTGATGGATCAAGGAAAATCGAATATTAATGGTCCTCATCAAGGAGCTTGGGTACAAACTCAAACAGGCGAAGATTGGTTTCTACATTTTCAAGATCAATTCGTTTATGGAAGAGTTGTTCATTTGCAACCTATGAAATGGGAAAAAGATTGGCCAATTATCGGAACAGACAAAGACAAGGATGGTATCGGGGAACCTGTTACAACTTATAAAAAACCAAATGTTGGCAAAAAATCTTTTCCTATTGAAACACCTCCAGACAGCGATGAATTCAACACTACAAAACTAGGATTACAATGGCAATGGCATGCCAATCCTCAGATAACTTGGGGATTTCCAACCAGTATGGGATATTACTCCCTAAATTGTATTCCGACTCCAAAAGAAGCAACAACTCTGTATGATATTCCAAATTTATTGTTGCAAAAAATGCCTTCAAATGAATTTACTGCTACGGCAAAAATTAAGTTCAATTCACGTTTTGATGGCGAAAGTATTGGATTGGTTGTTATGGGATTAGACTATAGCTACCTCTGTTTTAAACAAGAAGGAGGCAAACTATACCTCTCTCAAAAAACAGCCAAAAACATTGATAAAAAAGGAACTGAAACCGAAAGTAGCCCAATTGGTATTAACAATCAAAATATTTACTTACAAGTAAAAGTAAAACCAGGCGGAATTTGTACTTTTTATTATAGCGAAAACGGAAAAAAATTCATCCCTATTGGTGAATCATTCACAGCCAAAGAAGGCAAATGGATTGGTGCCAAAATAGGCTTTGTAGCACTAAGAAAAGGAATCATCAATGATGCTGGAAATGTCGAAATCGATTGGTTCAGACTAACAAAATAATACATTTAAAAATGAAAAAAATAAAAATAGTTTTCATAGCAGCGCTGTTGTTCTTATTCAAAACAAATGTACAAGCACAAAAAGAACAAAAATGGTCTTCTATTATTCGTAATAGTGAGAGTAGTTGGTTTGCTACTAATGAAGCTAAAGCCATTGCCGAAAATGTTTTATTGTACCAACGCAATATTGGTGGTTGGCCAAAGAACATTCAGATGCAAAATCCATTGACAGAAGAACAAAAAAAGAAATTAATAGCTATAAAATCTGATCCAAAGGAAACCACTACAGATAATGGATCAACCACTCAAGAAATGTTATTTCTTTCAAAAATGTATGCTCAAGTTCCTGACGAAAGATACAAAATTGCTTTCCTTGCTGGATTTGATTATTTACTAAAAGCACAATACGACAATGGTGGTTGGCCACAGTTTTTCCCACTAAAAAAAGGATATTACACACACATCACTTACAATGATGATTCGATGGTTAATATTTTATATGTTTTAAAAAACTGCATCGATAACACTGGTTATTATTCGATACAACTTCCTGATACTATGACAGAAAAAGCAAAAACTGCTTTTGACAAAGGAATTGATTGTATTATAAAAACCCAGTACAAACAAAATGGTGTTTTAACGGCTTGGTGTGCACAACACGACGAAGTAACTTTACTTCCTGCCAATGCTAGAGCTTTCGAATTAGCCTCTTTAAGTGGTCAAGAATCGGCAAAAATTGTATTGCTATTAATGTCTCTCAAAAATCCTTCTCCAGAAGTAATTACAGCTGTAAATAGTGCTGTAGTTTGGTTTGAAAAAACAAAAATTACTGGTATCAAAATAGAGTCCGTTCCTGTTGCAAACAGTAAAAAAACAAACAGAGTTGTTGTAAAAGACCCAAATGCAGAACCATTATGGGCCCGTTTTATGGAACTTAGCGACAATACTCCTTTTTTCTGTGATCGTGACGGTGTCAAAAAAGCAACATTAGCCGAAATCGGAGAGGAACGCCGAAATGGCTATTCTTGGTACAGCAATGAACCTAAAGAAGTACTGAAAAAGTATGAAAAATGGAAAGAAAAAAACGATATTGGTACTGTAGCCAAAAAACCAAAAAGTGAAGTAGTCTTAAAAGACGAATTCAATATTGTAGTAGATCAAAAAGGAAATGGCGATTTCAAAACCATTCAAGAAGCCATAGATGCATGCAAAGCCTATCCAAGCAAAAGAATTACCATTTTTATAAAAAATGGAACCTATTACGAAAAAGTAAAAGTTCATGCTTGGAATCCGTTGATTTCGTTCATCGGCGAAAGCAGAGAAAACACAATAATAACCTATGATGATTATTTCAATAAAATAGGAATTGGTCGAAATAGTACTTTTTATACTTACACAGTTTTAATAGAGGGCAACGATTTCTTTTGCAAAAACCTTACGATTCAAAACACTTCTGGACCAGTGGGACAAGCCGTTGCTCTAAACGTAAATGCCAATAGAGTTATGTTTACCAATTGCTCGTTTTTAGGAAATCAAGACACCCTTTACACCTCGGGTGAGGGAACTAAAAACTACTTTAAAGATTGTTATGTCGAAGGTACTACCGATTTTATTTTTGGTGACGCAACTGTTTTGTTCGAAAACTGCGAAGTTCGTAGCAAAACGGACTCTTATGTAACCGCTGCTTCAACTCCAAAAGACACTACTTATGGCTATGTTTTTAAAAACTGTAAACTGACTGCCGATGCGAATGTAACCAAAGCCTATTTAGGCCGCCCTTGGAGACCTTATGCCAAAACAGTTTTCATCAATTGTGAAATAGGCAAACACATCCTCCCGGAAGGTTGGCACAATTGGTCTAAACCAGAAGCCGAAATCAATTCGTTTTATGCCGAATACAATTGTACTGGCGAAGGTTACCAACCTAAAACCAGAGTTGCGTGGTCACATCAATTAAAAGCTTCTGAAGCCAAAAAATACACTATCGAAAATATATTAGATTCAGATTCTACTCCATCAAACAAACAGTGGTATTTGAGATAAATTTAAATATTGAAAGACTTAAAGATTAAAAGATTGCCTTAGAAAAAAATCTTTAATTCTTAAATTTTCAATTTTTCAATCTTTAAATCATTCAATTATGAACTATAAATTCCTAATTATATTCCTCTTTACAGCACATTGTTTTGCTCAAAAAAGTGATTTCCCATCTGATAAAGTTGACCAAATTATTAAAAACATTCAACTACCTATCATTCCTTCTTATACAATAGAAGTTACAAAATTGGGAGCCAAAGGAGATTCTGTAAGCAATGCCAAACCAGCTTTTGACAAAGCCATGGCTCTTTGCAAAAAAAACAAAGGCGGCACCATTATTGTCCCAAAAGGAGTTTATACACTAAATGGCCCAATACATTTTGTTAGTAATGTTAAAATCCAAATTGAAAAAGGAGCCAAAATCCGTTTTAGCGACAATCCCGAACATTACTTACCAATGGTGCTAACAAGTTGGGAAGGAACCATGCTTTATAACTACAGCCCACTAATTTATGCATATAATTGTACTAATATCGCAATTACTGGCGAAGGTATAATTGATGGCGAAGGTGGAAAGACATGGCATAGTTTTAAGGCAAAAGAAGAAGCTGGTAAAATGTTAAGCAGAGAAATGAACCATAATAGCACTCCAATAGCAGATAGAAAATTTGGTTCTGGACATTTTCTAAGACCACAAATGATTCAGTTTTTCAATTGCAAAAACATTCTAATTGAGAATATTCAGATAGAAGATTCTCCGTTTTGGTGTGTGCATTTGCTCAAAAGTAAAAGCATAACGTTGCGAGGTTTAAAATACAAAGCACATAATAAAAACAATGACGGAATCGATCCTGAATATTCTAGCGATATTTTAATCGAAAATATTCAATTTGACAATGCCGATGACAACGTTGCCATCAAAGCAGGAAGAGATAATGAAGGTCGAACCAAGTCAGACACACCATCAGAAAACATTGTAATTAGAAATTGTGAATTCAAAGGGTTACACGCAGTTGTTATCGGTAGCGAAATGTCAGCTGGAGTGCGAAATGTATTTGTAGAAAACAGCAAATTTAGAGGTTATTTGAAAAGAGGTATTTTCATAAAAACCAATTCAGACCGTGGTGGTTATGTCAAAGACATTTATTTCAACAACATCGCTTTTGGGAAAGTAGAAGATTGTCTGTACATCACTGCCAATTATCACGGAGAAGGAAGCGGATTACATCCATCTAAAGTTTCGGATATTTCATTTTCTAATATTAGTTGTGAAGAAGCCACAAATACCGGAATTGTAATCGAAGGATTTCCAGATAAAAAAGTCGCGAATATCAAATTAGACAATATCAACATACAATCTGCTAAAAACGGAATGACAGTTACCAATTCCGAAAAAGTAGAAATAAACGAAGTTACAATAGGTCTGAAAGCGACAACACCATCTGCAGCTAAATAAAAAATCAACAATAAACAATAATATTATGAAATGGACTACTTTGTTTTTTATGCTAATCACTCTAAATTGCTTAGCACAAAAACCAACAATTTATGGAATTGGCGATTCGACAATGGCCAATAAAGTAAAACCCGAAGAAAACCCTGAGCGAGGCTGGGGAATGCTATTTCCTCAATTTCTTACCGATAAAATAACTTTCGACAATAGAGCTGTTAATGGTCGAAGCTCCAAAAGTTTTATTGCTGAAAAACGTTGGGAAACCATTTATAAGGAACTAAAAAAAGGCGATTATGTTTTTATTCAATTTGGACATAATGACCAGAAAGAAAAAGATTCAGCCCGTTATACCAATCCACACACGACTTATCGTTATAATCTGATTCGATTTGTAACCGAAACCCGAGAAAAAGGTGCAACTCCTATCCTATTTTCTTCGGTAAGCAGAAGAAACTTTAACGAAAATGGTGTTTTAATTAGCACTCATGGTGATTACACTTTAGAGGCTCGTTTGGTTGCTCAGGAATACAATGTTCCGTTTATCGATATGGAATATTTTTCGGAACTATTAGAGCAATCCTATGGGCCAGAAAAATCAAAACAATTGCACTTGCATTTTAAAGCTGGTGAAATTCCATATTACAAAGAAGATAAGGCCGATGACACACATTATTCTGAAAAAGGAGCCACCGAAATTGCCCGAATTGTTGCTAGAGAATTGAAAAAAACAAATAGTGATATTGCTAAATACATCAAAAACTAAATACAAAACGAAGCCAAACTATTTAGTATGGAAGATCAAAACAAAACCTTAGGAGAATTTATTATTGAGAATCAAAAGGATTTCCCGTATTCATCGGGTGAATTATCCCGAATTTTCAATTCGATAAAATTAGCCACCAAAGTAATTAATCACAAAGTAAATAAAGCGGGCTTAGTGGATATCATTGGTGGAGTTGGAGGGAAAAATGTTCAAGGCGAAGACCAACAAAAATTAGATGTCTATGCCAATGAAGTTTTTATTCAAACACTCATTAATAGAGAAATTGTATGCGGAATTGCCTCTGAAGAAAATGATGATTTCATTACGGTACAAGGCAATGACAACAGTCATAACAACAAATATGTCCTTTTGATGGATCCCTTAGATGGTTCTTCAAATATTGACGTGAATGTATCTGTAGGGACTATTTTCTCCGTTTATAGAAGAATAACTCCTGTGGGAACTCCAGTAACTCTAGAAGATTTTTTACAACCAGGTACCGCTCAAGTTGCTGCGGGTTATGTCATTTATGGCACCTCAACTATGTTGGTTTATACTACAGGTTGTGGCGTAAATGGATTTACGTTGAATCCTGCTCTTGGTACTTTCTATTTATCGCATCCAAAAATGCAGATTCCCGAGAATGGAACTATTTATTCTGTAAATGAAGGCAATTACATTCATTTCCCTCAAGGGGTAAAAGACTATATTAAATATTGCCAACAGGAAGAAGGAGACCGCCCCTATACTTCAAGATACATTGGAAGCATGGCATCGGATATTCACAGAAATATAATCAAAGGAGGTGTTTATTTATACCCTACCAGTTCCAAAGCTGTCAAAGGAAAACTTAGACTTTTATATGAATGTAATCCTATGGCATTTATCATAGAACAAGCTGGTGGTAAAGCATCTGATGGTGTAAATAGAGTTCTTGAAATTCAACCAACCGCTTTACATGAGCGAACTGCTTTTTTTGCTGGAAGCAAGAACATGGTAGAAAAAATAGAAGAATGTATCCACAAAGCCTCATTGAGCAAGTACTAAGTGCTACTCGAATGTATTATCTATTCATAAACAAAAAAGCTAGTAACCTAATGATTACTAGCTTTTTTTAGTTAACATTTAATTCTATTAATTCGCTTTCTTAAGTTGTTCTTCAATTTTTGTCAAATTAAAAGAACCAGGTGATTGGCTTGGTGGATAATCTTTCATAGTTTGCAAGAACTTAGCAGCAAGTCCCTGAATAGGCACAATTACAAAAGGACGATCTAAAAACCAATTATTATAGCCGTTTGCATTATGCTGTGCTTTTTCAAACGGATCACGTCTAATGTGAAATAAAAGTGGTACACGTAACTCTGTAAATGGTTCTCTCCAAACTCCAAATGCTTGTCCTCTGTTCTCTAGAAAAACAACTTTCCAGTCATCATAACGAGCAGCAACTACTTGTCCATCATCATTTACGTACCAAAATTCATGACGAGGAGATTCTTTTACTTTACCTGTAATATAATCCAATTGGTTGTATCCATCAATATAATTTTTGTAGCTTCTACCGTTTAGAGACACACCTTTCATTAATTTATCTTTAATGTCTGGAGCACCTGCAATAGCAGCAAAAGTAGGTAACCAGTCTTCGTGAGCTACAATACCATTAAGTACGGTTCCAGCTGGAATTTTCCCTGGCCATTTTATGTAACAAGGTACGCGGTAAGCTCCTTCCCAGTTTGAATTTTTTTCACTTCTAAACGGAACAGTACCACCATCAGGCCATGTGTTAAAGTGAGGAGCATTATCTGTAGAGTACATTACAATGGTGTTTTCTTCTAGACCATTGTCTTTTAAGAATTTCAAAATATCCCCAACCATATTATCATGTTCAATCATACCATCAGTGTATTCATCGTTTCCTTTATGACGGTTTTCTTTTTTAACATGTGTATGGAAGTGCATACGAGTTGAATTGTACCAAACAAAGAATGGCTTGTCAGCACTTTTTTGTTTTTTCATGAACTCTTTTGCAGCAGCCAAAGTCTCTTCATCTACAGTTTCCATTCTTTTTTTAGTTAATGGTCCTGTATCTTCAATTTTTCCTCCAGCATATGAATGAATTACACCACGAGGTCCATATTGTTCTTTGAAAGTTTTACCATTAGCTAATACCATATCACCAGGATAATCTTCATTTTCTGGTTCTTCTTCAGCATTTAAGTGGTATAAATTCCCCATAAACTCATCAAAACCGTGTTGTGTTGGCAAATGCTCATCCAAATCACCTTGATGATTTTTTCCAAATTGACCTGTAGCGTATCCTTGAGATTTTAAAACAGTTGCCATTGTCACATCTGTTTTTTGCCAGCCTTCTTTTGCTCCTGGTAAACCAACCTTAGTCATACCCGTACGAACTGGAACATTACCTCCAATAAAAGCAGCACGACCTGCTGTACAACTTTGTTGCCCGTAATAATCTGTAAAGGCAACACCATCTTTAGCGATTTGATCAATGTTTGGAGTTTGATACCCCATCATACCTCGGCTCCAAAAACTAGTGTTCCAAGTCCCAATGTCGTCTCCCCAAATAACTAGAATGTTCGGTTTTTTTTGACCAAACATAACAAAACTACTCAGGCAAAACAAAAATAAAATACTTCGATTTACTCTCATACTTGTTTAAATTAAAATTAAAAATATAGTGTTTGTTTATTATACTAAAATTAATCATTTTAAATCCTTATTATTTGTATCATTTTATTGTTTTTTTTTCACAAGACATTACTTATGAAATTTTATCAAAAACAATTGTATTTTATTCTAAAGTCAATGTAATCTGACCATCATCATCAAGCTCTGTCTCAATATTCTCATCTTCCGATATTTCAGGCTTTTCAGGAATTTCTTCTACAGGCTCTTCATAAAGCAAAGGTTCCAATAAGTTAACCTGCTTCAGTTTTTCGGTTGTCAATTGATTCCCTAATGCTTTATATCCTTTTACTGCAATAAAAGATTCTATATCAACAGTTACATTCTCTTTTTGAACTCCTTTTACTTTCGTAAAAACCAATTCGGCTACAGGACGATAATCTGTTGCTACGATTTCTAATCTAGAATTAGGATGTTCGGAAATAAAACTATCTTCCTTATTTTCGGTTTCTACCAAGAAACGTTTAACAAAATAGCGTTCTTTTTCTCCATCATAATAAATCGCAGATATTGGTTTTTTGGGAATCCATTTTTCTAGAACTATCATATCTTCATCAAAATGAGTAGATAATTCAGGAATGATAACCTTTAATTTCCCTGCTTGCGAAATGATCAACAATTTGTCGTTTGGTCTAAATTCTCCTAACAACTCTCCCCTAGCATCTACATTCAACTTTTGAACCGTATCATCAAACCAAATTTTTCTTGGTTTCAAAGTCGAGATTCCTTTTTCTTTGATTTCGATTTTTTTGATAGGATACTTGCTCACCAAATTCCCTTTAGAAGCTCGTCCTTTGATCGCAATATTGGCAAAATCCAGATCCCACTTCAATTTCTTGATACTTCCTATCTGACGCAAAATAATCGTAATTACCTCAGCTTCACCATTCGGGTTATGAGTAAAATACAAAATTTGAGAACCCTTGGTTTCATTCGTTAAATCATACAACTTATCTCTCGTAACCCCTGAAACATTAAAACGTTTGATATAAGAAGGACCTGATTTACCATCTCGATAAATCATATTGTAAATCGTTCTTTTATCGCTTTTATCAAAAATGGCTACGTGAATAATATCTTTTCCAACAAATTTTTTCTCATCTACTTTACACACCATCATGTTTCCATCACGAAGAAAAACTATCACATCATCAATATCCGAACAATCGGTAACGTATTCGTCTTTTTTCAATCCAGTTCCGATGAAACCTTCTTCTCTATTTACATATAGTTTGGTGTTTCTCAAAACTACTTTTGTGGCCTCGATATTATCAAAACTGCGTAGCTCTGTCTGGCGCTCTCTACCTTTACCGTATTTCTCTTTCAATCGAGTAAAATAGGCAATGGCAAAATCTGTAATGTGTTCTAGATTGTACTCGACTTCTTTCATTTCCTCTTCCAATTTGAAAATCAATTCATCGGCTTTATCAGAGTCGAAACGAGTAATACGAATCATCGGAATTTGAGTCAATTTTTGTAAATCATCATCATTAATTTCTCTGACGAATGATTTTTTGAAAGGTTCAAATCGGTCGTACATATATTTGTAAAGCGACTCTCTATCCCCATATAATTTGAAATCAATGTACATTTCTTCACGGATGAAGATTTTTTCTAAAGTAGAAAAATGCCATTTGTTTTTTAATTCCTCTAATTGAATTTCTAATTCCTGTCGAAGCAAATCAACCGTTCTGTGGGTCGAAATTTTCAACATTTCAGAAACTCCAATAAACAACGGTTTATTATCTTCGATTACACAACCTAATGGTGCAATCGAAGTTTCGCAAGCCGTAAATGCAAAAAGTGCATCTATGGTTTTATCAGGAGAAACACCAGGGAAAAGGTGAATTAGAATCTCTACATCGGCGGCAGTGTTGTCCTCAATCTTTTTGATTTTGATTTTTCCCTTATCATTGGCTTTCAAAATACTATCAATCAAACTCGATGTATTGGTCGAAAACGGAATTTGGGTAATCACCAAAGTATTTTTATCCAATTGCGAAATCTTGGCACGCACACGCACACGACCACCTCGCAATCCATCATTATAATTAGACACATCGGCAATACCTTGTGTCATAAAATCAGGATAAAGCGTAAAAGATTTTCCTTTTAATATCTTAATTGAAGCATCAATTAATTCATTGAAGTTATGCGGCAAAACTTTGGTCGAAAGTCCAACCGCAATCCCTTCAGCTCCTTGTGCTAAAAGCAATGGGAACTTTACCGGAAGATTAATTGGTTCTGCTTTACGGCCATCATAAGACAATCCCCATTCGGTAATTTTGGGAGAATACAAAACCTCTAAAGCAAACTTTGATAAACGTGCCTCAATATAACGGGGAGCTGCAGCACCATCGCCTGTTAGGATATTTCCCCAGTTTCCTTGACAATCTATCAATAATTCTTTTTGACCAATTTGTACCATCGCATCGCCAATACTCGCATCTCCGTGTGGGTGATACTGCATCGTATGACCAACGACATTGGCCACTTTGTTGTAACGACCGTCATCCAATTCTTTAAGAGAATGCATAATACGGCGTTGCACCGGCTTAAAACCATCCTCAATTGCAGGAACAGCACGCTCGAGAATTACGTAGGAAGCATAATCCAAGAACCAGTCTTTGTACATTCCAGTTACTTTGGTTATAACGTCTTCACCTTCTTCTTCCTTATTTTCGTAAAAATGCGCCCCTTCAAAATGTTTGGCATCTATTTCGATAATTTCATCTGAATCATTTTCGTCTTGATTTTCATCAAATTGATTTTCATCCGAAATATTCTCGTCGTCGTTTGGAATGATGTTATCGTCTTCTTCGTCTTTCATTTAATTATATCAAATAATAATTCTATTTATTTTCAAGCAATTCTTTTAAAACCTCAACACTTGGCAGAACCGTCTTGTATTTACTGGCAAAAATCTGCTCATTGTTTTCGGGCAAGGTATATTCAACTACTAAATCGCTTTTGTTTTGACAAAGTACAATTCCTATCGTTTTATTTTCATCTTCCAATCTCATTTCTCTGTCATAATAATTAACATACATTTGCATTTGCCCTAAATCCTGATGCTTTAATTCGCCAACTTTAAGATCAATTAACACAAAACTTTTTAAAATTCGGTTGTAAAAAACCAAATCAATTCGAAAATGTTTATCATCAAATGTAATTCTTTGCTGTCTGGCAACAAAAGTAAAACCGTGACCTAGTTCTAAAAGAAAATGCTCCAGCTTATTAATGATTTCTTCTTCTAATTGCGATTCAGAATACTGATGTAATTCAGGCAATCCTAAAAATTCAAGAATATAAGGATCTTTAATAATATCTTTTGGCTTTTCGATAATCTGACCTTGTTCCGAAAGTTTTAAAACACCTTCTTTATCTCTGCTTAAAGCCAATCTTGAATAAAGTGCCGAATCGTATTGCCGCTTTAATTCGCGGACGCTCCAATTGCATTTTTCAGATTCTATTTCGTAGAAACGTCTTTCTTTCTCATCATCAATTCGCATTAAGAAAATATAATGTGTCCATGTGAGTTTAAAAAAAGAAATCAATGATTTCGTTTTTTCCTCTTCAAAATTCCGAGACAGTGATGACGAAATTGGAATTTGCAATTTCGTCATCAGTGATGACGAAATTGTATAGGTCTTATAAAACTTTCTCATTCGGTCCAAATTTTCAACAGAAAACCCTTTCCCAAATTCAACAGTTAACTGTTCTGAAAGCCCTTTTAAAATATGTTTCCCATATTCAGCTCTGTTTTTCCCGTTTTGCTCCTCTTCAACAATAATTCTTCCAATTTCGAAGTAGGTATAAACCATTGTAGAGTTTACGGTACGCAAAACCTGTTGTCGGGCATTTTGCAATAACTCGGCAACTTGTTGAAAAACAACATTATTTTGAAGGTTGTTAGACAAAATTATTCTTTATTTAACCTTAACATTTTCAATTGTATTCTGACTCTTTTTATAGTTTTTAATTAAAACATAAGTAATTGCAAAACTTAAAATAAAAACTAATGCAGCGTAAATTAATTTTTTCTTTTCCATTCTTTATATTTCCTCAACCACATCCAACTCCACCTTCAGATTCTTGATGATAAAATCTTGTCTGTCTGGAGTATTTTTTCCCATATAAAAAGACAACAACTGCTCTATCGAGGTGTGTTTGTCCATCATAACTGGATCCAAACGAATTGTATCTCCAATGAAGTTTTTAAATTCATCTGGCGAAATCTCTCCCAAACCTTTAAATCGGGTAATTTCTGGTTTTGGTTTTAATTTTTCTATTGCGGCTAAACGCTCTTCATCAGAATAGCAATAAATGGTTTCTTTTTTATTTCGAACCCTGAAAAGCGGTGTTTGTAAAATATACAAATGCCCTTCTTTGATTAATTCTGGGAAAAATTGCAGAAAGAAAGTAATCAATAACAAACGGATGTGCATTCCATCGACATCGGCATCGGTAGCGATAACAATGTTGTTGTAACGCAAATTTTCCATATCGTCTTCGATATCCAAAGCGGCCTGCAACAAATTGAATTCTTCGTTTTCGTACACAATTTTTTTGCTCATTCCGTAGGAATTCAAAGGCTTACCTCGCAAACTAAACACTGCTTGTGTATTCACATCACGTGATTTGGTAATTGAACCTGAAGCAGAATCTCCCTCGGTAATAAAAAGTGTGCTTTCTAGATTTCTAGGATTCTTGGTATCAGTAAGATGCGCTCGGCAATCTCTCAATTTTTTATTGTGAAGATTCGCTTTTTTAGCTCGGTCTTTGGCTAATTTCCGAATTCCCGAAAGTTCTTTACGTTCTCTTTCTGCCTGCAGAATTTTACGTAACAAAGCATCTGCAGTTTCGGGGTTTTTGTGTAAATAACTATCTAATTTATTTTTTACAAAATCATTTACAAAAGTACGAACCGAAGGCATTCCTGGTTCTGAACCAATCTCTGTCGAACCCAATTTGGTTTTGGTTTGCGATTCAAAAACCGGCTCCATTACCTTGATACTAATGGCCGATACAATCGATTTTCGCACATCAGAAGCTTCAAATGGCTTGTTGTAAAATTCACGAATAGTTTTTACAATCGCCTCACGATAAGCCGCCAAATGCGTCCCTCCTTGAGTTGTGTTTTGTCCGTTTACAAATGAATGATATTCTTCGGAATATTGTGTTTTACTGTGTGTTAATGCGATCTCGATATCACCTTCTTTCAAATGGATAATCGGGTATTCTAAATCTTCAACATTGATGGCTTCCTCCAATAAATCCTTCAATCCATTTTCAGAAAAATATTTTTCTCCGTTAAAAATAATGGTCAAACCATTGTTTAGGTAACAATAATTTTTGACCATTTTGACCACATATTCTAAACGGAATTTAAAGTTTTTGAAAATCGTTTCGTCTGGAGTAAAAACAACTTTCGTTCCTTTTCGCTTAGTCGTATCGATGATATCTTCTTCGGATACTAAATTCCCAGCCGAAAATTCAGCTGCTTTTTGTTTGTCATCACGTACCGATTCTACACGAAAATAATCAGACAATGCATTTACGGCTTTGGTTCCGACTCCATTCAATCCAACTGATTTTTGGAAAGCCTTAGTATCATACTTACCTCCTGTATTCATCTTGGAGACTACATCGACTACTTTTCCTAATGGAATTCCACGTCCGTAATCACGAACCGAAACCGTTTTATCTTTGATAGTTACCTCAATCGTTTTTCCAGCCCCCATCGCAAACTCATCGATACAGTTATCGAGAACCTCTTTAACCAAAATATAAATACCATCATCTGGCGAAGAACCATCCCCTAATTTACCAATGTACATACCTGGTCGCATACGGATATGCTCTTTCCAATCGAGAGAACGGATATTATCTTCGGTGTATTGATTTTGTTCGGCCATCTTGGGAATTTATAGATTTCAACTGTACTCATTTCGGCTTTTTGTAAATCACAAAAAAACCTCGAGTGTGCTAATATAATGCAATTTGATAAGATTTAAAAATGTCTAATATCAAAGTTATTAAGAATACTATTGACAGTGTTTTTTGAGGATTGAACGTTAGAGAATTGAGATTTAAAATTTAGAAACCGCCAACAATTTCTTTTAACTGATTATCTAATTCTGCATTAGAAATTTCACCATTTACAATATCAAAATTATCATTGAAACTTGGTAAAGAATAAACCGCTTTGATATCGGCAGCAAAACGAGGAAAGTTATTTTTGGCAATCTCAAGCACACTTATCCCACCTCTGGCTCCTGGAGAAGTAGCCATCAAAAGCATTGGTTTTTCTTGAAATAATTTTGGATTAACTCTCGAACACCAATCTAAAGTGTTTTTGAAAGCAGCACTGTAATTTCCATTATTTTCGGCCAACGAAACCACCAAAAAATCGGCAGTTGCTATTTTTTCTAGAAAGGCTTTAGCTAAAGCGTGTTGCCCAACAACAGCCTCTTTATCTACACTAAACAAAGGCATTTCGTAATCATTTAAATCCAAAACCTCAACTTGGGCATTTTCGAATAAACCAGCAGCGTAAGTAGCTAATTTTTTATTGATAGAGTTTTTACTTGGACTTCCTGCAAAAGCGATTATTTTCATATTATTTTTATTATTTAAAATTACTACTCAATTCCTAAAACTTGTTGTGCTAAAGCAATCATTTTTGGCGTTCCGGTATGTTTATTTTTTTCGTCTGACAATTTCACTACACCTTCCCAATGGCTCAAATCTGGTTTAGCATCGGTTAGTTTGATTACCATATTCATTGGTGGTAAACCAACATCATTACTAAAATTAGTTCCGATTCCGAAAGACATTTTTATTTTACCTTTGCAGAAATCAGCAATTGCTTTGACCTCTTCAAAATTTAAAGAATCGGAGAAAATAATGATTTTCGACTTCGGATCAATTCCCATTTGTTCGTAATGCGCAATGGTTTTTTTGGCAAATTCTATTGGATCACCACTATCGTGACGAACTCCATCAAAAAGTTTTGAATACTTTTTATTAAACTGTTCAAAAAAAATATCAGTCGTATAAGTATCTGTCAGTGCTATTCCGAGGTCGCCTTCATATACTTTGGTCCAATTTTCGAGACTTATAGCATTAGCCACTTTAAAACCATATTGCGATGCGTGATACATAAACCATTCGTGAGCGTGTGTTCCCGATGGTTTCCTGTTTTGCAACATTGCCAAATGCACATTACTGGTTCCTAAAAAACTTGAAGTTCCGAAAGCATCTAAAGTTTCATTGACCAAACGATGCACTTGATACGAATGACGACGACGAGTCCCGAATTCTAAAATTACAACTCCCAAAGCGTTGTATTTTTCAATTTTTTCTTTTGTGATGCGTCGTACTTCGTCATCATCGATACGGATTAAATTTTGTGAAGTATAGAAAAGTTCGGATATCAAAGCCATCAACGGAACTTCCCACAATATGGTTCGGTACCAATAGCCCTCGATGGTAACTTTTAAGTCGGTTCCCTTCTGCTCGATGGTAACTTCAGTCGGGTCATATTGGTAGCCTTGCAAAAAATCCAGATAAGTTGGATCTAAATATGGACAGTTATTGGTTAAAAATTTTTTTTCGTCTGCTGTCAATTTTAAATGAACCATAGCATCAACAGCTTCACGGAATAAAACAGCAAAATTTGGTGGAAAAAGATGCTTGCCTCGATTGATAAATGCGTAACGCACTCTAGCATTTGGAAAAAGTTTTATCACAGCGTGCTGCATGGTAAACTTGTAAAAATCATTATCTAAAATCGATTGTAATAGCATGTGTATCCTACTTTTTAAATTACAATATTTAATAAAAGTACTAAAATTTGTAATCTAATGTACTGTTTTACCCCAGATTGAAGTGGAAAGCATTTTTCCTGAAGGTTGATTTTTTTCTTGACTAAAAAGAGCGACCAACGGAAGCTCCTTTTGGGTCTTAGAAAAAACTACCTTCGGGAAAAATCTTGAAACGGAAAGCTGGATTAGGTTCTAAAAAAGATTACAGATTTTTGATGGTATAAAAAAACCGCAAAATTACTTTTGCGGTTCTCACTATTTCCTTTTTCCTTTATTTTATTTTGTAAAAAACTAAACATTAAATCTAAAATGCATTACATCACCATCTTTTACGATATATTCTTTACCTTCGACACGTAATTTTCCTGCTTCTTTTACTTTGGATTCAGATCCGAAAGCCACATAATCATCGTAAGCGATAACTTCGGCACGAATAAATCCTTTTTCGAAATCGGTATGGATTACTCCAGCTGCTTGAGGAGCTGTAGAACCAATAGGAATTGTCCAAGCACGAACCTCTTTGACACCAGCAGTAAAATAGGTTTGTTGTTTTAATAATTTGTAAGCTGCTCGAATTAAAACAGACGAACCCGGCTCATCTAATCCCATGTCGGCCAAGAAAATTTGGCGTTCTTCGTAGCTTTCTAACTCCGTAATATCCGCTTCGGCTCCTACAGAAAGCACAATAACTTCAGCGTCTTCGTCCTTAACCAACTCACGAACTTGGTCAACGTATTTGTTTCCGCTTACTGCTGAACTTTCGTCAACATTACAAACGTATAAAACTGGTTTTGTTGTAATCAATTGAAAAGCTTCCATCAAAACTTCTTCGTCATTACTTTGAGGAGTTACAGTTCTAGCGGATTTTGCCTGTAACAACGCATCTTTGATGCGATCTAAAAGTGCTTTTTCTACCTGAGCTTCTTTGTTACCTGTTTTGGCTGCACGGTTTACTTTTTCTAAACGTTTATCAACTGTTTCTAAATCTTTTAATTGCAATTCTATATCAATTGTTTCTTTGTCGCGAATTGGGTTTACGTTTCCATCAACGTGAACAATATTGTCATTATCAAAACAACGTAATACGTGAATAATAGCGTTACATTCTCTAATATTTCCAAGAAACTGGTTTCCTAAACCTTCGCCTTTACTAGCTCCTTTTACCAAACCTGCAATATCTACGATATCTACAGTTGCCATTTGCACTCGTTCTGGTTTTACCAATTCTTCCAATTTATTGATTCTTGGATCTGGAACGTTTACCACTCCAATATTCGGTTCGATAGTACAAAAAGGGAAATTTGCACTTTGCGCTTTTGCATTTGATAAACAATTGAACAATGTTGATTTTCCAACATTTGGTAACCCTACAATTCCTGCTTTCATAATATATTTATTTACAAACGACTTTTGACTGACATCTGTTTTTAATAATTTCGTTTTTAAAGTCTGCAAATATAAGATTTAAAAATGCTTATTGAACTTTTTTTTAAGATTAATGCTTTTTGCCTTTTACAGTGTTTTTTTTACCTCATTTGGTAACCATTAATACATTTAAACTGTTTTTTAGTTTCAAAAAAAGAGAACTAACAGCTGCTATGCTTTTACTTGATTTCAAAAAAACAAGATATCTAAATAAGGTATTACTTCTAAAAAGCAAGTTAAAATACAAAGACCTGCCCTCCTAAGTCCTTTATTTTTTTTAAATTTATTATTAACTAATAATCAACAATATGGCAAATTTATTTTCTGGAAAAATGGCTGCTATTTTTGATGCGATGTATCAAAATTTTATAGACTACGACAAAGAATATGAATTTTTCAATAAATTAATTCAGGAAGAAAATTGCTATTCTATACTTGAAATAGGAAGTGGAACTGGTAATCTTGCCAAACGTTTTTATAACAACAACAAAAACTACATTGGCCTAGACTCTAGTCTAAGTATGATTGAAATAGCTCAGCAAAAAAACAAAAATTGCACTTTTATACATGGAGATATGCGCAATTTTGATCTAGAAAAACCCGTTGATGCCATTCTCATCACTGGTCGCTCCACAAGTTATTTAATCAATAATGAAGATATAGCAGATACTTTTGAGTCCATTCATAAAAACCTAAACTCAAACGGAATACTCATTTTTGATATCATTGATGCTAATCGTTTTATCCCTTTTATCAAAGAAAACAAAACCATTATTCACAAAGCTCATTTTGACGGAATAGATTACATTCGGGAAAGCCAATGGGAAACAAGTCCTTTCGAAAATTTCGTTTTAGATTGGAATGCCAAATATTATCAAAAAAACGAAAGTAAAAAAGATATTTTGGTAGAAGACATCTCTACCGTAAGGGTTTTTACCGTTAATGAAATACAACTGTTTTTATACTTAAACCATTTTGAAATCCTTAAAATAATAGACCGAAAAACGTATGCATATGACACCTATGTATTTGTAGCAAAAAAACGCAACATGTTTTAATGGGAGACAAATTTCAATCCAACAATCGAAATAATCAAAGTCAACAAAAAGAATGTTCGCACAAAAGTAACTAGCTCTTTAAAAAACAAAATCCCAAGCAATACAGTCCCTACAACTCCTGTTCCGGTCCATACTGCATAAGCGGTTCCCATTGGTAAATTTTGGGTTGCTTTTATTAAAAGCCCCATACTAATACAAAGGGTAATAACGAATCCTATGTACCAAAAATACATCTCGTTTCCAACGGCTTCTTTAGCTTTTCCTAAGCAAAAAACAAAAGCAACTTCAAATAATCCAGCAATAATTAAAATCTACCAACTCATCATTATTTATTTTAATTTTTATGAAATAGAATAGATCAAAAGAAAAAAACAGCGGCTACAATAGTAAAATCTCGAAACTTAATTCTTAATTTCATTTATTATTTCCAATTCTTTTGCTGTTGGAGTTAAACCCGAAACTTGCCAATATTCTGTGAGTATAGAATTCTTGGCATTAAAAAGGGTTTTGTGTTTAAAAACCTCGCTCTCTTTGTACGTAAAGTTCTGAATATTAAAATTAGTTGTTACCAGATTATTGATTACTTCGATATTTTTAATTTCATTTCCAACATCAATGGTGTAATTTATTTCTTCATTGGAACTTACTAGATAATAATTTCCTAAATCAGCTCTGTAGGTGGTTTTAAAAATGGATTTTAATAAATTTTTTGCTCCTTTTCCTGTGTTTTCTTTTGCAGATGCCAATAATTCAGGCGAAACCACTGCGTAGATTTCGATTATGAGTTTTCGTTTTACATCGTACACTATTCTATAATCATCGAGTAGTTCTTCAGATTCTGTATTAGGGATTGGAGTAACCACAATACTATTATATTCGGGGTTTAAAGGATTCGATTTTACAATATAATTAAATTTTTTTCGCATCTTTTCATCCAACAAAGGCCTCAAAACTGAAAAAACATAATACTTCTCCATCATCAAATTCAAATTATAACCTAATAAATCCGAAGACACATCTTCTCCAACCAAACCAAAAGACCTATTTTGCTCTAATAACAAAACCGATTTTACTTTTTTCTGTTCTTTGTATAATTGAAAATTGATAAGGCCATCGTTAAAATAAGTATAATCACCATTCAATTTAAAAAACTCTCTAGCATATACTTTCAATCTAGCGGGAACGTTGAGTGTTTTTGTAGAATTCTCAACTAAATCTTTAATGATTTCCTGAGGAGCTTTGCTCGTAATTATAATATCATCTAGAGAAGTTATTTTACTTTTTAAATAAAATATATTGTCTTCCTGGTTTAATGAAGCCCATTTTATAGTTAATGGTAAATAGGATGAATGTGTTACTTTTAAATTAGAACCTCCTTTGATTTCAAATTCGACTGTTCCTTCGCTATTGGTAACTAAAACTTGTTTTGTTTTTAAAACCTGAACTACTGCCTCCTCAATAGGTAAATTAGAATCTATATCCAGTAATATTACTCTTTTTTCATTGGTTTGTGAAAAAAGAATAAAACACGAAAAAAATAAAATCAACACTAATTTCTCTCTCATCTTGTTAGCATACAGCTGTTTTACGCAACTATTTTTTATAAAAATAGAATAATTTCTTTTAAAAAGAAAATGATCCAAAATTTAAGAAACAATTTATTGCACAAAAGTTACCTAAACAAATGCAATCCTAATACACTATTATATGTCTTAATTATTGCTTTTCATACGCTAAAAAATTTCAATAGGAATTTTTGACAACAAAAAAACCCAAACTTTTACAAGTTTGGGCTATATCCATTTACTAATTTTTAGTATTATTCGTTATGTAAAAATGCTTGACGATTCAATAAAGTTTCTTCATCCTCTACGTGATTATCATCAGGTACACAGCAATCTACTGGACAAACGGCAGCACATTGTGGCTCATCATGAAACCCTTTACATTCAGTACATTTACCAGGTACGATATAATAAATCTCATCTGAAATTGGCGTTTGTGCTTCATCTGAATCCACTTCTGTACCATCAGGTAAAACAATTTTCCCTTTTAGACTTGTACCATCTTTATATCTCCAATCATCGGCTCCTTCATATATAGCTGTGTTTGGGCATTCTGGTTCACAAGCCCCACAATTAATGCATTCGTCGGTTATAATAATTGCCATTTTCCGTTTAGTTTTAAAAATTAAAAGCTTATAGGCAAAGTCGAAATTAACGAAATACGAATACTCAATACAACTTTTGCCTAGAGCTTATAAAAAGCTTATTTTTGTGCAAAATTACAATCAAAACTTTTCATAAACAAACATTATGACATTAGATACAAAAAAAAGTGCATTTGTTAAACTGGGAAAATTCTTAAATCAATTTAAAGAAGAAAATTACACAAAGGACGACTCAGTTTTGAGAAATGATTTATTTTTTGAAAAATGTATTGATTTGATACAACTTTCTCAGTCTCATAACGGTTGGTACACGCCAGAACAAATACGTTATGCTTTACGATCTTGGTCTGAAGCATTAACAGAAGAAAATCTAAACAAATGGCTTTCTAAATATGATTTGAGTCAAATAGAATCAAAAAACATAGCATTGATTTTAGCAGGTAATATTCCACTAGTAGGATTTCATGATTTTGTATCAGTATTAATATCAGGACATAATGTAATTGTTAAAACCTCATCAAACGACCAACATTTATTGCCCTTTTTGGCTAATTATCTCATGGCAATAGAACCTGAATTTAAATCTAAAATCACTTTTATAGAAGAAAAACTAGAAGGTTTTGATGCCGTAATTGCAACAGGCAGTAATAATACGGCTCGTTATTTTGAATATTACTTTAAAGACAAGCCATCTATTATTAGAAAAAACAGAAATTCTGCAGCAATATTAAATGGCAATGAAACCAAAGAACAGTTAATTCAGTTAGGAGAAGATATTTTTAGATATTTTGGATTAGGATGCCGTAATGTTTCTAAACTCTTTGTCCCAAAAGAATATTCCTTCGATGCATTCTTTGAAGCAATGTTTGAATTCCAAGACATCATCCATTACGAAAAATACGCTAACAATTATGATTACAACAAAGCTGTATTTTTGATGAGTAATTTCAAAATTCTAGATAACGGATTCTTGACTATCAAAGAAGATTCCAGCTACAGTTCTCCTATATCGAGTGTGTTTTATGAATATTATGAAAACTTAGGCGATTTACAAAAGCGTCTTAAGAGTGAATCCGATCAAATTCAATGCATTGTAAGCAACCAACTAACAGAAGACAGTATTTCATTTGGATCTACACAAAAACCAAATCTTTGGGATTATGCTGATAACATAGATACAATTTCATTTTTAACGTCACTATAATTTGAAGATAAAAGATTATTGTGAATTATTTAATGATTTTTTATCCCGTATTCACGAAATTTGCACATTCAAACTATAGAAAATAATGTCATTTTCTGTCTCAATAACAATTCAAAACTAATACAAAACAAACAATAACTACACCATGAAAAAACACAACTACAGCGCAGGCCCTTGTATTTTACCACAAGAAGTTTTTGAGAAATCAGCACAAGCAATTCTAAATTTTAACGATACTGGTTTGTCACTATTAGAAATTTCGCATCGTAGTAAAGATTTTGTTGCTGTAATGGAAGAAGCCAGAGCGTTAGTTTTGGAACTTTTAGATTTAAAAGACAAAGGATACCAAGCCATCTTTCTAGGAGGTGGAGCTAGTCTAGAATTTTTGATGGTTCCTTACAATTTGATGAAAGAAAATGGGAAAGCAGCTTATTTAGACACTGGAACTTGGTCTTCTGGTGCCATAAAAGAAGCCAAATTCTTTGGCGAAACTGTTGTTGTAGCTTCATCAAAAGAAGAAAATTACAATCATATTCCAAAAGGATATACCATTCCTGCCGATGCTGATTATTTTCACTGCACCAGTAATAACACCATTTTTGGTACGCAAATAAAAGAATTTCCAGAAACCAATATCCCAATTGTTTGCGATATGAGTTCCGATATTTTTTCTAGAAAATTAGATTTTTCAAAATTTGATATTATTTATGCTGGTGCTCAAAAAAATATGGGACCTGCAGGCGCTACATTAGTCGTTATCAAAGAAGAAATCTTAGGCAAAACAGATCGAGTAATCCCAAGTATGTTAGATTATGCTAAACATATAAAAGCTGATAGTATGTACAATACACCACCCGTTTTCTCTGTTTATGCGTCTTTATTGACTTTGCAATGGTTGAAAAAAATTGGCGGAATTGAAGCTATTGAAAAAATCAACGATGCAAAAGCAGCGTTACTGTATGCCGAAATTGACAGAAACCCATTATTCAAAGGGACAGCTGCAGTCGAAGACCGTTCGAATATGAATGTAACTTTTTTATTAAATGATGAATCACATGCTGCAAAATTTGACGAAATGTGGAAAGCTGCTGGAATCAACGGTTTAGCAGGACACCGTTCTGTTGGCGGATATAGAGCTTCTATCTATAACGCTCTACCACTAGAAAGCGTTCAAGTTTTGGTTGATGTGATGAAAGCATTGGAAAATGAAATTTAAAGTTTTCTTTGTTTAAGGTTTAAAGCAATCCAAAAAACTTTAAACCTTAAACTTTAAACCTTAAACTTTAAACTTTTTAAACTATTAAATAAAAAAATTAATGAAAATATTAGCAAACGACGGAATTTCTAAAAGTGGTATTATCGCTTTAGAGAATTCTGGATTTGAAGTTATTACTACCAAAGTAGCACAAGAACAAGTTGCTAATTATATTAACAAAAACGACATTGCTATTCTGTTAGTTCGCAGTGCAACTAAAGTCCGTAAAGATATCATAGACGCTTGTCCAAACCTCAAAATTATAGGTCGAGGTGGTGTTGGAATGGATAATATTGATGTAGCATATGCTAAAAGCAAAAAAATTCAGGTAATAAACACTCCAGCTGCTTCTTCAGAATCTGTTGCCGAATTGGTTTTTGGGCATTTATTTTCTGGTGTACGATTCTTATACGACTCGAATAGAAACATGCCTTTGGAGGGTGACACTAATTTTAACGAGCTTAAAAAAGCATACGCAAACGGAATCGAGTTAAGAGGCAAAACCTTAGGAATAATTGGAATGGGGCGAATTGGCAAAGCTACTGCTAAAATAGCTATTGGTCTAGGCATGAAAGTTGTTTATAGCGATATTGACATCCCCCATAAAGACTTAAAAATTCATTTTTTTAACGACCAAACCATCACTGTTTCACTTGTTTCACAATCATTAGAATCATTATTCAAAGTAGCCGATTTTATAACATTACATGTTCCGCAACAAGACAATTATATAATTGGTAAAAAAGATTTTGATTTGATGAAAGACGGAGTCGGAATTGTAAACTGTGCCCGAGGTGGAGCAATTGATGAAGTTGCATTATTAGAAGCACTTGATAGCGGAAAAGTAGCATTTGCTGGATTAGATGTTTATGAAAACGAACCCAATCCTGAAATTACAATTTTGATGCATCCAAAAATTTCATTAACACCACATATTGGAGCTTCTACAGTAGAAGCCCAAGACAGAATAGGAACTGAACTAGCAAAGCAAATCATAGAGCTGGTAAAATAAGCTACTGATTTAAAATCTAATAGTTAGAAATTATTAACTTTTATTGATAATTTCTAACTTTTTTTTTGATTACATTTGATAGAAACTTAAATCAAAAAAAATATGTTCGAGCAATTAACACAATTGGTACAACAATTTGGACAAGAAGCTGTTGTAAACAACAACGCAGTTCCCAATGAACAAAACGAAGCAGTAATGGAAGAAGCTGGAAACTCAATTTTTTCAAGCTTACAAAAATTAGCTTCGGATAATGGTGGTATAGAACAACTCGCTGGCTTATTTCAAGGAAATAATGCACAAAGCACTTCTAATCCAGCGGTACAACAAATCACTCAACAACTTAGTGGGAGTTTAGGAGAAAAATTTGGTTTGGATAGCAATGCTGCTTCAGGTATTGCGGGAAATTTGATTCCGCAAATTCTTGGCGGTTTGGTAAACAAAACTAATGACCCAAATGATAGTTTTCAAATCTCAGATTTAATTGGAGCCATATCTGGAGGCGGAGCACAAACATCGGGGATTATGGAGGCTATTTCTAAATACGGCACTCAATTTGGTTTAGACCAAAATGCCGATGGTAAAGTAGATATTAGTGACGCACTTGCTATGTCAAAAAGCAGTAGTGGTTTGGGTGGAATTTTAGGAAAATTATTTGGGAAATAACCCTAAAAAAAACAATAAAACACAAAAAAGACATTTGCTCCTTTGCAAATGTCTTTTGCTTATAACAAAACACTCAAAGCCGTTTTATATCTGTTTTTAATTTCTGCCTACTTCATTTATTTTCACAACAAAAATTTATTATGATGAAGAATTCAGTTTACTCATTAATACTCGTGATTACAATTATCGCCTGTAGTACGCCTAAAACAAGTGTACCTGATTCTGAAAAAACAATTGTAGTAAGTAATGATACCTTAAAAATTGAAAACGAAGAATTAGAATATGAAGTTATTATAATTGAACCTGGTTTTAATTTTTGGCTAAATTCTACTGCGTATCCAAGAGGTTATTATTCACAAGCTTATTTAGAGAACAAAAACATTTTTTACATTACAGAATGGAACAATCGGGTTCTACAACCTCAAAGATACCCATCAAATCTGTATGAAATGACCATAAATTATGATTCAAACATTAATTATGGATATGAAGTGAACTATCTCATCTATAATTATATGATCTTTTTTCAAAATAAATACAATCAACAATTGTTTGGACGTGTTCCTCCTCGATAATCAAATCTACCCAAATACATCTCGAAAAAAATGACTTCGATTTCAAAATTCTCTAATGATTTAAAAGCCAAAACCTACTATATTTGTAAAAAGGAAAATCATTAATGAAACGATTAAAAGAACGCTGGGGAGTCACTACAAATTGGCAATTAGCCATTATATTTGTGGTTTTTGCTATTACAGGGTCATCTTCGGCATGGTTATCTAAACCTTTTTGCGAATGGATTGGTATTGCCAAAGAAGATTTAGGTCATTGGTACACTCCCATACGATTAATTGTAATTTTCCCAATTTATCAGGTATTATTAGTCGCAATAGGTTTTTTATTTGGGCAATTTAAATTCTTTTGGGCATTTGAGAAAAAGATGCTAAAAGGAATGGGATTGGGGTTTCTTTTTAAAGAATAACAAACTTTACTATTTCTTTTTATTGCTTCCTTGAATCCAGTAGGTATATATCCAAGTTATTGTAAAGGAAGGAATAACATCAGTAAACGGAATTATCTCTTCTACAACTGTCAAAATACTTGCAATCCTCCCTACTCTTCCTTGGTACATTTTTGCCATCAAAAAACCAGCTAATGGCGCCCAAACCACATCGGCAAATTCGCCCACATAAGGTATCGTGAAAGTGAGCGTCCCAATAACATCAAATACAATACCCAAAACCAGCTTCTTTATTTTAATATTTTCATTTGTAACAATCCCTTTATTATTTTCCATAAACCAAAATTAAGTTACGATAAATATACAAATACTTTGTTTCTTTGTAAAAACTCTTAGTTTTATAAAAAGAATAAAACCAATCGCATTTTTATAATTGGCACAAAATGATACACGCAAAAAATATACATAAATATTACGATCAACTTGAAGTTTTAAAAGGAGTAGATTTACACATCAAGAAAGGCGAAATTGTATCTATTGTTGGTGCTTCGGGAGCTGGCAAAACAACACTTTTGCAAATATTAGGAACGCTTGATAAACCTAACACAAACAACAATTCAAGTTCCGAAAATAAAACTTCATTAATCATTAATAATGAAGATATTTTAAAAATGAACGACAAAGCCTTGTCAAAATTCAGAAACTTAAATTTAGGCTTCATATTTCAATTTCATCAACTATTACCAGAATTCACTGCATTAGAAAATGTTTGTATTCCGGCGTATATTGCCAATAAATCCAAACAAGAAACCGAAAAAGAAGCCAAAAAACTATTAGAATATTTAGGATTATCGCATAGAATCAATCATAAACCCAAAGAACTATCGGGAGGAGAACAACAACGTGTAGCAGTAGCAAGAGCCTTAATCAACAAACCAGATGTAATTTTTGCCGATGAACCATCAGGTAATTTAGATACGCACTCAGCAGAAAATTTGCATCAGTTATTTTTTCAACTCCGTGACGAATTTGGTCAAACCTTTGTAATCGTAACTCATAACGAAGAATTAGCTAATATGGCCGATCGAAAATTGATTATGGTTGATGGTCAAATTAGCAATCCTTAACTCAAATGAATCAATCAGAACTCAAATCTTTTCTTGACGAAAAAGTAATACAATACAACACTCTTGATTTTATTGAAAGTGATCCCGTTCAAATTCCTCATTTATTTTCTCAAAAAGAGGATATAGAAATTGCAGGTTTTTTGAGTGCTACTATTGCTTGGGGAAATCGCAAAATGATTATCAATAATTCTCATAAGATGATGAATTTGATGGGAAATGCTCCGTATGATTTTGTAATGTCGCATTCTGAAACCAATCTAGAACAATTAGAATCATTTGTTCATAGAACTTTCAATGGGCAAGATTTTGTGGGCTTCATAAAAAGTTTACAACACATTTATATAAATCACGGTGGACTAGAATCGATTTTTGCTAAACATCAAGAACCCGATTCGATGCAAAAGAGCATCTCTGAATTCAAGAAAATATTTTTTGAAATACCTCATTTAAACCGAACTCAAAAACACATATCCGACCCCATGAACGGATCTGCTGCAAAAAGAATTAACATGTACCTTAGATGGATGTGCAGACAAGACAACAAAGGGGTAGATTTAGGAATTTGGAAAAAAATTTCTCCTTCTATCCTTTCCTGTCCTCTTGATGTACATTCTGGAAATGTGGCCAGAAAACTTGGGTTACTCACTCGAAAACAAAACGACGGAAAAGCATTAGCCGAGTTGGATTTAAAACTTAGGAAACTTAACCCAAACGATCCCGTTAGCTACGACTTTGCTCTTTTTGGTTTAGGTGTTTTTGAAGGATTTTAAAATCAAAAAGACAACATTTATTCGAGTAAAATTTTCGAAAAAACCAAAAAAAACAATCAAGAAAACTTATATTTATATCTTTTAAAACCAGATAGATATGAATATTCCTTTAACAGAATGGGTTGGCTATTTAGCATCATTAGCATTGATGATTTCTTTTTTAATGAAAAACATTAAAGCTTTACGAATTATAAATTCAATAGGATGCTTGTTGTTTGTGGTTTATGGTTTTATGTTAGCGACATCTTGGCCTATTATCATAACAAACGCTTTTATACTAGGTGTCAATATTTTTTATTTAGTCAAAAAACAAGATTCTTAGCAAACTGTCTCAGTTCACCTATTTTGCATCTAAAATGCTAATTTATAGCCATCAAAAATGCAATTTTCAAAATGCTGATTAATAACGTACCTTTGCACAAAATTTTAAGACAAATGAGTACTTTCGAACAATTCAATCTTCCAAAATCTGTACAAAAAGCCATTACTGATTTAGGTTTTACTTCTCCCACTCCTATTCAGGAAAAGACTTTTTCGGTGATAATGTCGGGACGCGATATGATGGGGATTGCACAAACTGGTACTGGAAAAACATTTGCTTATTTATTACCCTTACTAAAATTATACAAATTCACTCCAGGACACACACCAAAAATTGTCATTTTGGTTCCAACTCGAGAACTCGTGGTTCAAGTGGTTGAGGAAGTCGAAAAACTAACCAAATACATGTCGGTTCGTACCATAGGTATTTTTGGAGGAGTAAACATTAATACTCAGAAAACGACAGTTTATCAAGGTTGCGACATTCTTGTAGGAACACCTGGAAGAGTTATGGATTTGACTTTGGACAATGTTATTCGTTTTGAAGAAATGCAAAAGCTCGTTATTGATGAATTTGACGAGATGCTAAATTTAGGTTTCCGTACACAATTGACCGCTATTTTGGCTATGATGCCTAAAAAAAGACAAAACATTCTTTTCTCGGCCACTATGACCGACGAAGTCGATGCTGTTTTGAATGATTATTTTGATTATCCTGAAGAAGTAACCCTTTCGCCATCTGGAACTCCACTGGAAAACATTACACAAATTACGTATCAAGTCCCTAATTTTAACACCAAAATAAATCTTTTAAAGCATTTATTAGAAACCAATGAGGACATGAGCAGGGTATTGGTTTTTGTGAACAACAAAAAGATTTCGGATATGGTTTTTGATAAAATTGAAGAAGATTTTCCAAATCAGTTTGGTGTTATACATTCAAATAAATCACAAAATTACCGATTGAATACTATGGCCGAGTTCCAAGAAGGTGCTCTTCGCGGATTGATTACGACCGATATCATGGCTAGAGGTTTGGATATTTCGAATATCACGCACGTCATTAACCTTGAAATGCCTGAATTACCAGAATTATACATGCACAGAATTGGTAGAACAGGACGTGCAGACGCAACAGGAACTGCTATAAGTTTTATTTCGCCAAGAGATGAAGAAGCAAAGATTGCAACCGAAATCCTTATGGATATGGAATTACAATACGAAACATTCCCAGAAGAAGTCGAAATTTCAGACAAACTAATTGGCCCTGAAAAAGACAGACAACCAATCAAACTTTTGATAAAAAGACCCAAAACTGAAAGTAATGGTGCTTTCCATGAAAAAAGCAAAAAAAATCAAAAGGTAAATCTTGGAGGACCTGGTGTAACCAAGAAAAAAACACACGGCTCTGTAAACAGAAATATGCTAAAAAAACAAGCAGCCAAGAAAAAAAAGAAAAAATAGTTTATCGGGGTAAATCATTATAAAACCAAAACAGCTCGTGATTGAAATCACGAGCTGTTTTGGTTTTGGTTACAAATAAAAAATAGATTTCTTTTACCATATTGAAACTTTGCTAACCTACAAAAAACTTACGTAACATATAGCTTATCTTTTTGACGAATCTTTACCAAAAATCAAACAAACTGGTGAACACAAATCAAAGCTTTTATTCGTATCTGTTAATGTTCCCTTTCTTTTATTAATCTTAAAAATTACAATATTGTTTGTGTATTGATGCCCTACCAAAAGAAATTTTCCTGTAGGGTCTATCACGAAACTTCTTGGACCTTTTCCTTGTGTACCCGTTTGACCTTTTAATTGTAATTTTCCTTTCTTTTTAATTTTGAAAACCGTAATATTATTAGCCTCTCCTCTATTAGAAGCATATAAAAATTTTCCATTTGGAGAAATCTGAATATCCGCAGCACTAAAAGTTCCTTTAAAATCTTTATCTAAAATAGTTGTCTCGAAAACCTTAGTCAATTTTCCGTCATCGTAACTAAAAGAAGTTATAGCTCCGTTTAATTCTTGCAAAACATATACAAATTTCCCTTTTTTATCAAATTTCAAATGTCTTGGACCACTCCCAGGTGTTACCGAAACACTGTCCTTTAAGGTTAAAACATCGGTAGTTGCTGAAGGATTGTAATTGTAAATCTTTATCATATCAGTACCCAAATCACTACTCAATACATATTTTTTATTTGGTGAAAAATAAACCATATGCACGTGAGCTTTTTCCTGACGGTCGGGATTTATTCCTTTTCCGTGATGCTGAATAACTTGTTTAGCATCTGTCAAACTACCATCATCATTTTTCCCAAAAACAGCTATATTACCTCCTGAATAATTGGCTGTAATCACATTTTTGTCATCATTAATCAAATAACAAGGATCTGCACCTTTAGAATCTACTTGATTTATCAAACTTGGTTTTCCGTTTTCAGGATCAAATCGAAGAGCACTTACGGTACTTGTATTACCACTTTCGTTAACAGCATACATAAATTTACCATTCTCAGAAAGCGACACGTAACTTGGACTACTTATACTATCTGAACTCTTTTTTAAACGTATTTGTGCTTTATCTGAATTAAATTCATACACATAAATCCCTCTACTACTGCAAGAATTTGTATAAGTCCCAACGATAAGATTGTGAATGTTTTTTTGGGCTTGCAAAGATGTTACACAAGACCATAAAATGAGAAATAAATATAGTTTTTTCATATTAAAAAATTTCGAGGAGCTAAAATAAAGATATTCTTTCAGAATTCCCTTATTTCGCATCATTTTTGAAAAATAATATCAACAATATTACAAACTGTAAACAAATTTGTATTTTTGACAAGTTAGAATCTAACAAATTCAATTACTTTAGCTCACTAGAAGCAAACAAAAACAAAGAATGCACTTTAAACAACCCGAAATTCTTTATTTTTTATTCCTCTTGATTGTTCCAATTTTGGTGCATTTGTTTCAATTAAGACGTTTTAAAAAAGAATATTTTACAAATGTTCGTTTTTTAAAAGCACTTTCCATCCAAACTAGAAAGAGTTCCAAAATAAAAAAATGGCTGCTTTTGTCTTGTCGAATGCTATTGCTAACCTTTATCATTTTAGCATTTTCACAACCTTTTTTTGAGTCAAAAGACAAAAAAAATGCTAACAATGAAATGTACATCGTTCTAGACAACTCCTTCAGCATGCAAGCCAAAGGAAAAAAAGGAGAATTATTAAAACGCGCTATTCAAGAACTTTTGGAAGAGACTCCTGAGAATAGCAGTTTTTCATTCTTGACTAATACCGATACTTATTGGAATACCGATATCAAAACCATTCGTTCCGAATTGCAAAACTTAAAATATAGTGCTTCATCATTTCAATTAGACCATATACTATCAAAAATCAAGGCTCATAAATCACCATACAAAAAAGATATTATAATTATTACCGATGCTGTAGGGCTAACTCCTAATCAATTAAAAAAAATTGAAACCGAAAACCCTCCCTATTTTATTATTCCAAAAGCAGAACAAAAAAACAATGTTGCGATAGACAGTGTTTTTATGAATCAAACATTGGATCAATTTTATGAAATAAGTATCTGCACCACCAATTATAGCGAAGATTTAAAACCTGTCTCAATGGCTTTGTACAACCAAAATAAATTGGTCGCTAAAACCATCATTGATTTTAAAACCAAAAAACAAATCATCAATTTCAATATTCCAAAAGAACCTTTTCAGGGTTATGTAGTTATAGAAGATCAGGATTTGGCTTATGATAATAAATTATTTTTTAGCATTGCAAAAATCAAAAAAAACAATGTTATCAGTATTGGAACTCCTGAGAAAAATAGTTTTTTAAGCAGAATTTACACAGATGACGAATTCAGTTTTGGTTCCGTAACACTTAATGCTTTAGACTACAATACGATCGACAAACAAGACGCTATTGTTTTGAATGAATTAGACGAAATTCCACAAGCGTTACAAACTACTTTAAAATCGTTTGTAAAAAAAGGCGGCAACCTAATTATTATCCCTTCAGAAAGCGCTTCAATGACAGATTTAAATACATTACTAGCCCAATTCGATTCGACCCAATTCAAATCGCTAGAATCGAATGAAAAACAAATTACTAAAATCAATTATAGTCATCCCTTATTTTCAGGAGTTTTTGAAAATAAAACCAATAATTTTCAGTACCCAAAAGTAAAAAACAGTTTTACAGTTGCAGGTAACAGCCCAGCCATTTTAACCTATGATAATCAAACTTCATTTTTGACCGCAATAAAAAACAATGTTTCCTCTATTTATGTGTTTTCGGCTCCAATAAATCTAACCAATTCAAACTTTCAACAATCACCATTGATAGTTCCTGTATTTTACAAAATGGCTTTGAGCAAACAAAATAATGGAATAAACACAAATACGATTGGAGAAAACACTTCCTATTTGGTTACTATTAATTTATCAAAAGACGAGATCTTGACGGTAAAAAACCAAGAAGAACAATTTATACCAGTACAACAATTATTGAACAATAAAGTACAATTGTTTTTTAATGATTATCCTGAAAAAGCTGGAAATTACAGTATTTATGACGCTCAAAAGCCAATAGAAAACATCAGTTTTAATTATTCAAGAACCGAAAGCGACTTGGATCAAGTCAACGAAAGTATTTTAACCAATTACCAAACCAGCGAATCCATTTCGACTATTTTTAACACACTACAAAGCAACCGAAGTGATAATCAAATTTGGAAATGGTTTATTATCTTTGCGCTATTCTTTCTAGCACTAGAAATGGCAATTATCAAATTTATGAAATAACAATCCAATTTCTAAAAATCACAAAAAAACATGAAAATAATCATCCGAAACGCCAAAATTATAGATTCAAAAAGTTCGTTTAACAACAAAACTGTAGATCTTTTAATCGTAGATGGTTTCATAAAGCAAATTGGTACTGAACTTTCTAACACTGATAATGTTCAAGAAATAAAACTTGATAATCTTCATATTTCGCAAGGATGGTTTGACAGTAGCGTTTCGTTTGGAGAGCCTGGTTTTGAAGATAGAGAAACCATTGCAAATGGATTAAATGTCGCTGCCAAGAACGGATTTACAGCTGTTGCCTTACAACCAAATTCTTTCCCTGTAATTGACAATCAATCGCAAGTAAATTTTGTAAAAAGCAAAGCCAATGGTTTTGCAACCGAACTTTTCCCAATTGGTGCCTTAACCAAAGAAAGCGAAGGAAAAGATATGGCCGAATTATTTGATATGAAAAATGCTGGTGCAGTTGCTTTTGGTGATTACAACAAAGGGATAGACAATGCCAATTTGCTTAAAATCGCTTTACAATATGTTCAAGATTTTGATGGATTGCTTATTGCATTTTCACAAGACGAAAAAATAAAAGGTAATGGTGTTGCAAATGAAGGAATTGTTTCTACTCGATTGGGACTAAAAGGAATCCCAAGTCTAGCCGAAGAATTGCAAATTGCTCGTAACTTATTTTTATTAGAATATACTGGTGGTAAAATGCATATCCCGACAATCTCATCGGCAAAATCCGTTCAACTGATTAAAGATGCAAAAGCAAAAGGACTCAATATTACCTGTAGCGTTGCGGTTCATCATTTGGTTTTTACAGATGAAAAACTAGAAACATTTGACACTCGTCTAAAAGTAACACCGCCACTGAGAACCGAAACCGATAGACAAGCCTTACTGAACGGTGTTTTAGACGGCACAATCGATATGATTACATCAGACCATAATCCAATCGATATCGAACATAAAAAAATGGAATTTGATTTGGCTAAAAATGGTACAACTGGATTAGAAAGTGCTTTTGGCGCTTTGATGACCGTTCTTCCATTAACAACTATTATTGAAAAATTCACAAATTCAAAATCATTTTTTGGAATACCAACAAATCCAATCAACGAAGGAGAAATAGCCAATATAACGCTATTCACAACCGAAGGTTCTACTGTTTTCGGTAAAGAAAACATACTTTCAAAATCCAAAAATTCTGCATTCCTAGAAACAAATTTAGCTGGTAAAGTATACGGAATTTACAATCAGGGAAAATTAGTTCTATAAACCAAATACCATCATGAATAACTCTATCGAAAAAGGAAAAACGGCAGCCATTACTAGCTACATTTTAATTATTGGTGTTTTTATTGCTATGTCAATGAACAGCGGTGAAGACAAAAACACTTTTGCCTCCTTCCACATTCGTCAAGCACTGGGTTTATCCATTACTTTTATTTCTTTAGGATTAATCATTAGTAATTTTGATAGTATTGCTATTTCTATGTCTATGTGGATTTTTCTTTCTGTTTTATGGACTTATGGGATGTTTAGTGCCATAAACGGTCAAACAAAACCTATTCCATTGTTAGGAAGTTTATTCCAGAAATGGTTTAAAAGTATTTCCTAATTTTTGATTGAAGATTACCCCTTTTGGATTGCGTCTTCGATATTGAATACTAAAAAACTAAATACTAAAAAATGAATTTATCATTAGAATATAAAATCAGAGAACCAAAAGTAATTTTAGACAAAAACCCATTATTGCTTTTGCTTCATGGTTACGGTAGTAACGAAGCCGATTTATTTTCGTTTGCATCAGAATTACCAGAGGAATATTTTATTATTTCAGCTCGCGCTCCTTATGATCTTCAATACGGAAGTTATGCTTGGTATGCCATAAATTTTGATGCCGATCAAAATAAATTTTCTGACAATGATCAAGCCAGAACTTCAAGAGATACGATTGCTGATTTTATTGATGAATTAGCTAATACTTACCCTATCGATACAACAAATGTGAGTTTAATTGGGTTTAGTCAAGGGGCAATTTTGAGTTATGCAGTAGCACTTTCGTATCCTGAAAAGATAAACAAAGTTGTTGCCATGAGTGGTTATCTAAATTTAGAAATTGTAACCGAAGATTATTTGAAAAACAATTTAAGTACAGTCAAAATATTTGCTTCACACGGGACAGTAGACCAAGTAATCCCAATAGATTGGGCAAGAAAAACACCTGGCATTTTAGAAAAATTAGGTATAAATATCACCTACAAAGAATATCCTGTTGGTCACGGAGTTGCTCCTCAAAATTTTTACGATTTCAAAAATTGGCTGATTGAAAATTAGGATTTAGCAACCTGTATTTAGTAATCAGTTTAGTTTCTTACTAAAACCTTTATTTTACGGATTACTAAATACAGACCTCCCATTTTTCTATTATTTTTGATAAATAACAGACTGGATTACTTCAAAAGTTACACTTTGATCATCATTTATAAAGTATTTCAACAAAACTTCGCCCCAATATTCACCATCACTGTAATCGGCAATAATCCAACGATGGTTCAGAATTTTAACCTTATTAATCATAAACTTATTAGCTCCTAATTGTTCTTGTCCTGTATAAGGATCCCCCTTTGGGTTTGCATTCAAATCCAATAATTTTTCAGTAACATAAGGAATTAAAGTCGTATAATTTCTGATTTTATCAGAAGTTGCAGACTCAAAATAGTTTTGAGCATTTTCATTTTTTTCCAATGAAAAATAATTAGCATCCGACCATTTATTGGTCATTACTTGCAAACTATCTTTCAATTTTAAAGTTGTCTTTTTATACCTATCTTGTTCAAAAGTCACCTCTTTACTCAAATACATATAGGTATATATATTAAAAATCAACGACAATATTAAAGCATAAAGGAGAAAAGATCTTTTCATTTGGATATAATATTTATTAGGAAAATAAAATCACATAGCGGTAAACTATGCTCATTTTGTATCATTAAATTGTAATTTCTAAATTATCGTAAGCTAGGAAAACATTTTCAGGTAATTTTTTTTGAACCTCTTCATGAAAACCAAGCATATGACTAATATGAGTAAGGTAAGCCTTTTCGGGCTTCAGCAAAGCTATAAAATCTAAAGCTTCTTGCAAATTAAAATGTGTATCATGAGGCTGTTCCCGCAAAGCATTCACCACCAAAACCTTAAGATTCTGTAGTTTTTCAATTTCCTCCTGATCTATCGTTTTCACATCAGTTAAATAAGCAAAATCGTCTATTCTAAATCCAAAAACCTGTAAATCGCCATGCCAAACACTTACTGGAATTGCCATTTTGTTTCCAATGGCAAAAGGTTTGTTATTTTCAATTTCGTTCGTTTTGACCGAAGGAGCTCCAGGATAACGATCTACGGTTTTAAATATATAATCAAAACGCTGTTCGATATTGGTTAACACTCTTTGGTGGGCATAAATAGGCATTGCGCCTTGCTTAAAATTAAAAGGACGAATATCATCTAAACCTGCTGTATGATCGGCATGTTCGTGAGTAAACAAAATTCCATCTAATTTACGACAATTAGAAGTCAGCATTTGCTGTCTAAAATCGGGGCCACAATCAATCACATAGGAATGCTCATCCCATGAAATCCAAATCGAAACTCTAAGTCTTTTATCCTTAAAATCAGTGCTTTTACAAACTTCATGATCAACACCAATAATTGGAATCCCTTGTGATGTACCTGTGCCTAAAAAATATACCTTCAATTGTGTGTTTTTTTTACAAAAATAGAATTAATTCTCTTTCCTTTAGAAGCCTAATTAGTTAACTTTGTATCATAATCGCCGAATTTAAATAAAAAAAATGGAAGCCAAAAAGATAAAGCTAAAAGGAGATAAAGTTATCGAGCAAATTCCTTCTCTAAAAGATAAAGCACTTCGTATAAATTTGAATGAAAACATATACGGAACATTTGCCGAAATTGGAGCTGGACAAGAAACAGTAAGACACTTTTTTAGATCTGGTGGCTCATCAGGAACAATTGCAAAAGCAATGTCTGCTTATGACAAAGATTTTAGTGATGCTGTTTATGGAGTTGAAGAAGACGGCCGTTATGTTACCGAAAGTCGCCTAAAAAAAATGCTAACCCATGAAGTCGAATTGATAAAAGAGCGATTAAGCAGAACTAAACATCCAAATAAATTATTTTTTAGCTACGCCAATACAGTAGCAACCATTGATTTTGCCAAACAATTTAAGGGACACGGTTGGGTTGGAATTCGATACCAACTAGATCCTAATGAAGACTTTAACGAAATCATCATTCATATTCGTTTTAAAGAAACTGATTCACGACTACAACAAGAAACTTTAGGAACTTTAGGAGTGAATTTAATTTATGGCGCTTTCTACAAATACAATGATCCAAAAAAACTACTCCGTTATCTTTACGACCACCTCGACAAAGACCAGTTAGAAATAGACACCATTAATTTCTCGGGTCCCCGTTTTGCTGATGTTGACAACCGATTAATGAGTTTACAATTGGTCAAAAACGGAATGACCGATGCGGTAATGTTTAACCCAAAAGGAAAAAATATTTTACCAGCTGCCATTTTATACAAAAAAAATATACTCGCCTTTAGAGGTAGTTTTCGCCCTGTTACCAAGGTAAATATAGACATGTATGAAAAATCGTTAAAAATGTTCTTGGATGAAAATAAAGTCGAAAAAGAAAATACGTTGGTGGTCTTTGAAATTACCTTATCGAATCTTCGTTCGGATGGAGAAATAGACGAAAGAGACTTTATGGATCGTGCAGAATTACTTTGCTCATTAGGACAAACCGTAATGATATCCAACTTCCAAGAATATTACAAAGTTGTTGAATATTTTTCTAATTATACCAAAGCCAGAATGGGACTTGCTATGGGAGTTAACAACTTGGTTGATATTTTTGACGAAAAATACTACCGCCATTTGAGTGGTGGAATATTAGAAGCTTTTGGAAAATTATTCTATCGTGACATGAAAGTATTCTTGTATCCGATGCTTGATGAAGAAGGTGAAGTAATTACTTCTGAAACCTTAATGGTTCATCCAAGAATGAAAGAATTATATAAATTTTTTAAATTTAATGGCAAAGTACTTGATATAGAAAATTACAATCCAGACATTCTACAAATTTTCTCACGTGAAGTATTAAAAATGATTAGCGCTGGAAAACCTGGATGGGAATCGATGCTTCCTCCTGGAATTGCCGAAATCATCAAAGAGAAACATCTTTTTGGTTATCAACCTGACTCGCTTTTAGAGCAAAAAAAATAAGAAGCCTATAAAAATCCAAGAATGACTTTACCGTAATTCTTGGATTTTTTTTTTAAAATTTCCCCATAAAAGAACAAACCTTTATTTCAAAATTTGATTGGCATGTTCTTTGGTTTTGACAGACAGAATTATATCCGAAATTATTCCGCTCTCATCAATTACAAAAGTTGTTCTATGTATTCCATCATATTCTCTTCCCATGAACTTTTTGGGTCCCCAAACTCCAAAAGCATTAATAACTAGCTTGTCTTCGTCAGCCAATAAAGGGAAAGGCAACTCATTTCTATCTTTAAACTTAGCCTGTGCTTTTGCACTATCAGCACTAACTCCAAGCAATTCATAATTATTAGCCTGAAATCGTTCAAAATTATCTCTCAAATCACATGCTTCGGTTGTACAACCAGGTGTAGATGCCTTTGGATAAAAGAAAACCACCAACTTTTTACCTTTATAATCATTTAATTGATGTGACACTCCTTCTTGATCTATCCCTGAAAAATCTGGTGCTTTATCACCTATTTTTAATGTAGTCATTTTTTTTAATTGCTGAATTACTAAGTTGCTAAGATACTAAGTTTTGTAATAAATGATATTTGATCATTCTCCCCAACGAAGATTTTTTAGACATTTATGTTTCTACATTCAAACTATAATTAAAATTATTGTACGAAATTTATTGAAATTCAGGAAAATGTTTCAACCCTTTCTGACTGTCAAAATCATGAGCGGGAATTACGATAAGAGCTGGATCAGCAAGCATCAAATTATGAACTTTTACTATTGTTTTATTCAACTCATCTTCGTCAAGATCTACTAGCTTACTTGGAATAAAATGTTTTGGAGATGGTCTTTTGAAACCATCAATACTCCAAGTAACATCTCCTGTAAAAAAATATCTTTTTTGACCATTTATAAACATACCTATTGAACCATTAGTATGTCCCAAAAGTTTAACGAAAACCACACTCCCATCTCCAAAAAAATCGCAACTCTCTTCAAAAGTTTTGTATTTATTTTTTTTAAATTCTAAGAATTTCCAATCTATAGTATTTCCATCAAATTGGGATTTTAAAAAAGCTGGAGAATGTGCTTTTTCTGATTTAGCATAAACATATTCGTCTTCGGTTGTATAAATGGTCGCATTTGAAAAATTTTGATCCCGCTAGAATGATCCCAGTGCAAATGAGATAATATTATCGTTTTAATACTATCGCTTTTAAAACTATTCGCAATTAATTGTTGCTTTACACTTTGTTGTTTTGAATATCTAAACATTTGCCTATGCAGAAAAGACATTTCTTTGAATTGTGTATCAATATTACCTCCCAAACCTGTATCAAACAAGAAACTTTTATTGTTGTGCTTTACTAACACAGCAATATGTGATAATTCTCTACTTTTAAACAAACTACCTCCTTTAAACAAAAAAGCTTCTTGAGTTGAAGCAGTACCTGTTAGGATAATAGAAAATGTAACTGGTTTTACAACATATTCTTTTTCGGAATAACAATCTGTTTTTGGATATTTTTCAACTTGTAAAACACTTCTACAAGAATTAGAAATTAGCATTAAAGTTATAATCACTAATAAAGAGGCAACTGAAATTTTCATAATCTTCATTTTGTTTTTTTACAAAGATGAAAACACAGAAAATCATTTACATTGACATTTGTCAAGAAATTAAACTTCTTTTCGTACTCTGCTCAAAGTTTCAGGTGAAATCCCTAAATAACTTGCTATATGTTTTTGGGGTGCCTTTAAAACTATTTTTTTATCATATTTTTCGATGAATATCGATACTTCTCTTTTGCTTGCATTGCTTGCAAATAGTAAGTCCTTTCTATTAAACATAGATAATTTTGCTCGGCTAAAATTTTTCCTAAACTTTCAAAATTTGGATTTACACTATACAAGTCAGTAACACTTTCATAAGTTATAGAATACAAAACACAATCCTCAATTGTTTCTAAGCATTCGAAAAATGGTTTTTGGGTTAAAAAACTGGCGTAAACAGAAATCAATTGAGTATCACAAGCAAAATAAGTAGTAATTTCCTTGCCATCAAGTAAAAAATACGTCCTTAAAAGTCCTGATTCGATAAAATAAATTTTATTTGATTTTTGATTTTCTTTTATTAAGATTGTATTTGCTTTAATGTTTTCTTTCTCCAATTTGGATAAAAAAAATCAATTTCTTGATTGTCAATTTTTAGAAAACTACTTAATAAGTTGATGATACTATCCAAATTATTTATTTATTTTTTTTAGTTTAGAAATAGTTATTCTATAAAAACGCCTTTTGCTATTCCTCCTGAAATTGTTTTACTTTACATTTCAAAGCTACAAAAAATGACAAAACAAGAACGCATTACCTTCGTTATAGATACATTAAACGATTTATACCCAAGCATTCCTATTCCGTTAGATCATAAAGACCCCTATACTTTACTGATTGCTGTTTTGCTTTCAGCTCAATGCACAGATGTAAGAGTCAATCAAATCACTCCATTGCTTTTTGCCAAAGCAGACAATCCTTATGATATGGTAAAGATGTCTGTCGATGAGATCAAAGAAATAATTCGACCTTGTGGTTTATCACCAATGAAATCAAAAGGAATTCATGGTTTATCTGAAATTTTAATAGAGAAACACAACGGAATTGTCCCTCAAAGTTTTGAAGCTCTAGAAGCGTTACCAGCTGTTGGGCACAAAACTGCTAGTGTGGTAATGTCACAAGCCTTTGGAGTACCCGCTTTTCCTGTAGATACACATATTCATCGATTGATGTACCGATGGAACCTAAGTAACGGAAAAAATGTTGTACAAACTGAAAAAGATGCCAAACGAATTTTCCCCGAAGAACTATGGAATGATTTACATCTCCAAATTATATGGTACGGACGTGAATACTCTCCCGCTAGAGGCTGGGATATTGAAAAAGATATTATCACAAAAACAATTGGTAGAAAATCTGTATTGAAAGAGTTTCAAAAATAAATTCACAAAAAAAATGCACCTATTTTAAATCAATTGGTGCATTTTTTCTTTTTAAAAATTTATAAACTCTTTATAATTAAGAATCTACAAAAATCAATTAGCAATAATTTCAAAAACTTTATCCTCTACTTTAACAATTTTTAAAGACTTAGAATAGTTCAACAAAAAAGAAACAACCTCTTTATCTGGCTTTATCTTTTTAGTAATTTTTAATTCTTTAGAGTAATTCTTTTGCATGTTTTATAATTTTTGAGTTTATATTACAACGCAAGAGTTTACACTTTAGTATTAATTTGTCAAAACAATTTGGTGTTTTTCAATAATTTTTCTCAAATTCATGATGGCATATCTCATTCTACCCAATGCCGTATTAATACTCACACCTGTTACCTCAGAAATTTCTTTAAAACTCATGTCCTGATACATACGCATAACCAAAACTTCTTTTTGGTCTGATGGAAGTTCTTCTACCAATCTGCGAATATTATCCTCTACTTGTCCTGCAATAATTTGATTTTCTATAGTTAAAGAATCATCAGACATCACTGCGAATATAGAAAACTCCTCAGTCTCTCTGAACATTGGCATTTTTTTGGATTTTCTAAAATGATCTATTATCAAATTATGTGCGATGCGCATTACCCAAGGAAGAAATTTACCTTCTTCATTATAGGAATTCAATTTTAGAGTTTTGATTACTTTGATAAAAGTATCTTGAAAGATATCATTAGAAACATCTTTATCTGAAACTTTAGAATAAATAAATCCATAGATTTTAGATTCATGTCTTCTTATTAATACCGCTAATGCATTTTCGTCACCAGCAATATAGTCCTTTACCAATAAAGCGTCTGATTTTTGTAAACTTGCCATAGTCAATCCTTTTAGAGTTGTTAGTTTTTTGGGGCATTATCTAAAAAGTATTTTTTTACTATAGGCTACAGTTATATGTTAATGTTAATGAGCCAAATTTAACAAATTTTTATTGATACAAACAAGAAAAAAAAACCAGAAATGATAATTATATAACATTCTATAATAATTCTATAAAACAATCAAAATGCATTTTTGGCTCTAAACAGGGCTTAACCCAAGAAAACATAAGGCTTACCCCCTTGAATACTTTAAAATATTAATTTATTTTTCTTAGCAACTTTAACCAACGACTTTAACAATTATAAACAACTGATACACTTAAAGATACCCTATACAACTTTCTTAATAAAAATTTAAATATTCAAAAACATCATCAAAAAGAGGGTCTAAAAGCAAATTTGGAAATTAATAGTTTTAGATATACTACCATTAAAATTGAGTACTTTTGTGGAAATTCATTTATAGTATGCCAGTTGATATTTCTAACCTCGATCCAAAGAAAAACATTATAATAAAAGGTGCCCAAGTACATAATTTAAAAAATGTTGATGTTGCCATTCCAAGAAACAAACTTGTAGTCATTACAGGATTATCTGGTTCTGGAAAATCCAGTTTAGCATTCGACACTCTCTATGCCGAAGGCCAACGTCGTTATGTAGAAAGTTTATCATCATATGCCAGACAATTTTTAGGACGATTAGATAAACCAAAAGTAGAATACATTAAAGGAATTGCTCCAGCGATTGCTATCGAACAAAAAGTAAATACCACCAATGCAAGATCAACAGTAGGAACATCAACCGAAATTTACGATTATATCAAACTGTTGTTTGCTAGAATCGGTAGAACTTATTCGCCAATTTCTGGACAAGAAGTCAAAAAAAATACTGTTACCGATGTTGTTTCGACCGTAAAAAATCTTGAACTTGAAAGCAAATGGTTACTCCTCGCTCCTATTCATCTTGAAGAAGGAAGAGAATTAGAAAACAAACTAAAAGTTTTATTGCAACAAGGGTTTGCTAGGATTTTGGTAAACGATGAGATGGTTCGCCTGGACAATTTTACTGTAGAACAACAACATTCGTTAGACCATAAAGACATTTATCTTATCATTGACAGAATCATCGTTAAAGATGAAGAAGAGTTTTATAATCGCTTATCCGATTCTGTACAAACTGCTTTTTTTGAGGGAAAAGGAATTTGTTATTTACAAGAGTTAAACTCCGAAAGAAAATTTTCATTTTCAAATAATTTTGAATTAGACGGAATTTCATTTTTGGAACCAAATGTTCATCTATTCAGTTTCAACAATCCTTATGGAGCTTGTCCAGCTTGTGAAGGTTATGGAAACATTATAGGAATTGATACTGACTTAGTCATTCCAAACACTTCACTTTCTATATTCGAAAATGCCATTTTTCCTTGGAGAGGCGAAAGCATGAGTTGGTTTCGGGACGAATTAGTGAATCATGCTTATAAATTTGATTTCCCAATCCACAAACCTTACTTTCAACTCTCTGAAGAACAAAAAGAATTAATTTGGACAGGAAATAAATATTTTCAAGGTTTAAATGACTTTTTTAAAGAACTCGAAGAAAAAAATTATAAAATTCAAAACAGAGTAATGCTTTCTCGTTATCGAGGAAAAACAAAATGTCATGTTTGCAAAGGAAAGCGTTTAAGACCAGAAGCCTCGTATGTCAAGATTAATGGTAAAACTGTTTCTGATTTGGTCGATTTACCTATTCAACATTTAGTCGATTTTTTCAAAAACATTTCATTAAATGAGTATGAAAAGCAAATAGCCAAGCGTCTATTACTAGAAATTAACAATCGATTATCGTTTTTAACCGAAGTTGGTCTAAATTATTTAACTCTAAACCGAAACTCCTCTACTCTTTCTGGAGGAGAATCACAACGAATCAATTTGGCAACATCATTAGGAAGTAGCTTGGTCGGATCTATGTATATTTTAGACGAACCCAGTATTGGTTTACACCCCAAAGACACCGAACGTTTAATAAAAGTACTCCTATCTTTACGTGATCTAGGCAATACTGTTATTGTAGTAGAACACGATGAAGACATCATGAAAGCTGCTGATATGATTATTGATATTGGGCCTGAGGCAGGAACTTACGGAGGAAATCTAGTTGCTCAAGGCACTTATGAAGAAATACTAAAATCAAATTCACTAACGGCGAAATATCTTAATGGAAATTTAGAAATTAAAGTTCCTGAAAAACGACGTTTTTCAAAAAACTTCATCGAAATAAAAGGCGCCAGAGAAAATAATTTACAAAATATTGATGTCAAATTCCCTCTAGATGTTTTAACTGTTATTACAGGAGTTTCGGGAAGCGGAAAAAGTACCCTTATCAAGAAAATTCTTTTTCCTGCTATGCAAAAGAAACTGGATAATGCTGGAGAAAAAGCGGGACAATTTAGCGAAATCACTGGTTCTTTTTCTCATATCAAGCACATTGAATATGTAGATCAAAATCCAATAGGCCGAAGCTCAAGGTCAAATCCTGTTACATACATCAAGGCATATGACGATATTCGAGATTTGTATGCCAAAGAAAAACTTTCTAAAGTTCGAGGCTATCAGGCCAAGCATTTTTCATTTAATGTTGACGGCGGAAGATGTGAAACTTGTAAAGGCGAGGGAACTATAAATGTTGAAATGGTTTTTATGGCCGATGTTCAATTACCATGCGAAACCTGTAGTGGAAAACGATTCAAAAAAGAAATATTAGAAGTCAATTTTGACGGCAAAAACATCAACGACATTCTAACTATGACTATTGATGATTCTATTCTTTTCTTCGAAAAAAACAAACAAACAAAAATTACTCAAAAACTACAACCTTTACAAGATGTTGGTTTAGGTTACGTTCAATTAGGTCAATCTTCTTCGACACTTTCTGGGGGAGAAGCTCAGCGTATTAAACTGGCTTCATTTTTAGTAAAAGGAACGATAAAAGAAAAAGCCCTATTTGTATTTGATGAGCCAACAACTGGGTTGCATTTTCATGACATTCAAAAATTAATGGCATCATTTGATGCCTTGATAGAAAAAGGACATTCTATACTGGTTATAGAACACAATCTTGACTTAATAAAATGCGCCGATTGGGTTATAGATCTTGGCCCAGAAGGAGGAGAAAACGGAGGACAATTACTTGCAGCAGGAACACCAGAAGACATTGTCAAAAACAAAAACTCTATAACTGCTAAATATCTTGAAGATAAACTTTAAAAAAACAAAGCCATAAACATAAGTTCATGGCTTTTTTGATTATCCCTTTATACAATAATTTGAAAAAGTTTATGGTTTTATTCCAATTACTTTAAACTAATCTTCTTGAATAAAATCTCATTTAAAAAATGAAAGTATTATTAAAAAGTAACTTTACATCACTCACTAACCTTTAAAGGTTATCCCAAGTAACAATTTTCTTCAAAAACAACCCCTTCTTCATCGATAGCAACAAGAATTTTTTTATCTTTTGCTGTAACCTGTGACATGTACAGCCAAGGTAAAGACCACATTCCAAGTGTAGCACAACAAACTAAAAAATTTAAGCTATGATTAATTTTTTTACCTTCTTTATATAGAACAGTAAAAGGCATTTTATCGTTTTTTTCTATTACAACAAATCCATTCTGAATTTTATTGGCAATCACTTTTGAAAATTGATTTAATTTATCCTGTTTAATAAAATGTTTTTTCATCCTTTAAGGCATTTAATATTCATTTATTTTCAATCGTCAACGGTACAAATGTAAGACTTATCGTGATTGTTCGCAATACCTAAATTTAGTGATATCAAAAATAAAAATTCACAAATAACTGATTATCAATGCATAATAAAAATAAATTAATAAAAAAGGTAAAAAAATTCGATATAAAACAATAAAATATAAAATAAACACTAATTACCCTACAAATAAAAAAAGATTTAAACTCATTTTAACACGAAAAAAAAGGTGAAATTATTTTTTATCAGAGAAATTAAAGCCAGGCACTTTATAATCTTTAGCCAAATAATCTTCAGGTGTGGTCGTTTTGTTTCCATCTCGAAGTGCACTATAATGCGATGACATTATTTCTAATCCAGCTTCATTAAAACAATCCTGAATATTTTGATGGAGATTCGAATAAATCAACGGTTGCTCATTTGGAAACTTGGTATAAGCATTGATTTCATAAGCAACATAAAAATCATCCAGACTAGTTTGTAACACAAAAGGAGTTGGAGATTGTTCTAACTTATCGGTTCTTAAAGCTGCTTCAATTAAGGCTTTATGTACCAAAACCCACGGTGTATCATACCCAATGGTAATTTTGGTATGAATTAACAATCCTTTAGATTCCGTATTCGTATTAGATGAATAATTTACTGAAGAACTAGACAAAACGGTCGCATTAGGTATTGTAATATCTTCCTGTTTTGGAGTTCTAACTCTTGTCACCAATGAACTCTTTTCGATAACAGTGCCTGTAACATCACCAATCTTAATAAAATCTCCAATTTTAAAAGGTCGCATATAAGTAATAACAAGACCAGCAATCATATTAGCAATAGCATTAGAAGAACCTAAAGAGAATAAAATTCCAACAAATACGGAAACTCCTTGAAAAATTGGAGAATTAGAACCTGGTAAATATGGAAATATTATAACCACCATAAAGGCATACAACAACACTTTCACAATATTAAAAGTAGGAATTGCCCAATCACTGTAAAAACCATCTATTTTGATTTGACCTTTATGAATCTCATCGACAAAAAATTTGAATACTTTGACAATAAACCTAAACAGAACTATGATTACTAGTATAGAAAAAAGATTAGGCAAAAAATGAACAAATCCCATCAAAGCAGCCTTTGCTGGCGAAAAAATCCAGTTCAATAACAAAGAGGCATAATTCTTTGTTCCTGGGAAAACACTAAAAAAAGCAGGTAATGAAATGTAAAATATAAAAACTAAAAATATCAGTCGTATTATAGTCACACACTTTAAAATGAATTCCAATTGTTTATCTTGTGACAAAAGGAGTGTTTCTTTGACTTTAAAACCAGAGAAATATTGTTCTTTTTTTTGAATTATTAAAAAACGCAACCATCTAAAAAGTTTATTAATGGCATATACAATTAACCCAAAAAAAGTGATTAATACTAAAACTAGACCTATACGTTTTAGCCAACTCACCGTACTGAATTTTTCTTTTTCAGCAATCACGGCTTTTTGAATATCGTTCAGATTCTTTTGAGCTAAAACATGACAATCATTCCCTTCGGTCTTGGCATCTAAATTAGAGACGGTCATTATGGGAAAATCTTTTTTATAAACTATATCATAGCCAGAATCAGACTGAACCAACTTCAATGAATCCTTAACAAAAAAAGAATCTTCATAAAGTAATACTATTCTACTACTAATCGCATTGGCTCGATTTTCAGCATTAAACGATCCTATTTTATTATAAATAAAAAACAAAGTATCATTAAAAGGAGCAACTGGAAATCCATCGAATTCAAGTTTGTTTTGATGAACAGTATCCAAAACTTTAGTATTATCTTTTAAAGTTTTGTTTGTTTTTTGGGGTTGAGAAAAAACCAATGTAAAACACCCAAGAAATAGATAAAGAAACAGCAACTTAATTTTTTTCATGATTTATGTTTTTTAGATTATTCATAAAATAAAATTTTTAATACTTTCTTATTAAAAACATTACTTACAAATATAAAAAAAACAACACAAGGAGAATTTAAATATGCAAACTAGCTGGAACTTAAATAATTTTATTTTTTTCTTCTAATTTTTAAAATCAAATTATCCAGAGCTTTATTTATTTCAGGCGAAATAACAAACTTATAATTCAAATAAATATAAACTATGGTTACTAAAATAGATTTTAAGCCAATAGCTATAAGAGGATTTAGCGGAAATTTCCAAAAATAAAACAGTATAAAAACAACAAAAGTGATTCCCAAACTGTACAAATTTTGTTTTGTAAACGGATACAAATGCATACGTTTTACAACAAAAAGTAATTTGGCTAAACTATAACAGGTAATAGACAATAATGTCGCAAATGCCGAACCTATAATCCCGTACAAAGGAATAAAAACCATATTTAAGACAACGGTTAATACCACCAGACCTACCCCTAAAAACAATACGGCTCTATAATATTTAGAATTAAAAATAATGGCATTATTGTTCCCTAAAATCAAATCAAAATATTTAGAGAGCCCAATCATAAAAACGACCATAATACCTCCACTATATTCCTTTGGAACAATTTCATATAGCTGATTAATATTAACAAATATACACAACATCACAAATCCACCCACAATTTGAAGATTTATCGAAGTTTTTTTATATAAATCGTTTAATTCATCATGCTTATTTTCATGCATCAATTTGGCCGTAATGGGATATACTATTTGATGCATGGCTCGACTAGGCACCGAAATCACCAAAGCAATATATGTCGCTACCGAATAATAGGCAATGTTCTCAATATTTACGTATTGGTTAAGGATCATTTTATCACCATCCAATAATAAATTGGCCACACTTCCTGAAAGAATAATATAAAAAGAATAAACTAGAATGTCCTTTGTGTTTTCTGGAATAGCAAACTGAAAATGAGGTTTCTTGACACTAAAAGCATAAAACATTGTCACCAAAAGTGCCAAAAAATAAACGACAGCAGTAACATAAACAAAGCCTTCGACTGATAGCCAATTGTAGTAAACCCCAATTAACAAAAACAAAGAAGCCAAACGTAATCCTACTTCCTTTATAAAATTTCCAAAAACAGAATGCATGTGTACGCGCAACCAAGCGTAAAAAATTTCGAAATAGGCCATACATATTCCTGTAAAAGGAATCAGCCAAATATATTCTTTAACAATTCCGTTTTTCTTTGATAAAAAAAACAAAATCTCATCAAAAAAAATATAGCCCAGTAAACACATCGGGATAATTAGAAGAAAAGGAAAAAGAACTGTAAAAGATAAAAACTGATTTCGCTCTTTTTCGGTCTGATATTGAGCATAAAATTTCACCAATGTATTTTGCATACCAATCGCAAACAGAGGCATTATTACATTGGCAGCCGAAAGAATATAATTCGTTAAAGCATAGTATGTAGCCCCTAAAAAAATCGGATACAAATACAACGTATTTATAGCTCCAATTCCAAATCCGATATAGGTAATTATGGTGTTTTTTAATGACTGATTTAATACTATACCCATTAAATTTTGTGTAAAAAGTTTAAAGTTTGCAAAGTTATAAAGTTTTCACTTTATCTTTTGGAATGAATCAATTGCGCTAATTCTTTGGTGAGGTTTTTTCTGGAATATTTTTGCAAACCTACACCATAACTTTGTAATTTTCCTTCTAAAAATTGATTGAAATATAAAGTAATTGTGTTTTTTAACTTTTCTTTTTCTGTATAATCAAAAAACACGCCTGTATTAGTCTCATTAATAATTTCTGCAAAATCTGAATCTTTTGGACCTATCGCAACTATTGGCCTATTAGAGACCATGTATTCAAATAATTTCCCAGGAATAATACTTTTGGTTTCATCTGAATTGATTTCGATGAGCAACAAAACTTGGGAATTTCGTTGATGTGCTACAGCTTCAGAATGCGAAACGTATCCCAAATTTTTCAAATATTCCTCTAATTTATATCTGGAAATAGTATCTAAAATTTCTTGACTTACCTTCCCGATTAATTTCAATTCAAAATACGTTTTAAATTGAGGAACCTCGTCAAGTAATTCGGCCAAAGACTCCCATAAAATGATCGGATTTCTTTCGGAAAGAAACGAACCAATGTGTGCTAAACTAAATTTAGAATCTAAACTAACAGGAGGTGTAACTTCGGTATCATAACCATTAGTAATAACAGTAATCGGTCTATTAGTAATTTCTTGAAATTCTATCTTAGTAGTTTTACTCGTCACAATCACTTGATCCGCAGTATTCAAAACTCTATACTCTAGTGCTTTATGCTTACGTTGTGCTTTTATCGACAATCTTAATTCTTTGTGATATCCAATCGTTGTCCACGGATCACGAAAATCAGCCAGCCAAATCAAATTTAATTTTTGCTTCAATTCCATCCCAATCAGATGCAAACTATGAGGTGGACCCGATGTGATGACTATATCAATAGAATTTTCAACAATAAATTTTTCTAAATAAGAAACTGATGGTTTCACCCAAAAAAAACGAGCGTCCGGAACAAAAAGATTTCCTCTTATCCATAATAAAGTCTTATCTAAAAAAGTTTGTTTCTTTTTGTTAGGAATAATCCCAGAACTAATAGTTTTGGTTTTATTTTTAGAAAAAAAAGAAGCCAACTGGTAAGGTTCAAAAATTTTATTCTTTACAACAATTACTTTTTCAGAAACTTCTTTTTCTAAATTGTCATCTATAATTGGGTAAGTTGGATTTTCAGGAACATAAACAATTGGCTGAATATCAAAATCAGGCAAATATTTAGCAAACTTAAGCCAACGTTGAACTCCAGGCCCTCCTGCTGGTGGCCAATAATAGGTTATAATAAGGACTTTTTTGGATTCTGATTTCAATTTTCAATAGTATTGATTGTTATAAAAATACACAATACAGCTTTTTTACAACATTTTATTTGGGTTAGCATCTATTTTCTTTCTCTCAACATACAAACCACCTACCAACAGGAACAACATCCCGATACTACTTATCAAAGTAATGGTACCACCCGTTTTTACAACTTGAGGGTCAAATTTAAACTCAATCTTATGATTTCCAGCAGGAACAACTATAGCTCTTAATACATAATCTGCTCTAATGATTGGAGTTTCTTTACCATCAATATAGGCTTTCCAGCCATTTTCATAATACATTTCAGAAAAAATAGCTAAACCATCATTGGCATTTTTAGAAGTATATTTCAAATTGTTGGGTTGATACGAATCCAAAGTAATGTTAGCCAAACTGTCTTTTACAAAATTTGAATTTTTGGTCTTGAATCTGGAACCAAACTCAAATTGATTAATAACTGCAACTTCTTTCGAATTAAATTTATCTAAAGCTTTCATTTCGCCATCTGCATTTTGCACCCAGTCTATTCTATTTACAAACCAAGCATTTCCATTGGCATCGGTATTGATAATAGGAGATTCATTACCTTCTTTGTCGGTTTGAATCACATATTTTACATTCAACATGTTCAAAATTTCCATGTTGTTTTTTGCAATTTGATAATCGAATAATTGCTGTATACGTTTTGGACGAACAGCGCTATATCCTCCTATAGCTTTATGAAAATAAGACGTTCTGGCTTGCATCAATCCCTGTATATCAAAAACTCTATAAATACTTGGATCTTGCAAAATAGCCTTATCGGTTGGGGTTTCATGAAAAGGAATTTCTACATCCCTCGCATTAACAAAATCTTTGTTTGAAACATAATTTTTATCCACAAAAAACAAATCGGCTATCATGAACATTCCAACTAAAATTATAGCTGTATTTTGAGCAATTTTATTTTTAGCAAACAACCATAAAATAGCTGATGAAATCAAAATAAAAAAACCTGAACGCAATAAATCAGCACTATACAAAGATTTTCTATCAGCAACCAAAGCATCTACAAAACTAGGCCCATAACTTTGCAGCAAATAACTATCACTTACCCCTGAGAAACTAAAAGTTCCTTTTATCAAAAACAACAGAATAATGATTCCTAGTCCAATACCTGCTGATTGCAACAATGGTTTTAACTGTTTTTCTTTTTCTAATTTAAAAAAAGACTGAAGTCCCATTATAGCCAATACTGGGAAACACAATTCTAGTACAACTTGTATAGAGGAAACTGCTCTAAACTTATTATACATTGGCACATAATCTATACTAAAATCGGTCAATGCTGGGAAATTTTTCCCCCAAGAAAGAATCAATGATACAAATGCGCCTCCTAAAAAAGCATATTTAATTTTTCGATCATCGATAAATAATGCTAAAACTCCCAAAAAGAAAACAACTGCACCAATGTAAGCTGGGGCAGAAACAATGGGTTGATCACCCCAATATGTTGGCATCGCAGATACATAATTAACAGCATCTGCTTCGGGTACACCTTGAGAAATCATGAACTCAAACATACTACTATCAGTACCCACTTTCTCATTATTGGAACCGCCAAATAATCTTGGTGCAATCAAATTAAAACTCTCAGCAATACCATAACTATATTCTGTAATATAATCTCTTGTCATTGCACCATCAGACGTACTTTTGGAACCATCAGGATTGAAGGACAAATCACTCTTACCACGAATACTAAAATTTGCATACTCCACAGTTGCTAATAAATTTCCTGCATTGGCTCCTACTGCCAAAATACCAGCTCCAAAAAGAGTACCGATAGAAATTAAAAGCGACTTGTATTCCTTTGCTTTAATTCCTTCGTAAATAAAATATCCTGAAATAATCAATAACAATATCAATAAATAGTAAGTCATTTGAAAGTGATTAGCATTGACTTCCAATGCTATTGCAAACATCGCCAATAAACCTCCCCAAATATATTTTTGCTGAAAAACCAGTATAAAACCAGCAACCACCAATGGCATATAAGCAATGGCGTGTGCTTTGGCATTATGTCCAACACCGAGAATGATAATTAAATAAGTAGAAAAACCGAAAGCAACTGCTCCAAAAAAAGCTTTGAGCGGATCGGTTTTCAAAACTAACATCAACACATAAAAACTTAGAAAATACAGAAACAGATAATCAGCCGGACGCGGCAAAAATCGTAATACATCATCGATTGCTCCAACATAATCGTGTGGATATTTTGCACCCAACTGATAGGTTGGCATTCCTCCAAAAGCTGAGTTAGTCCAATAAGGTTCTTCGTTATGAATAGCTCTAAAGTCATTTTGCTCTTTGGCCATACCAGTAAATTGAGCAATATCAGATTGGTAAATTTGTTTTCCTTGTAATACAGGAAAAAAATACAGACTTGAAACGATAACAAAACCAAGAATGGCAAGTAGATGCGGAAAGAACTTTTGAAGTTGCTTCATTAATATTTTAGATTTTTGATTAACGATTATAGATTTAAGATTTGTGTTCTGAATTTTCAGAATGGACTTTTAATAAGCAATATTAAGAATTTAATGATTTCAGATTATAATGATTGCAACTATTTTTTTGCAAATCAAAAATCAGAAATCATCAGTCAAAAATCAGAAATCATCAATCTATTTCCTCATAATCAACATAATCCCCTACTTTTTTAGTCTCGCGAGGATTTTTTCTATTGGCAGTTTCGGTTATAATTTCGTCATTATTTCGAGTTCTTTGCCAAGTTTTTTGTTGTGAATATTGTTGTTGCTGTTGTTGAAAATTTTGACCCGCCTTTTCAACAACCTTTTTTACCAATAAAGGCAAAAACAATCGCGCCAAAAATTTAAAAATATAATAGAAAACTATCATATAGAACAACAATTTTATAAAACCTGAAAAAGAAGCCGTTTGCATAATCAAATTATTTTTTAGCAAAATTAATAAATCAATATTGAAACTTTCAGGCATTTTCAAAATAACATTCTTAAAGAAATGATAAAATAAGCGTTCTATTAATACATTCAATCCAAAATAACAAATTCAATAATTACTTCTTAAAAAATCTAAATAAGTCAATTGAAGTATTATACGTATAAAAAACAGTTATTTCATTCATTTTTTATAACAAAAAAAAGAAAAACAAGACGCAATTTCACAGTAAAAATTCAATTTCAAAATTAGAAAAACAAAAAATAATTTGTAACAAATTGATTTTCAAAACATAATAAAAACCTAATTATTAAAAATGCATTAGTTTATGTTAATTATAAACAGTAATTTTGCACCCTATTTTAAATAAACATATGAATAAATTTGAACAATTAGGATTGAATGAATCGTTACTGAAGGCGATTTTAGATCTAGGATTTGAAAATCCGTCAGAGGTACAGGAAAAGGCGATTCCCCTATTATTGGAAAAAGATACAGATATGGTTGCGTTGGCTCAAACAGGGACAGGGAAAACGGCAGCTTTCGGTTTTCCGCTAATCCAAAAAATTGATGCCGACAATAGAAATACACAAGCATTAGTTTTATCGCCAACCCGCGAACTTTGTTTACAGATTACCAACGAACTTAAAAACTACTCTAAATACGAAAAAGGTATTCATGTGGTAGCAGTTTACGGAGGAGCTAGTATAACAGAGCAGGCTAGAGAAGTAAAAAGAGGAGCACAAATTATAGTAGCTACTCCAGGCAGAATGCAAGACATGATTAACAGAGGTTTGGTTAACATTAAAAACATCGATTACTGTGTACTTGATGAGGCCGACGAAATGTTGAATATGGGATTTTATGACGATATCTGCTCCATTTTAGCAGATACTCCTGACGAAAAAAGCACATGGTTATTTTCTGCAACCATGCCACAAGAGGTTGCTAGAATTGCAAAACAATTCATGAGTGAACCATTAGAAATTACTGTTGGTACCAAAAACTCAGGATCAGCAACAGTTTCTCACGAATTTTATTTAGTAAATGCTCGTGATCGTTACGAAGCTTTGAAACGTTTGGCCGATGCCAATCCGGATATTTTCTCAGTAGTATTTTGTAGAACAAAACGCGACACACAAGCTATTGCCGAAAAATTAATCGAAGACGGATACAGTGCAGCTGCATTACACGGAGATTTATCGCAAGCTCAACGAGATGGCGTAATGAAATCGTTCCGTGGAAGACAAATTCAAATGCTCGTTGCAACTGATGTAGCGGCTCGTGGAATAGATGTTGACAATGTAACTCACGTAGTAAACTATCAATTACCCGACGAAATCGAAACCTACAACCACCGTTCTGGACGTACTGGTCGTGCTGGTAAACTAGGAACATCAATCGTAATTGTAACAAAAAGTGAATTACGTAAGATTTCTTCAATTGAGAGAATCATCAAACAGAAATTTGTAGAAAAATCTATTCCATCTGGTATCGAAATCTGCGAAATCCAACTTTTGCACTTAGCCAATAAAATTAAAGATACTGAAGTTGATCACGAAATAGACAACTACTTACCTGCGATCAATGATGTTTTGGAAGGTTTATCAAAAGAAGAATTGATTAAGAAAATGGTTTCGGTAGAGTTTAACCGTTTCATTACTTATTACAAGAAAAACAGAGACATCTCTACTCAATCTGCAGGTTCAGACAGACGTGAGCGTGGCGATAGAGAATCAAGAGAAAACAGCAATGGTGGTGCAACACGTTATTTTGTAAACATTGGTTCAAGAGACAATTTCGATTGGATGTCATTAAAAGACTATTTAAAAGAAACATTAGATTTAGGTCGTGATGACGTGTTCAAAGTAGATGTAAAAGAAGGTTTCTCTTTCTTCAATACCGACCCAGAACACACTGACAAAGTAATGGATATATTGAATAACGTTCAGCTAGAAGGACGTCGTATCAATGTAGAAATCTCTAAAAATGATGGTGGCGGAAGACGCGACCACAACAACCGCGGAGGAAGACGTGATGCAGGAAGAAGAGAAGGTAATTTTGCACCAAGACGCGAAGGCGGTTTTAGAAGCGATAGAAACTCTGGCTCACGAGAAGGAGGTTTCAGATCCGAAAGAAGAGAAGGTTCCTCTAGAAGAGAAGGATCATCAGACAGAGCTCCAAGACGTTCTGAAAGTTTTGGCGATTCGTCAAGATCAAGAAGACCTAGAAGAGACTAATACTACAGTAGTATCTTATACAAATCTCCCGACATCGGGAGATTTTTTTTTTTAAACTAAACTCAATTTCTTAAAAAATCAAGACCAAACCCAAGCTCCTTTAAGTATTATCTCAACCCGATTGTTAATTTTCTTATAATTATAAAAGAACCTTAAAATATTAATTGTCGTTTTACTACTTTTAGCTTTTTAAATCAGTCTATGAGATATTTTATACTTTTTTTATTTCTTGTCACCTCTTTTAAATCAGTTGCCCAAAACACTGATGTTCCCCAAAAAATCACAGGAACCATCATCAGCGACAACACAGGAACTCCGTTAAGTAGCGTAAGCGTTATCAATATAAATCAAGTAACCGGAACAACAACCGACGACAATGGTAATTTTGAACTTGCCGTTGTTCAGAGTGACACACTTCACATCACCCTTTTGGGCTACGAATCTCTGCGTGTCCGTGTAACCAATGACTGGATCAAAAACAAAAAAACAACAATTCAGCTTACCCAAAAAGCAATACAACTAGACGATGTAATCATACAACCCTACATGCTAACAGGTTATCTTGAAATCGACTCTAAACTAATCCCTGTAAAAGAAGATTATCGTTACAGCATTTCTGGCTTAGGCTTGGGTTACGAAGCAGGACAATACTCTCCGGGAGCATTCGGCAAAGTACTCGGTTCTATATTCAATCCCGCAGACATGCTTTATAATTTCTTCGGAAAAAGACCTCAACAGCTCAAAAAACTCCGAGATCTAAGAAAAGACGATACCGTAAGAAATCTTCTAGAAAGCAAGTATGATCGAGAAACAATCTCGTTGCTACTTGGAGTCTCACAAGATGAAATTGGCGAAATACTAAGTCGTTGCAATTATTCTGATGCCTTCATAAAATCAGCCAATGATCTCCAAATTATGGATGCCATTAGCGGATGTTACGAACAATATAAAGTTCTCAAGAAAAAATAGTTCAAATGATTATTTGGGCGTGCCCCCGATAAAAAAAGGGCTTGTATAGCAACTGCTTACAAAGCCCTTTTTTTTATCGGGGTCGGGCTATCCGCGCTACTTCGGTAGCCTGCTTCTATCCCTCACGCAACAAACAACTCAAAAAAACCTTAGACTTTCAAATCATCATAATAACGTTTCTCAATTCTTTTAATATCTTTAATCGATTTCTTTGTCCAATCCAATCGTTTTTCTAAAATTTCAGCATCAGTCAATTTCCAATCTACAGCCGAATTTCGCAATCTATTAGTAATATCCTGAATAACAATTGCCGCCGAAACCGAAATATTCAAACTCTCAGTAAATCCAACCATCGGAATCTTCAAAAAACCATCTGCTTTATTCAAAACCGCCTCCGACAAACCATCTTTTTCGGTTCCAAAAAACAAAGCACTTGGCTTGGTAATATCAAAATCACCCAACATACAATCCTTTTCATGCGGAGTTGTAGCAATAATTTGATAACCTTTACTTTTCAAAACATCAACACAATTTGAAACACTATCGTATTTATAAATATCAACCCATTTCTGAGCTCCCATCGCAATTTCCTTATCAATTCGTTTTCCAAAACGCTCCTCAATCACATGCATTTCCTGAATTCCAAACACCTCACAACTACGCATCACCGCACTGGCATTATGCATCTGAAAAACATCTTCAACTGCAATTGTAAAATGTTTAGTTCTATTTTGTAAAACCTTCAAAAAATTTTCTTTTCTATTATCTGTCAAAAAACCTTCGAGATAATCAAGATAATCCATATCAACCATTGCAAAACTTTTTTTTTGGCAAAAATAGTAAAATGAGTAGCTTTATCCTATAATACCTTTTACAGATAAAAACCAAAGAACCTTTTTCAGTAAAAAACAATTAAGCCTAAATTAAAAATTTGCAATTCTATTCTATATGAAAAAGAAATTAGTGGTCCTTACAGGAGCAGGAATCAGCGCCGAAAGTGGCATCAAAACATTTCGTGATAGTGATGGATTATGGGAAGGCCATAATGTTATGGATGTTGCTACCCCAGAAGGATGGCATAAAAATCAATCATTGGTACTCGATTTCTACAACCAAAGACGCAAACAGTTAAAAGAAGTACAACCCAATATTGGTCATCAAACTTTAGCTGAACTTGAAAAAAAATTCGATGTACACATTATTACACAAAACGTAGATGATTTACACGAAAGAGCTGGCAGCACCAAAATTATTCATTTACACGGTGAATTACTCAAAGTGCGAAGCTCCAAAAATGACAATTTCATTTTAGACTGGCAAGACGATTTAAACATTGGCGATACCGATACAAACGGCCATCAACTCAGACCCCACATCGTTTGGTTTGGCGAACAAGTACCCGCTCTAGAAGAAGCTATTCTAATAACAGAACAAGCCGATTATTTTGTAGTAATCGGGACCTCGTTACAAGTATATCCTGCAGCTGGCTTAATAGATTACACACCAAAATCAACTCCTATTTATTATATTGACCCTAAACCGATAACAATTCCGAATCTAAGAAACCCATTAGAAATAATTCCAAATATCGCCTCAGAAGGGGTTTTGATTTTACAAGAAAAATTAATTCAATAAAACTCTATTAACCCGTTGGATGAAATTGGTTTTTGATTTTTATTTTTGTCAGTGCGAGTGTTTTTCGATAAAATTGTATCAAGAACCAAAAATTCAGAACTAAAAACGATTCTCGATACATATCACTTCGAGTACGGTACGTATCGAGAAGTTTTGTTTCATTTCACAACTCAAAAAAACTCAAATTGACGTTTTAAATAATTTCACTCAACAGGTCTTATTACTTTATAATTATTTACGTATGCCTTTAGAAAAATGGATCCAAGCACTTTCCAAATTCAGTCAATTAGAACTAATGGGATTGTTTTTTATCGAAAATACTGTATTAATACTCCTATCCATTTTAATTGGTAAAATCGTAGAATTCCAAAACACACAATTGGCAAGAAAAGATCAAAAATGGGTTATATCAACCTTGATTTGCAATACCTTTATTACGTATTTGGGATATCTTTTATTTAAAAATCAAATCATTACAATCAAATTTGAAAGCTCCTTTTCAACAATTATTTTAGACACTTTATTATTGATTTTCTTAATGGACTTTTTCATGTTTTGTTTTCATTATTTGGCGCACAAATTAAAATGGTTCAATCCTATACATCAACTACATCACACCCACATCGACACTAATGTCTATAGTTTATTTGTTTTAAATCCGATAGAAACTTTGGGATTTGGTTTTATTTGGCTCATCATAATTACCGCAATAAGTTTTGATGCTTTGAGTATAATGATTTACTTAATCCTAAATTTATCGTATGGTATTTTAGGCCATTTGCAAACCGATTTATACCCAAAATTTTGGAAGACTTCCAAAATAACAAAATGGATTTCGACAACACAATTCCATGCTACACATCACAAAAGTGAGCATCACAATTTTGGATTTTACTTTACAATTTGGGATTCTCTTTTTAAGACTAAACTTTAATTTATTCGTTCAATTTTTCTAAATAATCGAATCCAGTCGAATCAAAAAAAAAAATGCTAAACTGTAAGATTTATATATTAAAAAAAATTAATGCAAGAAAATAAACTAAAATTTTAACAAAAAATTAAAACATTTCGAAGTTAAAAAATCAAAAAGTTAAAAAAAAAGCTATATTTGTTTATCCTAAATTATCCAAAACAAAACCAAATACCTTTGAATTATGAATTTAAAACTAACATTTGCGATTGTATTTTTTGTTATTTCTCAAGCTTTTTTTGCACAAGAAACGGCTAGTTCAGAAACCATTTCGACTACTACAACTGGTGCCTCTACAACAGCTCCAATAGATTTTAAAAAACAAATACAGGAATTAAAAGAACAAGAGAAAGCGTATTTAGCCAAACAAGAAGCTGATAAAAAAGCAGCCAAAATAAAAATAGAAGCAGACAAAAAAGCAGCCGAAGAATCTCAAAAAGCAGCTGAAAAAGCAGCAAAAGAAGCTAAAGAAGCCGAAATAAAAGCAGCCAAAGAAGCCAAAGAAGCTGAAGAAAAAGCTGCCAAAGAAAAAGCAAATGCCGAAAAAGCACAAGCAGAAGCAGACAAAAAAGCGGCAGAAGCTGCTAAAGATGCTGCAAATAAGGCTGCAAAAGATGCGGCTATAGCTGCCAAAATTCAAGCCGAAGCCGATAAAAAAGCATCCGAAGAAGCCGAAAAAGAATCTAAAGAAAAAATAGCTAATTACAAAAAAGAAGCCGAAAGTGCCAAAGATGCCGAAGATAAATTAGCCAAAGAAATTGCAAAACTAAAAAAAGAAAAAGAAGATGCTGATAAACAATTAGCAGAATCTGCTAAATTAGCTCTGGAAAAATCAACTAAACTTGAAGAGCAAATTGCAAAAGCAGAAGCAGCCGCAGCAGAAGCAGCCGCAGCTCAAGCCAAAATTGAAGCTGAAAAAGTATCAAAATAAAAACCAAAACTCCAAAAACAAAAATCACAAACCACATTTAATTCTAACCAAATTAAATCTAAAAATCCGTTGCAAAACGGATTTTTTTGTTCTCAAAAAGTTCCAAAATTTCTACAATAAAACTGCTTTTTCTAAAATTATTATCTTTGCCAAAAATTAAATACCATGCAACACCTAATAGACCGCTTTGTAAGTTATATCACAATAGATACCGAATCGGATCCTCATTCAAACACAACCCCAAGCACGTCCAAACAATGGGATCTCGCAAATAAACTTGTTGAAGAATTAAAACAAATTGGACTACAAGATGTAACAATTGACGATAGAGCCTACATTATGGCTACACTTCCTAGCAATGTGGATCAAGAAGTACCAACGATTGGTTTTATTTCACATTTTGACACCTCACCAGATTTTAGCGGAGCCAATATAAAACCCCAAATAATTCCGAATTATGATGGCAAAGACATTGTTTTAAATAAAGAACAAAACATCATTCTGTCTCCATCTTATTTCAAAGATTTATTGCAATACAAAGGGCAAACATTAATCACTACTGACGGAACAACACTTCTTGGTGCCGATGACAAAGCTGGAATTACTGAAATTGTAACTGCAATGGAATTCCTAGTCAACAATCCCGAGATCAAACACGGAAAAATCAGAATCGGTTTTACTCCCGATGAAGAAATTGGTCGTGGCGCACATCATTTTGATGTCGAAAAATTTGGAGCCGAATGGGCTTATACCATGGATGGAAGCCAAGTTGGCGAATTAGAATATGAAAATTTTAATGCTGCAGGAGCCAAAATTACCTTTAAAGGCAAAAGTGTTCATCCTGGTTATGCCAAAGGAAAAATGATCAACTCTATGCTTATCGCCAATGATTTTATCAACGAACTCCCTAAAGACGAAACTCCAGAAAAAACAAAAGGCTATCAAGGTTTTTTCCACGTTCATCATTTATCTGGAAGCATTGAAGAATCCGTTTTAGAATTAATTATTCGTGATCACAACAAATTAAAATTTGAAAGAAGAAAAAATTTAATTCATAAAATAGCTAAAAAAATCAACAAACGTTTTGCCAAACAATTTGGTTCAGACATTGTAATTGCCGAAGTAAATGATCAATATTACAATATGAAAGAAAAAGTTCTTCCTGTTAAACATATTGTTGATATTGCCGAACAAGCAATGAAAGAAGTTGGAATCAAACCTATCATTAAACCCATAAGAGGCGGAACAGATGGTTCTCAATTATCCTACAAAGGTTTACCCTGTCCGAACATCTTTGCTGGTGGCCATAATTTTCACGGAAAATACGAATATGTTCCTGTAGAAAGTATGCAGAAAGCAGTCGATGTGATTGTAAAAATAGCCGAATTAACTGCTGGTGGAGCTTATCAACAAATGGAAGTCAAATCAAAAAAACGCTAATTCTTTTTTAATGATGAAAAACGAAAAATGGGAAACCGAAGTAGAACTTTTGAAAGCAATCATTTCCAAAACAGAATTGGTAGAAACCAATAAATGGGGTGGTTGTATATATGTGGACAATAACAACAGGAATATAATTGGCGTTGGAGGATTCAAAAATTTCTTTACAATTTGGTTTTTCAATGGAGCGTTTTTAAAAGACGAGAAAAAACATTTAATCAATGCTAATGAAGGAACAACAAAAGCATTGAGACAATGGCGGTTTACCTCCAAAGACGAAATTAATGAAAAGGAAATCCTATCCTATATTCATGAAGCGATGGAAAATGAAAAACAAGGTAAAATACTTAAGCCTGAAAAAACCAAAAGTGAAATTGTAATTCCTGAACTCCTGCAAAAAGAATTAGACTCTGATAGTAATTTAAAAGAAGCTTTTTCAAAATTCAGCCCTTACAAACAAAAGGAATTCATTGAATATATTGAAACAGCTAAAAGAGAAGAAACCAAAATTTCCCGTATCGAAAAAATAAAACCAATGATTCTAAACCATATTGGTCTGAATGATAAATACAGATAAAACAGAGTATACTTTATCTAATAAAAATCTCAAAACTGATGTTCAGTTTTGAGATTTTTTTATTTACATAAAAACCAACATTAGAGTAGAAAATCCCATTCACAAACAGCTCAGTAAAAACTTAACATTACAATATTTAATTATTCATTACATTTGTTAACATCTGCAAAATATTTACTTAACATTTAACATGATTGCAGATGATAATTCAACCATAACCGATCAAAAACACTATTATGTCTGAAAACAAAGAAGAAAACAACTTAGCCGAAACTACAGAAACGGCAAAAAGAGAAACCTCTGAAGCAACCCAACCTGAGGTTAAAAAAACAGTTACTAAAACGACTACGTCAAGATCTGCTGCAACAAAACCAGCCGCAACAAGATCTAGAGCCACAACTTCAAAATCTTCAACAACAAGTAGCACCACAACAAAACCAGTACCTGCTAAGTCTGCTACAGCTAGAACTAGTAGAACAAAAGCACCAGTTGCCACAATTACTACTACTCACCCCCCCTAAAGAAGAGGAAAAAACAGAAACGCCTATAGTTGAACCAGCCAAGTCTGTGGAAAATATAGAAACTACTATAGAAACAAAAAAAGATAAAAAGAAAAAGAAGAAAAAAAAGGCTAAGAAAAAAGAAAAGAAAAAAGCTAAAAAAGACAAAGCTAAAAAAGCAAAACTTAAAGCCAAAGCAGCTGCAAAAAAAGTCAAAAAGGCTAAAAAAGCTAAAAAAGCTAAAAAAAACAAGAACAAAAAGAAAAAATAGTTTTTGAAAACAAAAATCCCAAATTCCAATTTTAAATCGGAATTTGGGATTTTTTATTTAAGCCTTATTATTATTAGGCTTTCTTGTTTAAAGTCGCAGTCAATTCTAAAGAAATAGCAGAACGTTCCATTTTCAATTTTCCTGCCATAGTTTCTACAACCACAGTAGTATCAGCAAGCTCCGCAATTTTTCCGTGAATTCCGCTTTTGGTAATGATTTTATCTCCTACTTTTAATCCGTTTTCAAACTCTCTTTCATTTTTAGCTCTTTTTTGTTGTGGTCTAATCATAAAGAAATAAAGAACCACAAACATTAATAAAAACGGCAAAAACTGTTGTAATTGTTCCATAATTTTAAAAATTTAATTGTGTTGTTAATTGTTTATATTTAATAGAAATGAAGTTTTGTTTTATAAAAATCTTACATCAGTCCACGGCCAATTTTTACGATTCTTTTATTTCCTTCGAGTTCTTTTACCAAATTATCCAAAATTCCGTTGATGAATATACTACTTTTTGGAGTTGAATATTCTTTGGCTAATTCTAAATACTCATTCAAAGTAACTTTTACAGGAATTGAAGGGAACTTTAAGAACTCACAAATAGCCATTTTAAGAACAATCGTATCTATTTCGGCAATTCGCTCACTATCCCAATTTGGCGTTTTATCAATATATTCTTTAGCTAACTCTCTTTCGTTCAGAACAGTTCTTCTAAACAAATCTTTAGCAAAATCTCTATCTTCGTTGTCTTTATACAATTTTGGCACTCTGAAATTATCATTATCTCCCTGCTTAATTCCCTTCAACTGTTTAACTATTTGAGTATTTACCAAAGGAATATCATCGATCCAAGTTAATTTATCATCTTCCAGATAATCGTATAATTTTTCATTAGGAACAATAACTTCTGAAAAAATATCTACTATAAAAGCTTTGTCTTCTTCAAAAGTATTCACTCTGTTGCTCATATATTTTGCATACACATCGCTAGCTTTGATAGCATTAAGCAACAAAATAATATAATCATCATTTTTTGTCCAATTGTCGATCGAACGATTTTCTAAAGCAATACTTAGTGAATTATTTTCGGCTAGAATTTGAAAAATACTGTTCTTGATGAATTTTTCATTAGGATTACGCTCTTCCTTGGTTGCCAAATGTTTTTTACTCGATAATTGCAAAAAAACAGTTTCTTTTTTACAAATTTCGATCAACGAAGAAATCATAATAAGGTATAAATCTTGAATGGCGTCAATACTATGCATAAGGAATTTTTCCTCTTTTTCTAAATTATCAGAACCATTTTGATGCATTGCATAAATGGATTGCATGACTTTAACGCGGATGTGTCTTCTATTTACCACCTTGTAAGAACTTTTAAAATTAAGTCTGCAAAATTAAGACTTTCAACCATTATATAAAAATTTATAGCCGTTTATTTATACCGACATTTTCACTTTAAAATCGATAAAAAAAAAAAACAACCGCACCGATTCTGAACTATAAATCGATGCAGTTGTGTCAAAAAGTTAAAATATCGTGTAAAAAACTATTTTTTTGCGTTCTCAATTTTTCTCAAATCAATACGATTTTGAGCAATTGTTAATGCAGCTTGGTGAGTTGTAATACCATTTGTGATAGCATAATCAAAAATTTCCAAAGTTGTATTGTAGATATTTTCCGTTTTACTCATGATTTCGGCTTTACCATAATGCTCCAACTCTGCGTAAACATTAATGATTCCTCCTGCATTGATTAAGAAATCTGGTGCATACAAAATACCTCTTTCTTGCAAAATCAATCCATGCACATTTTCATTAGCCAATTGATTGTTTGCTGCTCCAGCAATTACTTTGGCTTTAATTTTGTTTACAGTAGCATCATTAATTGTTGCTCCCATGGCACAAGGTGCATAAATATCAACTTCTGCACTGTATAAATCATCGCCTGCAAAAATTTGAGCATTATATTTAGTAGCTACCTGATACAATCGTTCCTCATTAATATCAGTAATAAATACTTCAGCCCCATCTTTAGTCAAATATTCAACCAAAGTTTCTCCTACGTGTCCAATTCCTTGCACTAGTATCTTCTTACCTTCTAAGTTATCTGACCCAAATTGTTGTTTGGTGGCAGCTTTCATCCCCATATAAACACCAAAAGCAGTAATAGGAGATGGATTTCCAGAACCTCCTCTTTCTTCAGAAATCCCCGTAACATAAGGAGTAACATCACGTACCAAATCCATATCAGATGTCTCCATTCCAACATCCTCAGCAGTAATATATCTTCCACTTAATGAATGTACAAACTCACCAAACTTACGCATCAGCTCAGGCGTTTTTTGGGTTTTGGCATCACCAATAATAACCGCTTTTCCTCCACCAATATTCAATCCAGTAATCGCTGCCTTATAAGTCATTCCTCTAGAAAGACGCAAAACATCATTAAGCGCTTCCCATTCGTTAGCATAATTAAACATACGAGTTCCCCCTAAAGCTGGCCCCATAACCGAATTATGAATACCAATAATTGCTTTTAATCCTGTATCTTTGTCATTGCAAAAAACAATTTGCTCATGATCATTGAAAGACAATTGCCCGAAAACAGGATCCATTTTTTGAAGTTCTTTTGCTGTTGCAACAGTAGCATCCATAGTACTATTTTTAATTAGTTAAAAAATACGAATTTATCAAAAATACACCTCAAACGTACGTAAAAAATAAATATATCTTATTTAATTTATCTAAAAATAAATATATAATAATAAATTCACCGTGTTTTTATTTCAATACAATTGTTAAAATTTAATCATTAAAAGCGAAAAACAAATAATACAATACCGAATCTCTGATAAAAATGAAAGAATTACGCTATTTAAATAAATATTTCATCAAGTACAAATTCAGTTTTTCACTTGGCATTATTATCACCATAATCGCACAAATTTTTTCGCTATTCACACCAAAGCTCATCAGTAAGTCCTTTACAGAAATAGAAGCATTTGCCAAAAGCAACTCAGCCGACCCTAGCATTATCAGTCAACAACTGATTAACAATATTCTACTAATTATAGCCACAACAATTGTAGCTGGTTTTTTGACATTTTTAATGCGTCAAACATTAATTGTGATGTCCCGCCATATAGAATTCGATTTGAAAAATGAAGTTTTCCATCAGTATGAAAAACTATCGCAAAACTTTTATAAGCAAAACAGGACAGGCGATTTGATGAATCGTATTAGCGAAGACGTTTCTAAAGTCCGAATGTATGTTGGCCCTGCCGTTATGTATTCGATCAACACTTTTATTCGTTTTGCTATCGTAATAGGATATATGTACAATGTCTCTCCTAAATTAACTCTGTACACCATTCTACCTTTACCCATTTTATCGTATTGTATTTTTAAATTGAGTTCAGAAATCAACAAAAGATCGACTACTTTCCAACAATACTTATCAAAAGTTTCTAGTTACACCCAAGAAGTTTTTTCGGGAATTAGAGTCATAAAAGCATATTCACTAGAAGACCAGCACCAAGCTAACATTTCGGATTTGGCCAATGAAAGCAAGAACAAGAGTTTAAGTCTGGCCAAAGTTCAAGCTTTATTTGGCCCACTAATGATTGCTTTAATAGGCGTGAGCAACTTAGTGGTTATTTATTTTGGTGGTTTAATGTACATAGACGGAACCATAACAAGTATTGGAACCATTGCCGAATTTATACTTTATGTCAATATGCTCACATGGCCAGTAGCTTCATTGGGCTGGGTTTCATCTATGGTTCAAGAAGCCGAAGCTTCACAAAAACGACTAAATGAGTTTTTAAAAATTATACCTGAAATTCAAAACAAAAACAAAAACAGATCACAAATAGACGGTAGCATTCAATTTGAAAACGTAAATTTTACTTATGCTGATACGAATATAAAAGCGCTTCAAAACATTAGTTTTACTGTAAATAAAGGAGAAACGTTAGCCATTTTAGGAAAAACAGGATCTGGAAAATCGACAATTTTAGCGTTATTATCCAGACTTTATGAAGTATCCAGCGGACAAATCCTAATAGACAACACCGAGATTAGCCAGCTTAATTTATTCGATTTACGAAACCACATTGGGGTTGTACCGCAAGACGCTTTTTTATTTTCGGATTCTATCAAAAACAACATCAAGTTTGGAAAAGAAAACGCCAGCGATCAAGAGGTAGAAGCAGCAGCAAAAAGTGCTGTAGTACACAACAATATCATCGGATTTAAGAATGGCTACGACACCATTTTGGGCGAAAGAGGCATTACCCTTTCGGGTGGACAAAAACAACGTGTATCCATAGCAAGAGCCATTATAAAAAACCCTGCAATTCTGCTTTTCGACGATTGTTTATCTGCAGTTGATACCGAGACTGAAGAAGCCATCCTTAACAATCTTTTTGAGATATGCAAGAATAAAACTACCATAATTGTAAGTCACAGGGTATCCTCTGCCAAAAATGCAGATAAAATTATCATTTTAGAAGATGGAAAAATTATCGAACAAGGCACTCATAATCAATTACTAAACATCAAAGGTCATTATGCATCCCTTTATTTAAAGCAACTTTCAGAAAAAGAATTACTGTAAATGTTGGATAATAAATATATTTTTATGATTTTTGATTGCTATTAAATAAAATAATGACGATAAGATTATGAGAGAAAATGATATGTTAGAAAAGGAAGAAATATTTTCAAAAGTCTTAAGAGCCGGTAGAAGAACCTATTTCTTTGATGTCAGAGCTACAAAAGCTGATGATTATTATATTACCATTACTGAAAGTAAAAAATTTACCGAAGAAGACGGATCTTTTCATTTTAAAAAGCACAAAATCTACTTGTACAAAGAAGATTTTACTGCCTTTTCAGAAATTTTAGAAGACATGACTTCTTACGTTTTAAACCACAAAGGCGAAGAAGTAATTTCTGAGAGACACCAAAGAGATTTCAAAAAAGAATACACTATAGACAAGAACGAAGAGGATACTGTAAAAAGCACTTCTAGTTTTACTGACATTGATTTTGACGATATTTAATCAAAACCAATACAAATATAAAGTCCGATAATCATTAGATTCTCGGACTTTTTTTATTCTACAAATGCTCATCAAAAACTGTAAAATTTTACAATTCTTTTTTAAACGTTTTTCTTCTACAATAAATTACAGAATTAAAATCTCTCCAAAGCAACTGAACTGGTACATTATCCGCTAATTCAGGGGTTCTATAACACTGCTCTACTCCATTTTCAACAAAAACCTTATAATATTCATTAAAAATAATAGCCGTAACTCCTTTGTTTTGGTAATCTGGATGAACACCTATGAGATAAAACAACACTTCTTTACTGGAACGCTTAGCTTTTAGCAAATGTAAAAATCCAAAAGGAAATAATTTTCCATTTGCTTTTTGCAACGCTTTAGAAAAACTTGGCATTACAATAGCAAATGCTACAAGCCTTCCGTCTTTATCCTCAACATATTTTATATATTCTGGATTGATAAAACTGATGTATTTTTTCTTAAAATATTCCTTTTGAATATCAGAAATTGCAACAAACGAAGATAACTTAGAATAGGTTTCATTAAATAAATCAAACATTCGATCTACATAAGGCATCACTTCCTTAGTTGACTTAAAGTTAATTGGTTTTAGATTATATCTTTTTTTAATCAACTCATTTGCCTTCTCAAAAAATTCAGGTTTTGCATTCGAAAAAGGGAATTTATTTTCTACATATTCCTTTTCTTGTACATATCCCAATTTTTCAAAATGTTCAGCATAATAAGGATAATTATACCAAGTAACCATTGTCCCCAATTCATCAAAACCTTCGGTCATAACACCTACTTTGTCAAGGTTTGAAAAACCCATTGGCCCCTCAACATATTCGAGATTATTATTTCTGCCTATTTCATACACTTTTTCAAGAAGAGCTTTGGTAACTTCTACATCATCAACAACATCAAACCAGCCAAAACGAACTTTCTTTTTTTGCTGAATGTTTACCTCATCCCAATTGATAATTACAGCAATTCTACCCACCGTTTTATTATCTTTTTTGGCTATATAAAAAGTAGCTTCAGCACTTTGAAAAGCGGGGTTTTTGGTTTTATCAAAGGTTTCTAATTCCTCTGAAATCAATGGTGGAACCCAGTATGAATTTCCTTTGTAAAGAGAAAAAGGGAATTTTACGAATTCGATCATTTCATTTTTAGACTTGGCTTCTTGAATGGTAATCATTTATATCTAACGTAAATTAATTTTTAAATTTTGATTTTTTGGCAGCTTTTTTGGTTTTCGTTTTTTTAGCCATTTTTTTAGCTGTTTCTTCTTCTTTGGTTAAAAGATGAACTTCTTTATAGCGCCCGTCGTATCGCCACGAAACCCCAACTCCACCATAAAGAATCGAAGGTGTATTTTTAAAATTGGTACTTATTGACGCATCAACCTGCAAGTTTTTATGAATTAAATAAGCAGCGCCACCACGAACAATTGCATCACTATAAAAATCACTGTCAATCCCTTGATTTTCTACAAATACAGACCATTTTTCATTAATACCTTTTGTCAAAGTCAAAATATAACTCAAACTTGGGTAGTCTGTAGTAATGTAATTGTAAATAATATTGGTTACAAAAACCCAAGATCCGTCACCCAAATGGTTTTGCAAGATCAATGCTGCTTTTGGCGAAATTTCAGAATTAGGAGAAAAATAAAAAGGGTTGTTTTTTCCAGTAAAATTAGCTCCTCCAAAAACCGCTACAGCAGGAATTAATTGATGCCAATTAAATTTATGATTCGCTTTCCAACTATAAATATCTACTTCTTTTTTGTAGCCTTTGTTTGGATCATAAATTAAATATTTTGCTCCTAGGACAGCTTGTTTAAAATCGGCTCTATCATCAACATAAACAGGATAATTAAACGTTTCGTTCAAATATTGAACATCTGCAATAAATTCTAAATTTTCTAAAAATGCACCATAACGCAATTCTAGATCAATACCAAAACCATTAGCATTGTATCTGGATAAATTGTGTTCTTCTTGAATACCAAAAACTCCCGTTTCGAGTTGAAAAACCGTTTTACCAACGGCAAATGCCGACATGGATTCCCCTGGTCTGTTGGAGTTAATCTCGTCCGTATGCTGTGCATAATGTATGCCTGGAAGCACTAATAAAAGAGCTAAAAATATTTTTTTTACAGTAAACATATTGAATGATTTGGGTGAAAAACAATAACGTATTTCAAATGTACTATATTTTATTGTAACTAACATTTTGTTAAAAAATCTTCACGCATTTAAACCCTAAAACTATGTAGGATTATTACCTAAAAAAGCAATCAATTCCTGTGTAGCTTTGCCTCTGTGACTTATACTGTTTTTAGTCTCTAATGAAAGTTGAGCAAATGTCTCTGTATAGCCTTCTGGTCTAAAAATAGGATCATATCCAAAACCTTTGTCGCCAACTTTTTGCAATGTGATTTCTCCTCGTGCGATTCCCGTAAAAAGATATTGCTCCCCGTTTAAATTTAAAGCAATTACGGTTTTAAATTGTGCCTCTCGGTTACGAGCCTCTTTTAAATTCTGAAGCAATTTATCCATATTATCCTCAGCCAATTTTTGTTCGCCAGCATAACGAGCCGAAAAAACTCCAGGTTCACCATTTAAAGCATCAACTTCTAAACCCGTATCATCTGCAAAACAATCGTAACCATATTTTTGAGTAACATAATTAGCTTTCATAATCGCATTTCCTTCTATTGTATCAGCAGTTTCAGGAATATCTTCAAAGCAATTAATACTTTCCAAATTAACAATTTCGATACTAGCAGGCAACATACTCTGAATTTCTTTGATTTTGTTATTGTTGTTGGTTGCAAATACAATCTTCATCTTGTGGACATTAAATTTAGAAGCCAAAAATACATTTTTACTACCGATTACTATAAAAATAAGTTTCAAATCCGTATTTTCATACTACTTTTACGATTCAAACAATTCAATTCAACACCAATTATGATTATAGATTTTATAGAAAATTCGGCTCGATACGAAACCTTACATCCATCATTTAAAACTGCTTTTGATTATTTAAAACAATCCAACAAAGAGGCTTTAGATGGTTTGGTTGATGAAAAAGCTGGAGTTAAAATGTTTGCTTACAAAGGAGAAGGGAAAACCAAAGAAAAAAGCCTTGAAACATTTGAATGCCATGACAAAAACATTGACATTCAGTTTTGCATAACTGGAAGCGAAGGATTTTTATGGAAGCCTAGAGCAAAATGTGTTTTACCAAACGGAGATTACAATACCGAAAAAGATGTTCGCTTTTTTCATGACACCCCAGACACCTATTTCGAATTACAAGCCAGTCAATTTGTAATTTTCTTTCCAGAAGACGTTCATGCCCCTATGATTAGTGAAAATGATTTGGACAAAATTGTAGTTAAGGTATTGGTATAATTTAAGTTTTAATGTTATTCTTTTTGTTAATATGTAAACTATGATTGGAACAACATAAAAACTACGTTAAAATACAGTTAAAACACTACTATTCAGAAGATTAAAAACAATAAAGTTGTATATTTGATATGCAGTTTTGATTAATTACTTGAGATATAATATCACAAATTTGAATAATTAGAAAAAATATCTTGATAGTCAGCTATACCGAATTATAGTAACGTATAAGTTAGATAATGATAAATCAAAACTACAATTGGGAGGATCGTAAAAGATCCTCCTTTTGTGTCTTTATAAACCAAAAACATTAAAACTATTATCAATCATGGAAAGTACTACAGCTGTTGAGCCAAAAACAATTACAACATTAGGTAATGGAACTATCGCAGATTTTGCAGAAAGTTTAGGAATGCTTTTTACAAGCAAAAAGACATCCAACAACAATGTCTGTTTTGCTGAAGTAGATGAATTACGCATTGAATACAAAGATATTTTCAGTCTGGAAAATTTATACGATTACCTTTTTGCTCTTTGGTATTCAAACTCTTTAGAAACACAAAAGGACTTTCCTCAAACCAATTTAAATGATTTACCCATCCCAAACGATAAAATCAAATTTTGGGAATTGGTTCATTTGGGCGAAGAATTACGACAAGCTGATTTATAAAAAATCCTTTCGTTTTATGGTTTAATGTTTCGTTACATTAGACAAATTGTCTGGGAAATATTTATCAGAAAGACTGGTAAACTCATCACCTCTCATAAAAATAGTAATATCGACATCGGCAAAAGAAGTTTTCCCAGCAGCCGCTAGAAGTTCGTTGGCAGCATGCAATGTATTTTTATGAAAATGATACACTCTTTCGGACTTATCCGTGACTACCAATCCTTTCATTAGCATTTTATTTTGAGTAGCCACACCTGTTGGACATTCGTTATTATTACAGCGCAATGCTTGAATGCAGCCCAAAGAAAACATAAATCCACGAGCTGAGTTACACATATCTGCCCCTAAAGCAATAGCTCTTAAGATAGAGTAACCTGAAATTATTTTTCCGCTACTAATCACTCTAATTTTTTCACGAATTCCTAAACGAATCAATGTTTTGTTTACAAAAATAAGTGCTGGTTCAAAAGGCATTCCAACACCATCAGCAAATTCTAGCGGTGCAGCTCCAGTTCCTCCTTCGGCTCCATCGACTGTTATAAAATCGGGAAAGCAATCTTGATGAATCATTTCGTCACAAAGTGCTTCAAATTCGGAAGTTTCACCTATACATAATTTAAATCCTATTGGTTTTCCGTTGGATAATTCACGAAGATGCGCAATAAACTCAACCAATCCTTTTGCATCCGAGAAAGCGGAATGACAAGGAGGCGAAAGAATAGTTGTATGAGGTTCTACTCCTCTAATTTTAGCAATTTGCTCTGTGTTTTTTTGAGCTGGTAGTACTCCACCGTGTCCAGGTTTTGCTCCTTGCGACAACTTGATTTCAATCATTTTTACCGCTGGAAGATTGGCTTTTTCAGAGAATTTTTCTGCATCAAAATTTCCTTCTGCATTACGACAACCAAAATAACCCGTTCCTATTTGCCAAGTAATATCACCACCGTGCTGATGAAACTGTGTTAAACCACCCTCACCTGTATTGTGATAGAAATTTCCTTTTTGAGCACCTTTGTTTAGCGCTACAATAGCATTTTCGCTCAGCGAACCAAAGCTCATAGCCGAAATATTCAATAACGAAGCCGAATAAGGCTGTTTACAATCGGGACCTCCAACTAAAACACGAGGCAATTCTTCATTAACAGTAGCTGGAAACATCGAATGCTTGATTCCTTCGTAGCTGGCTTGATTTAAAAGCAATTGTGTTCCAAATGGAGATGTTGCATCAATATTTTTAGCTCTTTGATACACCAAAGAACGTTGGTTTCTAGAAAACGGTTTACCATCTGTAGATCGCTCAATAAAGTATTGCTGAATTTCGGGCGAAATCATCTCAAAAAAATACCTAAAATACCCCAAAACAGGGAAGTTTCTTAAAATAGCATGCTTCTTTTGGATCGTATTGTAATAACCAACAATAATAAGAATCACCATTACAGTCGAAAATATAAATCCTGTTTTCAGGAAATAATTGAATCCAAGGGAAACAAACAACATTCCTAAAGCTATGGTAAACAACAGTTTTCTCATTAGTGATATATTTTAAAAGTTAATTTTGTTTCTGCTATTTTATACAATTCGTCCCTAACAGATTTCGAAAACCTGTTTAGATCTAAGTCAAAATATTTTAGGTGTAACGCAGTCGCACATAAACATGTTTTATGCCTTTTTTGTCTGATTCTCTTTCGTCTATTTCGAGAATGTCTGTTAATGATTTCAACATTGGTGTTAATTTAGAAAAACCGTAATTTCGAGGGTCGAATTCGGGTTTTTTCTTTACGATAAGATTCCCCACATCGCCAAGAAAAGCCCAACCATCATCGTCGCCAATGGCATCTAGAGTGCTTTCTATAAGTTCTATGGTTTGATTGTCTATTTTAGTAAAGGTTTCTTTTTCGGCTATCTTTTTGATCCCAGCTGCTGGAGTTGCACCTGTTTTTACCGATTTGGTTGGTGTGTTAATACTTTTTCTTGTCTTTTTGATCGCTCCATCTAAAACTTCGATAAACACAAATCGATCACAAGCACTGATAAAAGGTTTGGGTGTCTTTTTCTCTCCGAGACCAATGACAACCATACCAGATTCTCTAAGCCGAATAGCCAAACGAGTAAAATCACTATCACTGGAAACGATACAAAAACCATCTAGCTTACCCGAATAGAGTAAATCCATCGCATCGATAATCAAGGCCGAATCGGAAGAATTTTTTCCTGTAGTATATCCGTATTGCTGAATGGGTGTAATAGCATGTTCGAGTAAAACTGATTTCCAACCGTTTGAGTTTGACTTGGTCCAATCGGCATAAATTCGTTTGGTGGTTGGCGTACCGTATTTGGCAATCTCTTCCATCATTCCTTTGACATTGCTGTAGGGAACATTATCGGCATCAATAAGCACGGCGAGTTTTAGTTCTTTGGTATTTTGTGACATGAATATTTTAATAAAATGTTCCTATCAAAGATACAGTAATATTTTAAGTGCAAAAAATATTAGCAAAGATGTTTGGTAACCTATATGTAACCCCGTTTTTTTTTACATCTGGACAAACAATTGTTCTCAATTAATTCTAATACCAAATCTAGGTTTGGCTCCTAAAAATGGGAACAAACAACTCCAATCTATACTTGAAAGATATTGACTTTAAAAGAGACAGACAAGGATTTTCTAATTATAAAAGCCTTTTCAATAGCTCTAAACTTATGGCAAGATTCGATTAAAAACGGTAAGGCTATCAGGAATTAGACAAATGCAATTTTAATTTTTCTTCCTACTAAGAAACCCCAATTCTCCTTAGCAATACCATTGGAAGTTATCAACCACAAAATGGGACATCTGCTTTTGTAAATTGGTTTTGGACCAAAACCATCCGTAAAATAAATTAAAACATCTGGTTTGTGCTTTTCGTTTGCAAATTTTATGGGTTCATTAAAACAAGTTCCCCCCCTTCCATTACTTAATTTAGGCATTTTTCCTTTATAAAGATATTCCTTCTGGATAACAGTATCACACTCAACAATCATAATATCACACAATTGTTTCCAAATATGATATACTTCATTAAAAAATACCTCCAAATCATTTTTTTCAATACTACCCGATGTATCCAATGCAATTAATATCTTTTGCTTACTACGGATCTTAATACCCGGTGTCGTACCATAACGTTTAGAAGGACGCTTTAAGGTATTATGAACAAATGTTTTTTTACTGCTTCCCAAAAACAACTTAAGCATTCGTTTCCAATTTACCGAAGGTTGAAATCGCTGCAAGACTTCAGTTAATAAGATCTGAAGTTCAGCTGGAAGCAATCCAAATTCCTGAGTATTTATTCGTCTTGCACTATTCTCCAAACAAACATCTATCGTATTCTGTATATACTGTTTTGTTGCTCCTTCAAGATCACTAAGTTGATACCATTTTTGATGTTCATCTAATGGATTCTTTTCTACAACTATATCTTTGTTATCTTCTTCACTCACTCTCTTCGTAACAGATAATTCTTGTTCACCATAAACTTGTGCCAGTTTATGATAATAATAATCGACTGTCTGATTGGGTAAAAAATCTATTGACGGAAAATCATGAAGGCAAATAGCATCTGGAGTTAATTGTTCGGGTACCAAATATTGATTTACCACAACATCAGCAGCTATATGAAAAATATCTTTATTCCCAAAAAACTTCAATCTGAAAATGTGTTTTAATATCAAATGCATTATTTGATGTTTCAAACAGCCTATCTTTTGTTCGTCACTTTGAAGGCTTTTCCAATAATCAGAATTAACTAACAAAACAATACTTTTATTTTCTGTTATTGAAATTGAAACCCGACTAACTTCTTCACTAATAATTCTATCAATATGAGTAAAAAAATGCCCATAAAAAGACTCTTGAATCAATAGTTTTATGGCTGTTTTGCGAATGTCGTCTAAAACATTCATAAACTACATATTTAACAATAACAATTCGGTAATATAAGGATCTGCCACTATAGACTTAAGCAATGGATGCTTGATCATATCCTGAACCAATGATAGTCTAATATCATTTGGCAACACTTCGAGTTTTAGAAATTTCTTACTGTTTTCTACCTGAGCTGCACTTAGTTTAATTTCACCTATCTGTAAATAATTAACTAATCGTGTACAAATAGTTGCCAAAATATCTAAACGAAGATGATCTTGCATCAATACCTCTAAAGGTTTCTTTACTTCTTTATCGAAATTTTTGGCATTTAAAATTTCCTCTGGACTAACAAGTTTACTTAAATTATTATGCACAAAAGCTATAAATGCATTACTAGCTATAGGATCTAAACTTGAATCAGCTAACAATTGTACTAGTGCAAATTCTTTTTTCAAGTCTTTAATACATGAAATTGTATCAAAAAACTGAACGAGCGATCTTGGTGTAGTACGACCTCCCGAAATAAGTTCGGGATAAGTTAAAACAAAATTGATCCCTCTCTCATCAACAGCACTTTTTTCGGCCCATATAGCCCAAGCTTTTACATCAAATTGCATGCTTACGTGTAGCATTCTAGTAATCATAGCATCATCCATTGATGTCACCGAATAGTCACCTCCATCTGGGTTGGCAGTAAGTACAATAGTCCATTTTGAAGGAAGTTTCCAGCTCTGCAACTCGTAATTTTGAAGCAACTGCATAATCCCTCGCAGAATTCGATCATCGGCACGATTTACATCATCCAGCAAGAGAATACCTGGTACATCTTCTGTTGGCACCCATGCTGGCGGAACGAATACTGTTTTATCGTTTATGATTTTAGGCATCCCTAGCAAGTCCCCCATTTCTTCGAACTGCGCTGGTGCAATATAGGCAAACTGCATTCCATTGTCTTTGGCTAATTTCTCTACGAGTTCTGTTTTACCAATTCCATGTTCGCCCCAAATACAGACCGATTTTCTTTTTTTATTGTCTTTAATTGCAAATTCGTTGACTTTAACCACATGCAAAATGAATTTTTCTATTTCAAGTGCACTGGCATGTGTGCCGTAATAAACGTATTGTTGTTCGTTGTTTTTAATCATTTATCTTTAATGGATATACTTGTTTTTAAAGTCATGCTGCTACTAAACGCTCCATCTTTTATGAGAATCTTGGAATAAAACTTGACATTCTTTAGGTAAAAATGCTTGTTTCTGTTGCCAAATCGACTTATAATCTATGTCCTCAAAATTATATCCTGTTACAATCAATTGTTTCAAATTTGTCAGTGCTTGCAATGATTCAGGAAGCTCCTCTAACAGCTCTATGTCTATTTCTAACACCTCAAGTGAGGTTAATGTACTAACTACTTCAGGAAAATTATTAAAGTATGGCAACCCAAGATATTTTAAAGATGTTAGATTTGAAATACTATCTGGTAAATCATAAAAACTTAAAAAATAAAAATCTAATAATTCTAAGTGAACCAATGTGCCAATAAAATCAGGAATCTCTCGAAATCTAATTTTAGAATTCCCTTTAGAATCTACCAGATATAATTTTTTGAGTGAAGCAAATTGTTTAAGTTCTTGAGGAAATTCATCTAACTCTAAATCACTCAAATCCAAGGAATCATTTGTAATTCTATTTTTTAAAATAATCATTTTTTGTTGACTTTCTGACCTTTTAAAATAAGTAGATTTACTAAGCCTCTGCACTATATACATAACATCTAAATCCGTATGTTGTTCTAGCCAATCATATACTTTTTCATCGCTTGAATAAAACTCCAACGAATTATTGTATCTACTTTTATTAGATTCAATAAATTCGATAAAATCCTTTGGACCATACTTTTTAAAAAGCGTCTTCGCAGTTCTTACAAATGTCTTGTCCTTGGAGGTGTTAATAAAAATAAGCAACTCAGCAAGTAGTTCGTTGGAAACACCATTGGTTTTCATCATTTGAAAAGCAAGAGCTACATTGGCTGGATTCGCACTGTTAAGCATCGCTACAACATTATTAATAGCATTTTCATTTTTTTCTGTTTTTTCAGACAACAGTAGCTTATCAACTTTATTAATCCAATTATAAAAATTCTCTTCTGTCGTTATGGGTACATTGAATAATGGAGATTTCAATTTTGGTTCTTTGGCTAATACGACTACTTTGGTTTTTTCGTTAATAGTGTTTTGAAGATTTAAATCTAACTTTTTTAGTCTAGGCTTTATTTCAACAGATGTAAAGGCTTCTGTATTTCCAAGAATACAAATTTGTTCTTTTGCACTTATCGTTTCTACCATAGGGAATACAGCATTCAGTTTTGTTAAGGCATTCGTTTGAACCTCTTTCACTCTATAATCCAAGGCTGCAATCACCTGATCTATTTCTGGTACAACATCAAATTCCTGTTCTTGTAAAAGCATCAGAAACACCTTCGCTTGTGCCTCAGAAATTTTTTTTCGTTGAAAATCAAAAATAATTTGCCCTACTAACTGTATGTCTTCTGGTTTGTTTCTTTCAAAAAAGATAAACGTTTTGCTAAGACTTAGTATTTCTACAGGTACTGACAGATTTGAATTTCCTACAAAACGTAATTCTTTCAAACGCTCTAATTTTGTAATAGAAGCTGGTATCGCCAACGTTGAATTGCTAATGGTTAGTTTTTCTAAATCGGTTTGCTTAAAAACTTCCTCTGGTACTACCGCTATGTCGGTTAATATAAGCTCTTTCATAACTTTTAAGACAAATTAAAACTACCTCCAAATGATTACTTCGCACTCTGGCAACATCTCATTAACAGCTTTTTTTAACTTTTCCCTATTCTCATCATTATATCCGTCGCTAACCACTATCTTTTTCAAGTTCGTTAACGAAGCAAGAACCTTTGGATTCTTTAAGAGTAAATACATGCTTACTTCCAGTTCTTCCAAAGTATGCAACTCTAAAATTATGCTTGGAAATGTTTCAAACACATTAGCATTACCAGGACTTGCCCAAGTACTAAAGACAGATAATCGTTTTAATTTTTTTAACCTCTTAAATTCATCAGGAAGTGTAGAAATACCGATGCTTCCAATCCAAAGTTCCTCTAGGTTTTCTAATTCTAATATTTCCATCGGAAACATACCAAAAGGGTTATTTGCTAAATGTAATTTTTTAAGATTTTTCAGTTGACCAATACTTTCTGGAACTTTAGATATGGAATACCTTGTATGACTGGTTCCGTTACTCAATATCAATTCTTCTAATTTATGCAAACCAAGTATTTCATCAGGAAACTTCTTAAAAGCAGCTGTACTAATATTAAGTTTTTTAAGATTACTAAGGTTAGCAATCTCTTTTGGTAATTTACTAAAACTAGACTGTGAAATATCTAAACTTTCCAGCAATTCTAATTCGGTAATATATACAGGAAATTCTTTATACTTACCTCCTCGCCAAGTAATTTTTCTGATTCGGTCTTTCAGTTCTACAATCTCATCAGATACTATATAAATCTGACCTTCTTCTACCTTGTTTTTTTCTCCATAATAATCATAATTTCTATCTATAGATGCCTCCAACACTTCCTTTTTAATAGCCGAAGTCCCATGTACAAGCAAATATTCGAAAGCTTTGAATTGTGTTTTTCGAAATACTGTATAAGCGATCTTCAATTTATCCAAGCCTGCTTTTTCAGAAAATGTATTAATATATTCCTCAATCTTTTTCTCACTAGCTGATTTAAACCCATATTTCCCTGCTAAAACAGTTTGTAAATTTTCTGAACCAAAAACTTTTATCAACTGCTCTATTTCTTTTTTTACTTTTTTATCAGTAGCATATTGATAGCTAATGAATAATTCAGTCTCAAAAACTGATGTAGCGTTATATTCTCTAATTAACTCTATAGCCATGGATACGTTGCTATCATCAGAGCTTAAGAGCAAAGAAAGAATTTGTTCCTGCGGAAAATCTTCGGCAATATCCATTTGTAGATTTTCGGAAACACCAATTTTATTCTGATTACTTTCTGTAACCCACTGAATAGTTGAAGATGTTACCTTGTTCAGTATATCACCTGGTTTTTCACCTACAAGAATGTGTGTGGTTTTTGTTGAAATCTTATTAGTAACAGTTGCTCCCAATGCTTGAACCTCAGCTTTAATATCACCCAAACTTTTTGAAAACTTCCCGACAATATATACTTCTGAACCCGAAACTATTGGGTTATCTAATAACGATGTACTAACAGTATTACCAATCCACAACAAAGTATTTGTTCTCAACATTCCAACACTAGAATTAAGAGCTGCAAAAGCATCTTCAAATGTACCATGAGTAGCGACATATTCATTATTTTTCTGAAGCAACGCCAAAAACACAGCCAATTGTCTCTTTTCTGTTTTTGCATTTAATCCTTCTTCAAATATTTTTTTAGCTTCTGTACTTGGGAATCCGTTTTTGGATAATTCTACCCTTTCCAATAATGGTAAGGTAAATATAGACTCTGGTAAATGTGTTAATTGTTTATTTTCGCAAATAATTAAAGTTCTCAATTTCAAAAGCTGATCGATTTCAACAGGCAAACTCTTCAGTGCTGTATCGCTAATTTGTAACGAATATAATTTACTTAAACTACCTATTTCTCTGTCTATTTCTTCTACTTGCCCATGCTTAATGCAAAAATCCTCAAGGTCTTTAAAATGACTTATCTCTTTTGGAATTTTATTAATTTTCAGACTACTTAATATCAATTTTTTCAGGTTACCCAATCTTCCTAAATAAGCAGGAAATGCTGCAAGACGTTTAAATTCTAGATCAACAGTCTCCAATTTGAGATCTAACAATTCCTTAGGAAACTCTACCAATGGATTATCTAATAGTTGAATTTGCTTTAGTTTTTTTAATTGAGCAACAGCAGGGGAAATTGATTTTAGACCTGTTTCATCTATATAAATACTTTCTATATTAATTCCATTTGCAATCACATCAGGAATAGTTCCGTTAGGTAAAGATTTATTATAGAATCTTATTTCTAATCTATTAAATTTTTCAGGATGCTCTTTAAACTCTTCCGAGAAAAGATCTTTACAGTATTCATTACTGTAATTTCGTTTATATTTCTTAATTAATTCTTTGTATTCGTCTGTTGTTCTTAGTAGCTCTAAATCAGGGTCATTAGTTACATTATGTTCGTTATTGAACAAATAGCCATAATGAAATGCCTTTTGTAACCAAACAAGAGCTTCTTCATTATTATTAATTGAAGCATATAAACAGCATTTATTAAAATAGCCTGAGCCTATTTCTGGGGATTTAGCGATCGCTTTATCTAACAAAGTAATCGCTTCATTGTATTTACCTAATGCCATTTGGACTATGGCAAAATTATTAAATGTCCAAAAATCAGCATTACCAGTATCTATTGTCTTTTGATACACTGGAATTGCTGCTTTAAACTCTCCCAATTGGTGCAAAGTATAGGCCCATCTAAAATAACTTTGCCAAACTTCTGTCTCATTTGTCTTTTCGCCTTCTATGGTTGCTAACTCAAAATACTCAATTGCTTTTGTTTTATTATTTTGGTTTAAAGCAATCCAGGCAGCATAGCAATACCCCATATAAGTTTTCGCATCTAAATAATATTGTAATGCATCTTCGAAATCTTCTTGTGCTTGATATACCTGTCCTAAAAAAAAGTTAGCGCCATGCCCCGCATTCAAAAAATAACTTTTTGCAGTATCAAAATCATTTTGAATAAGTGCAATTTCCCCTCTTAACAATGCTAATTGTTCTGATTCATTTTGACTTTTCACCAGCGCACTAAGAGATTCACATATATCCTTGGCCTTCATTAATTCGTTTTTTTGAATTAATGAGCGAATAGTAATCAAATTTTCTTCGAAATTCCCATCTATTAATTTGGTTTCTGTCCGTTTTTCTACAACTTCAGTAATTTCAGCAATTTGTGGTTTTACTGTAACTTTTGATTTTTCTTTTGTCAATATAACGCTATCGCTTACAACTGCAGCCTTTTTTGCTGGAGTCACAGTCTCAATCATTGATATCTGATCCTCTTCAACATATCCTTTTTTGAGCTTTTCTTGTATTAGTTTTTGGGCTTGTGTAAGACAAATAGTTTCTTGTTCGAAAGTTTTAGTTGATGATTGTCCTGTAGTTCCACTTCTTCCATAAGTTACAGTAAATAATGTACCGGAAACCTCAATATTCCAAAATTTATCAGACTTATCGTCTTTAAAAACCAATTCTTTTTTCATAGCAACTTTATCTAAACATTACTTTTTAATATAAAACATTGACATTCTAAACATCATACAGATTCCTGATGTACTTTTCATTAATCTAAGTTCAACAACCCTATTTTAATCTTACAGTTAATAATTGAGTTTAGTAGATTTAAATAAAATAGAGTCTTTTATCTTTCTAGTTTCTTCTCAAATCTTGATTCTTTTTAATAAATTCAAACACCTCTGATTAAAAGTTAAATGTAGTATTGCTGCTATTAACCAACCTCATTACAAATAGTGATTTCGGTACATTAATAGCTTTTTTTTACTGAGAGATTGCATAAATCCCCTGAGAGTCAACTAGGAAAAAAGGTTGTATTCAAAAACTTGTAATGAACAGCCAGAATGGATACAAATGATTGTTTTGCTTAATATTAACAGAATGGGAGTGAATATTTTTAAGCTTTGAAGGTGCTAATACGCTATAAATATTTATTTTTGCAACTTCTCAAATTTAAAAGAATTACATATTATATATTATGGTAAAAGATTTATTCGAAAGAATTCAAGAAAATAAAGGACCATTAGGAAAGTGGGCTTCGCAAGCTGAGGGATATTTTGTGTTCCCAAAATTAGAAGGAGAACTTGGTCCAAGAATGAAATTTCAAGGAAAAGATATTTTAAACTGGAGTTTGAACGACTATTTAGGATTGGCCAATCATCCAGAAGTGCGTAAAGCCGATACTGATGCCGCTATTGCTTATGGTGCGGCTGCGCCAATGGGAGCTCGTATGATGTCTGGTCACACTACATACCACGAACAATTAGAAAACGAATTGGCTGCTTTTGTAATGAAAGAGTCGGCTTATTTGCTAAATTTTGGTTACCAAGGAATGGTATCTATAATTGATGCATTAGTAACTCGAAACGATGTAATTGTGTATGATGTTGATGCTCACGCTTGTATTATTGATGGTGTTCGTTTGCATAGCGGAAAACGTTTTACTTACAAGCACAACGACATCGAAAGTATGGAGAAAAACCTGCAACGTGCTACCAAAATTGCTACCGAAACTGGAGGAGGAATCCTATTTATCACCGAAGGTGTTTTTGGAATGCGTGGTCAACAAGGAAAATTGAAAGAAATTGTTGCTATGAAAGAAAAATACAATTTCCGCCTTTTGGTTGATGATGCTCACGGTTTTGGAACTCTAGGAAAAACTGGTGCTGGTGCTGGTGAAGAGCAAGGTTGCCAAGACGGAATTGATGTTTACTTTTCAACATTTGCTAAATCGATGGCTAATATTGGGGCTTTCGTTGCTGCCGATAAAGACGTTATTGATTATTTAAAATACAATTTACGTTCTCAAATGTTTGCCAAAGCATTACCAATGATTCAAACAATTGGTTCATTGAAACGTTTAGAATTGCTACGTCAATCATCGGCTATAAAAGACAAACTTTGGGTTAATGTAAATGCATTACAAAACGGATTGAAAGAAAAAGGTTTTAATATTGGTGATACTAACACTTGTATTACTCCTGTTTACTTAGAAGGAAGTATTCCAGAAGCGATGGTTATGGTAAACGACTTAAGAGAAAATTACGGTATTTTCCTTTCTATAGTTGTGTATCCAGTAATCCCAAAAGGAATTATCTTGTTGCGTATGATTCCAACTGCTTCTCATACTTTAGAGGATATTGCAGAAACTTTAACTGCTTTTGAAGCCATTCGTGAGAAACTTACTAACGGAACCTATAAAGAAATTGCTGCCAGAACAACGGTTGACATGGAAGCTTAATTTTAATTTCTATATATCATCACAAAATCCATTCTATTTTTTAGAGTGGATTTTTTTTTGCAGGAGCACAACTTGAGCCAGTTTACATCAAGTTTAGTCCTGCTGTCCGCTGCAATCTTTTGTAGATAAGGGTTTAAAACCCCTCTCTACAAAAGGATTTCCACTTCCATCAGGGCTATTTTAGAACTTTTAGTCTTTCATAAGAACACCTAAAAAGCGTATGAAAAAATCTGTATTTTTATAGTTTCAAAACACAAACTAAACTCAAAATGAAAAGAATAAATATTTTAATACTACTCTTATTTTCAGTCGGATTTAGTTTTGCACAAAAAACAGAATATGCCACGATTAGCAACATTCCTTATTATAGTGAAACTAATTCTAAAACAGATTCTTATAAAAAAGAACGCTGTGTAATTGATATTTACTATCCTAAAAACACAAATAATTTCGCTACTGTAATTTGGTTTCATGGCGGTGGCTTGACTGGTGGTAACAAAGAACTCCCCGAGGGATTAAAAAATAAAGGATTAGGTATAATTGCCGTAAATTACAGATTATCACCCAATGTAAAAGTGCAACAATGCATTGAAGATGCTGCCAAAGCCGTAGCCTGGACATTTCAAAACATTACAACCTATGGCGGAGACACCTCATTGCTATTTGTTTCAGGACATTCGGCTGGAGCTTATTTGGCCATGATGGTAGGTTTAGACAAAAAGTGGCTACATGCCGAAGGCATCGATGCCAACAAAATTGCAGGATTGATTCCGCTAAGTGGCCAAACCATCACCCATTTCGAATCCCGAAAAGAGAGAGGTATTCCAGAAACTCAACCCATTATTGATGCCTTTTCACCATTGTATCATTCTCGTTTCGATGCGCCACCATTGTTGTTGATTACAGGAGATCGGGAATTAGAAATGTTAGGTCGCTACGAAGAAAATGCCTATATGGCGAGAATAATGAAAATAAACAATCATAAAGAAACCACCCTGTATGAATTACAAGGCTATGGACACAATATGACCGAACCAGCATTTCCATTGGTCGTAAAAGAAATTAGCCGAATTATAGCTTTAAAAAATAAAAAAAAATGATTCCGCACTTACTTATTATTCCTGGACTTGGCGATTCTGGAGAAAAACATTGGCAAAGCTTTTGGTTGCAAAAATTCACCAATTCAACCAAAGTAATTCAAGACAATTGGGATGTGCCTCAACTCGACGAATGGCTAGAAAGACTCTCTGCAACTATTCAAAAAATAAACCAGCCCACCATTTTAGTAGCCCATAGCCTAGCGGTTTCATTAGTAATGCATTGGCTATCCAAAAACACGAATACCAACATTGTAGGCGCTATGCTTGTTGCTCCAGCCGATGTAGATTCGCCCTTGCACACCCCCGATTTTTTAAGACACTTCTCTCCTATTCCTATTCAGCGACTAACTATCCCTTCTTTCGTTTTAGGAAGCGAAAATGATACCTATATGACACTCGAAAGAGCGCAGAAACTAGCTGCATTTTGGGGAAGTGATTTTATCAATATGGGCCAAATTGGCCACATCAATTCGGATTCTGATTTAGGCTACTGGGAAGATGGACAAGAATTATTACATCAATTAATTGCTAAAACAAATTTTTAAAATGAGTAATCCGATAGTTTCACCTGCTTGGCTTTTCAAACATTTAAATCATGCCGATCTTATTGTACTCGAAGCCCGATTAGAACAAAACCAATCGAACGTAGAAAATCAAAATCCAGGCTTGCAAATTCCAGGAGCCCGCGTTTTTGATATCAAAAACAATTTTAGCGATACCAGTAATCCTTTGCCCAATACTTTTCCATCGGTGGAAAAATTCACAACCGAAAGCCAAAAAATAGGCATCAACCAAAACAGCATTATTGTGGTTTATGATACTTTGGGAATTTATTCTAGCCCAAGAGCTTGGTGGATGTTTAAAACAATGGGACATAACAATGTTTTTGTTTTAGATGGAGGACTTCCGGAATGGATTAAAGAAGGGTATCCGACAGAGAAATATTGTAAAACCACTTATCCAAAAGGAAATTTTGTAACCAACCTTAATTTGGATGCAATAAAAAGTAAAGAACAAATTCTAGAAAACATTTCATCTCAAGAAGCTCTACTTATTGATGCAAGATCATCAGATCGATTTCATGCCATACAAGAAGAACCTAGAGCTGGTATGCGAAGCGGTCATATTCCAAATTCTATTAATATTCCTTATACAACGCTTCAACAAAACGGAAAATACAAATCAAAATCTGAATTAGCAGAGATTTTAAACTTCAACAACCAACCTTTATACTTTACATGTGGCTCTGGCATAACTGCTTGTATTGTTTTATTGGCAAGTGAATTAGTTTCAGAAAACTCAAAAGCTGTTTACGACGGTTCTTGGACAGAATGGGGCGCTAGCGACTTACCCATTGAAAAATAACCCAAAAAAGGGTAGTTTTATTTACCCAAAACTACCCAATCCTCAAGCCATTTTCTATTTTAAAATCGGGAGCTAGTAAAATAACATCTCCCTCCTCTCCCATTGCACCAAGAACCAAACACTCGCTCATAAATTTCCCTATTTGTTTCTTTGGAAAATTGACCACTGCCACAATTTGCCTTCCTTTCAAAACCTCTTTTGTATATCGTTTAGTTATTTGCGCCGAAGTTTTTCTGACTCCTATTGCATTTCCAAAATCAATGGTGAGTTGAAAAGCTGGTTTCCGGGCTTCAGGAAAATCATTTACCTCGAGTATCGTTCCCACTCGCATTTCGACTCTTTCAAATTCTGACCACTTTAAATCCATAACTTTTTTTTACTAAGATACTACCGTTTTCCATGAGTTTTGGAAACATTTTTCAATTAGAAAAAACAAAATTTAATCAAATGATTAAATATTTTGTTTAACTTATTTGTTTTTTATTTAAATTTATCATTACAAAACTGAAAATCAATGACATCTGCATTAGACAAAAAAAGTACCGAAGAAAAAATAAAAGAAGCCGCTAGAATTGTATTCTACAAAAAAGGCTTTGCAGCTACACGTACACGAGATATTGCCGAACAAGCCGATATTAATCTAGCCCTTTTAAATTACTATTTCAGAAGTAAACAAAAACTTTTTGAAGTAATCATGCTAGAAGTTCTTACTGGATTTATTAAAAATTTAGTCATTGCCTTAAATAATGACCAAACTACATTCGAAGACAAAATCCAAGACATTGCCATACGTTATATTGATTTAATAAGCAAAGAACCCGAAATTCCAACTTTTATAATCACAGAAATCCGAAACAATCCCCAATTATTACTAAAACATTTACCCATAAAAGAAATTATGAGTAATTCAGTATTTTTTAAACAACATAAAGAATTGGTAACACAAAAAAGAATCTCAGAACCCAATCCGTTGCATTTTTTAATGAATATGATGGGACTAATTGTTTTTCCATTTATAATCAAACCGCTATTAATAGGAAGTCAAAACATACAACTTGAGGAATTTGATCGACTAATGCAAGACCGAAAAAAATTAATTCCGATATGGATTCAATCAATGTTTATAATCAAATAAAGTATCAAAATTTTAAAAGTGCTCTAAAAATGATTTACACCATGCAAAAACCATTATTATCCTTATGTTTTCTTTTGTTTGCCACTATTGGCAATATAAATGCACAACAGATAACTCTTGACCAATGCAATGAAATGGCAACCCAAAATTATCCATTAATAAAACAATATTCATTGATCGAAAAAAGCAAAGAATACACCATTAGCAATGCTAACAAAGCTTATTTACCACAAGTAAGCATTACAGCAATTGAAGGTTATGTATTTGGAGATTTCCCGAGTATGGGAACGGGCGATGATAGCAAATTTAAATTTATTGGTTTGGGACAAATTAATCAAACCATTTGGGATGGAGGCGCCACAAAAACACAAAAAAACATCATTAAAACATCTTCGGATGCGGATAAAGCCTCAATAGATGTTTCGATGTACGAACTCCGATCAAGAGTCAATCAATTATATTTTGGTATTTTGCTCATTGACGAGCAAATAAAACAACTCGACATTCAAAACAAAATACTCGGAAACACGCTAGACAAAGTAAACAAAATGTTCGATAATGGCTTAGCCTACAAAACAGATGTTGACGAAATAAAAGTAGAACGATTGAATATTGAAAAGCAAAAAAAAGATTTTATCTATACCCGACAAGGCTACCAAACAGTACTTTCTTATTTAACAGGAATCTCGTTAAATGAAAGCACCCACTTCGAAATCCCTCTTTCAAAATTAACAACAGAGCAGTCTATTAATCGTCCAGAACTAACATTGTACAACAAACAGCGAGAACTCATTCAAGCCCAATCCGAAATGCAAAAAGTTGGACTCATGCCAAAATTGGGTTTGTTGGGAACAGGAGTTGTGTTTGCACCTGGTATAAATCTGGGAGCAACCAAAATGTCATCTGTTGGTGTACTAGGTGTGAGTGTTTCTTGGGATACCCAATTTTTATATAAAAACGCAAACGAAAAGAAACTAACCCAGCAAAAATTAGATCAAATTAATGTTCAAGAAGAGACCTTTCTGTTTAACACCAATTTTCAAATGAAGCAGAAGAATGCTGATATCGAGAGAAAAGAAGCCATCCTAAAAGACGATCAGGAAATCGTTAAACTACGACAAAACATCAGAGAAGGATACCAACTAAAATACGACACAGGAGCTGGCCCATTAACCGATTTACTCAACGCAACCGAAAAAGAAGGTGCAGCTCGAGCCGAAAAAGCTTTACATGAAATACAACTGCTTATCTCTAAATATGAATATCAAACTATTTCAGGAAACTAACACTTTTTATTATGAAAATCACTCGACTTATATACCTTTCAACCTTTACATTTTGCTTTCTAGCATGTACTAAAAACAATAACGAATTTGACGCTTCTGGTTCCTTTGAAGCGGTAGAAACAATACTTTCGGCAGAAGCCAATGGTAAAATTCTTGCCCTTTCGGTAGAAGAAGGAAAAGAATTGTTGGCAGGGCAAAAAGTGGGCTACATTGACAGCACACAACTCTACATCAGCAAATTGCAACTACAACAAAACCAAAAAGCAATTCTAAGTGGCAGACCTACCGAAAACATCCAAACCGAAAGCCTAAAAAAACAACTTACCAACGCATTACTAGACAGTAATAGAATGGACAAACTTGTTAAAGGAGGTGTTGCTTCGCAAAAACAACTAGACGACGCCAATGCTAAGGTAGCTACACTACGTGCGCAAATTAGTGCACAAGAAAACACACTACAAACCACAACTGCAAATCTTAACGAACAAGGAAATACCGTAGCAGTTCAGTTAAAAGGAATTCAGGACCAGCTTACCAAATGTGTTATCACAAATCCTATTAAAGGTGTTGTTTTAACAAAATATATCGAACAATATGAAATGGCCGTAATTGGTAAACCTCTTTATAAAATTGCCAATATCGAAACCCTAAATTTAAAAGCTTATGTAACGGGAACACAACTTTCTCAAATTAAAATTGGTCAAGAAGTAAAAGTTAGAATTGATAATGGAAAAGAAAATTACAAAGAATATCCTGGAACAATAATCTGGATTTCGGACAAATCGGAGTTTTCACCCAAAACGATTCAAACCAAAGACGAAAGAGCCAATCTGGTTTATGCCATCAAAGTTAAGGTTAAAAACGACGGCTACTTAAAAATCGGAATGTATGGCGAAGTACTTTTTTCAAAATAAAACTCTATGCATTCTGTAAGCGTAAAAAATATAGTAAAAACCTATGGCGATGTCATGGCTGTCAACAATGTTTCCTTTGAGGTCAAAAAAGGAGAACTTTTTGGATTGATTGGCCCTGATGGTGCAGGAAAAACTTCGCTTTTCAGAATACTCACTACTTTAGTATTGGCCGAAAAGGGTTCAGCCACCGTTGAAGGTTTTGATGTTGTAAACGAGTACAAAGCCATTCGTGATATTGTAGGGTATATGCCTGGGCGTTTCTCTCTCTATCAGGATTTGACCGTAGAAGAGAATTTGACTTTTTTTGCAACTGTATTCAATACCACAATCGAAGAAAATTACGAACTAATAAAAGACATCTACAACCAGATAAAACCTTTTAATGACAGACGAGCTGGGAAACTCTCTGGTGGTATGAAACAAAAACTTGCCTTATGTTGCGCCTTGATTCACAAACCTAAAATTCTTTTTCTGGACGAACCAACCACTGGAGTTGATGTGGTATCGAGAAAAGAATTTTGGGATATGCTTGCAAAACTAAAAGAACAGAATATCACAATAGTTGTTTCGACACCCTATATGGACGAAGCCAAATTATGCGATCGCATTGCATTGATGCAAAACGGAAAAATAATGTCTATTGATGAGCCAGATCGTATTATAAAAAAATTTCCGAAGACACTTTTTGCTACAAAGGCAGACTCTATTTATAAATTATTGGAAGATTTACGTTCGGATGAAGAAGTAGAAAGCTGTTACGCTTTTGGAGAGTACATACATCTCACTTTAGTTTCGGATGAAACAGCTGAAAATGCAGTACGAAAAATCGCCATGAAGTATCAAGCCCAGAACTTAGAGGTAAAAAAAATCACCCCTACAATCGAGGATAGTTTTATTCGTCTTATGGAAGAACAAAATTTAAAATCAGCAACAAACAAAGTATCCGATGGAAAATAAGGCAATCATTTGCAAAGATCTTTCAAAAAGATTTGGCGATTTTAAGGCAGTAGATAAAATCACTTTTGATGTAAATCAGGGGGAAATATTTGGATTTTTAGGTGCGAATGGAGCAGGCAAAACCACTGCAATGCGAATCCTTTGCGGATTATCCTATCCTACCTCTGGCGAAGCAACTGTGGCGGGATTCAATGTCTATAAAGAGCAAGAACAAATCAAAAAGAATATTGGCTATATGAGTCAAAAATTCTCCTTATATGACAATTTAAGCATTCTGGAAAACATAGAATTTTACGGAGGCGTTTACGGCGTTTCGCGTCCTGAAATAAAAAAAAGAAGCGAAGAACTCATCGTTCGATTAGGCTTAGAAAAAGAAGCCAAAAAAATGGTAGGCGAACTACCCTTAGGTTGGAAACAAAAACTAGCCTTTTCTGTAGCTATTTTTCATCGCCCAAAAATAGTATTCTTGGATGAACCCACAGGTGGAGTTGATCCTTTAACCAGAAGACAATTTTGGGATATGATTTATCAGGCGGCCGAGGATGGCATTACCGTTTTTGTAACCACACACTATATGGACGAGGCAGAATACTGTAATCGTATTAGTATTATGGTAGATGGTAGAATCGAAGCAATGGATAGTCCTACCAATTTAAAAAAGCAATTCAACACCCACTCGATGGACGAAGTCTTTTTTCAATTGGCTAGAGGTGCTAAACGAAAATCAGATTAACATGAAACAGTTATTAGCATTTATACGAAAAGAATTTTACCATGTTTTTAGAGACAAAAGAACATTGCTCATTTTGTTTGGACTTCCTATAGCACAAATTGTTTTGTTCGGGTTTGCCCTAAACAGCGAAGTAAAAAACATTAGCATTACCATTCTGGATAATGCAAGGGATAATGCATCGGAACAAGTTATAAACCGAATTCACACCAGCTCATACTTTGCAATGAAAGAGCCCGTAAATAGCTATAATGAGATCGAAAAACGATTTAAAGAAGGCAAAATAAAATGTGCGGTCATTATTCCAGCCCATTTTAACAGTGACCTTTACCGAACTGGAGGTGCCAAAATTCAAGTCATCGCAGATGCATCTGATCCTAATACAGCCACTACGGTCATTAATTATCTCAATTCTATCATCAACAATTATCAGCAGGAATTAAACCCAACGATCAAACTTTCTTACCAAATTATACCCGAAAACAGATTGTTGTATAACGAAGAACAAAACGGATCTCTCAATTTCATCCCAGGCGTGATTGCACTAATTTTTATGATCGTGAGTACGGCACTAACTTCGGTTTCAATTGTACGGGAAAAAGAATTAGGAACTATGGAAATCTTATTGGTTTCCCCTTTTAAACCCATAATGGTTTTGATTGCCAAAGCAATTCCGTATTTGGTCTTATCATTAATCAATTTTGTCATTATTTTGACCTTATCGGTTTACTTGTTAGACATCGAAATAAGAGGCAACCTCGTACTCATTTTAGTCGAAAGCATTCTATTTATCATTACCTGTTTATCATTGGGACTCTTGATTTCGAATCTGACCAACTCACAACAAACAGCAATGCTAATTTCTATGATGGGAATGATGTTACCAACCTTGTTACTCACAGGATTTATGTTTCCCCTCGAAAATATGCCCGTGTTTTTTCAAGTGCTTTCACATGCCATTCCATCAAGATATTATTATATCATTATAAAGGCTGTAATGCTAAAAGGGCTTGGGTTTAGCTATGTCTGGAAAGAAACATTAATACTCTTAGTAATGTCGGTTGTATTATTGACCATCGCATTAAAAAGATTTAAAATTAGGTTATCGTGAAAGTACTTCGATTTATATTGCAAAAAGAATTTCGTCAGATATTTAGGGATAAAACCATCTTGGCTATGATGTTTGTGATGCCCATTTTTCAACTCATTATTATGCCAATGGCTGCCAATTTTGAAGTCAAAAACATCAAAATTGCCTTTGTAGATCACGATCACAGCAGCTATTCGCAAAAACTAATTACCAAGATTGCTTCGTCTAGTTATTTTCAGATTATAGACTCTCCTTTGTCTTACACCGAAGGTTTGAAACACATTGAAGACGGCAACACCGATTTGGTTTTAGAAATTCCTGATAATTTTGAACGCAATTTATTACGAGACGGAAAACAAAAAATAAACATCGCAGTAGATGCTATCAACGGAACGAAATCATCAATTGGAGGAACCTATCTGTTATCTGTAATTAACGATTTTAATCAGAATCTGGATATCAATTTCAAATCACCCAAAGGCAATGCAATTCCTATGGCTTCTATTACGACTACCAGTTCAAACTGGTACAATCCAAAAGCCGAATACAAATATTTTATGGTTCCGGGAATTTTGGTAATACTCCTAACTATGATTGGTGCATTTATTACAGCACTTAATATTGTCCGAGAAAAAGAGATTGGTACCATCGAACAAATCAACGTGACCCCTATTCAAAAATGGCAGTTTATTTTAGGCAAACTTATCCCTTTTTGGATTGTTGGTCAGATTGTTTTTACGTTAGGTTTAGTAGTAATGTATATCATTTACGGAATTTACCCCCAAGGTAGCCTCTCTACATTGTATCTGTTTTCGGGAGTGTATCTAATTGCTTTATTGGGATTTGGGTTGCTTATTTCGACTTTTGCAGATACTCAATTGCAGGCTATGTTTATAGCATTTTTCTTTATGATGATTTTTATCTTGATGAGCGGACTTTTTACCAGCACCGACAGTATGCCAAACTGGGCAAAAGTCATTTCGCAATTGACACCTGTAACCCATTTTGTTACTGTAGTTCGCTTGATTGTTTTAAAGGGAAGTGAATTTTCAGATGTAAGTACTGAATTTATTTATTTAATCATTTTTGCAATTGTACTCAATGCGATGGCCATCTATAATTATAGAAAAACCAGTTAAAACTGAAAACATTTAAAAAAAACAGCCATTTCAAACCTAGGTTGAAACGGCTGCTTATATATAATTGATTGACTTATTTTACATCCATCAATTCAACATCAAAAATTAAGATTGCATTTGGTGGAATAACACCTCCAGCTCCAGCAGGTCCGTATCCTAAATCAGATGGAATCACAAAACGAGCTTTATCTCCTACTTGCAACAAAGCAATACCTTCGTCCCAACCTTCAATAACTTGTCCAATTCCTAATTTGAATTCGATTGGTTTTTTACGAGCGTAAGAAGAATCAAAAACTTTTCCATTTTCTAAAGAACCTTCGTAGTGAACTGAAACTGTTTTTCCAGCTTCAGCTTTTTTACCTTCCCCTTTTTGGATGAATTGGTAACGTAAACCACTGTCTGTTTTTTGGAAACCAGCTGCTAATTGTTCCATTTTTGCTTCAGATTCCGCTTTAGCAGCAGCTTCTCTTTTCATGCGAGCACCTTTTAAACCAATAAAAGCTTCGATAGCATTCCATTTTTGAGCTTCCTCACCTACTCTAATAATCTCTAAAGTTTTCAAAACATCTCCCTGAGCAACAGCATCAACCACTTCTTGCCCTTCGATTACATGACCAAAAACAGTATGTTTATTGTCTAACCAAGGTGTAGAAACGTGAGTGATAAAAAACTGAGAACCATTAGATCCTGGTCCAGAATTTGCCATAGAAAGCACTCCTGGTTTGTCGTGTTTTAAAGATGGATGAAATTCGTCATCAAATTTATAACCTGGATCTCCTGTTCCTGTTCCTTTAGGGCAACCTCCTTGAATCATAAAATCAGGAATTACTCTATGAAAATTCAAACCATCATAGAATTTTTGTCCTTGAGGTTTTACTCTGTTTTCCATATTTCCTTCAGCTAGAGCTACAAAGTTTCCAACTGTTCCTGGAGTTAAATCGTGTGTTAATTTTACCAAAATCGAACCTTTATCGGTATTGAATTTAGCGTATATTCCGTTTTCCATTTTGTTTATTTTTTATTGAGGTGCGAATTTACAAAAATATTTAGAGTTAACTATTCAATGTCATTTACTATAAGAATAAATTAACTTGAAATTTATAGTATTCTTTTCTTTAGGAGCAGAAAAATTAGGCATTTTCAGCGAGTATGGGTTCCCGCTATTCGCTGCAATTCCCGATTAACAAAAACTACGGCTAAAAAGCCTTGTTTTTCTAAATCGGGAGATTTTCGCTACTATCGGGGCTAAAGAGAAATAATAGTTCATTTTTGCAATTACTTGCTGTACGATTATTTATTTTTTAGCTTTATAGGTAAGGCCATAAACAATCAAAGCCAATGATGACAAAACCATACAACCGATGGTTACCGCATGCCAACCACCAATTTTCCACAACAGCAATCCGTAAGCAGATCCTGCTGCAGTTCCTAAAAAGCTAAACGACATAAAAACCGTATTCAATCTATTTCTAGCTTCTGGCAACAAAGCATACACTCGAGTTTGGTTTGAAATGTGAACTACTTGAATACCGATATCGATAAATACAATCCCTACTGCAATTCCGATGACACTTTCTATCGAAAAATAAAAAGTTAGAAAACTAATTAAAATCAACAAACATCCGTAACCAATGGCAATTCTAGAATTTCCTTTATCGCCCATTTTTCCAACCAAAGGTGCTGCCAAGGCTCCAGAAGCGCCTACGATTCCAAACAAACCAATGGTAGCACTATTAAAATGAAATGGCTCTCCAGAAAGTAACAAAACCATAGTGGTCCAAAAAGCGCCAAACTGTGCAAAGCTAAAAACATTAATTAGAGTTGCTTCGCGCAAAATAGGTTGTGTTTTGATTAATGTAAACAAGGATCGTATTAACTCACCATAAGTTCCCTTAAACAGCGGTCGGTTTTCTGGAAAAGTACGTTGAATAACAAAAAAGATCAAAAGACAAATCCCAGCAGCGATATAAAACATTGATCGCCACCCAAGCAATTGTCCGATAAATCCGCTAAGCGTTCGCGATAATAAAATTCCGACCAACAAACCACTCATAATAGTTCCAATAACTTTTCCTCTTTGTTCGTGACTGCTTAATGAGGCTGCTAGAGGCAAAATAAGTTGCGGAACTATGGATGTGATACCAATTAATAGAGAAGCGATTTCTAAAACTAAGAAACTTTTGGCCGTAGCTGCAATCATCAATGCGATTACAGAAGCAAAAGTGGTCATTAAAATTTGTTTCTTACGTTCCAGTTTATCACCAAGAGGCACCATAAAAAACAAGCCTATTGCATATCCAGCTTGAGTAAAATAGGTTATCGTTCCGGCATTGGCTTCGGGAATATTAAATTCCTTCGCAATTAAAACAATTAGAGGTTGGCAATAATATAGATTAGCAACTATAAGACCTGTACAGGCCGCCATAAACAATACGTTAGTTTTGGATAAATTCATTTTGCAAAAGTACCACTCTAATCTTTACCAAAACTTTAAAAAAAAATATAATTTTATCAATCAAACAGGTTTTTTAGTAAGTCATTTTCTGCATGAAATCCTCTCGAATCGGACTAAAAACATCAATCAACAAACCTTCTTCCAAACAAACCACTCCATGCACAATATGTGGTGGAATATAAAAACAATCACCTGCATTCATTATTTTAGTAACACCGTCAATGGTTACTTCAAAAGATCCTTTGGCTACATTGGTTACTTGAGCGTGATAATGACTATGCGGCGTACCTATTCCTCCTTTTTCAAACAGCACATTTACCATCATGATACTATCATCATAACCCATGATTTTGCGTTTGATACCTTCGCCAACAACTTCCCATTCGAAATCTTCGTCTTTTAAAAACTCTTTGCTTGATCCAAATTTTTGCATGTCATTTATTTTTTTTTAGTTATCAAATTATTCAAAAAGTGTTTTCACTTTTGGAGATTCCTCACCTTTCTCGGTAAGATACAAAGCGGTGTTTTCGGCTTCTAACAAATTTAGAAAAACCGCCAAAACGATTCCGTCTTTTTTATCGTACATAATTGTAAAAAGGCCCACATCTGATTTGTCTCCTGTATATTGCGAACGTTTTTTGAAATCGGTTTTATATTCTACAAAATAGAAATCGTTGTTAGAATCGTAGAATTCTTTTTTGAACTCGATAAAAAACTTATTTTCTATGGCTTCCTTAGTATTAGTCTTGATGAGAGTTCCCTCATTTATATCGAATACAAAATCGTTGTCTTCTAACGAAAATTCTTGTGGCGGAATACTTTTATACATTGTATGCACCGTAATTTTTTGTGAAAACAATTGGTTACAAAAAAACAAAATAAGAATATAGAATAGGTTTTTCATTGAGGTTTTTCATTGAGTCACTACAAGTGACTTTGGGTTTTTAGGACAAAAAATTCTTGATAAAACAAAAATAGTGTTTAAAAACGATAATTCTAGTAAATCCGCAAAACGATTATGACTGTTGTTAGCAGTTTGGGCATTTTGTGCTATCGTCAAAACACCTATCTTTTTGACTGCGGCGCAACGGAGCTGTTGCAATTATCAGCAATGCTTCTTCAGATATATTTTTAAACTCATGAATTTCTCCTGGATAAATAATGAAACAATCTCCTGTATTTACTTCCTGCTCATCGTTCCAAATGATATCTTCATTTATTATTGTTCCTGTTCGTACAGCACCTTGTCCGTTAAAGATAAAATATGTTTCGATATCGTTCTGACGCTACACAAGGTTTGGGATTAAATTAAGCCCTATTTTCGGATTTGCCAAATCTTCCAAATACAAGACCATCTTTAAATTTAGCCTAATGCCCAAATCTCGTGTAACGGCTGTTACTGGCTGTATTAATATTTAGGTGTTGTTTTTGAATGTTTTAATCATTATTAATTATCTCTAAAATTTCTTTGTCTTTTAAAATATTTTCAAATAATTTTGAAACAGCATCGGGCATATATGTTTTATATGAACCTGGACCGAATGCAATATTTCCGCCTAATTTTTCATCCCCATTAATAGCTTTATATTTCAATAATTTTCCGTCTTTATCGTAGATATAAAGATTGATTTTATATTTTAAAAACTCAATTCCATAACCATCAGTATGTAATTGGTCAATGACTAAAAGTATTTTTTTATTTCCGTTTAGCTTTAGTAATTCTTGCTTTACAGTATTCTCGTCATCTTGATATTTTGTTTTTAAATTAGTAACATTTATATCAAATTTGGCTAATGAATTAACTATATTATTAGATAAGTCTACAACAAATTCATTCTTGCTTTTAGTTTTTATGGTATACGCAATACCCACACCACTTCTCATATAACCTACAAAATCTGGCTTTTTAGAACCATTAACAACTTGTTCACGATGGTCTAAAAGTGCTAAATCTATATTCTTTGTTTTTATGTCAAACAAATCTAATTTTAAACCATCATATTTAATTGTTTGATTTACAGCACAACTTGATAATAGTATCAAAGCAACTAAACCTAATAATATTTTTTTCATTTCGTTTTTTTTGCTTACTCTGTTTTGGTTTTCAGCTTTCCCCGTAGTTGTGCAAATATAGCCAGTAACTATCTTATATGATAATGCATTTTGATATTTTCATTTATTCAAATGCTTAGGTTCTTGAATTTTCCCATTTCCAAATGACCAATTTTGTCTTCCGTCATTTTCAAGGAGAACAATGATGATGTTATTTTGGGTAACAGTTGTCGTATTGGCTATTCGATTGGCTATTTCTCTATACAAGCCTTTCTTTTGTTCCAATGTCCGACCTTGTCCTGCTATAATTTGAATATAAACGATGTCGGATGTGTGAGCAATTCCCAAATAAGTTTCTGGATATTTTATTTGATGTGGTTCTAATTCTTCAATAATATGAAAATAATCGTCTTGTGGAATATTAAATTCCTGCACTAAAGAATTATGTATAGATTTTGAAATTCCATCTTTAGTTTCTTGTGAAAATTTTTTAGGCAAACTTATTCGTACAAATGGCATAATATATTTTTTATAATCTTAAAGTTTCATTTTTTCAATATGAATACGAACACCAACTATTATCAAGTACTTACAAAGAGTATAGGTAAAAAGTATTGACCCTTAATTTTGCAATTAACACGCTCTTTCACAAACACAATATTAGTGGCCGTTTTTATATTATTCGTCTATTTTCTTCAATCGCATTTTTATACTCTGTTGAATCATTAAGCTTTTTTAAATTCGCAATTAAATAATCTATTTGCGCTAAACCAATTTTGTTGTACATTTTAATATGTTCTTCGCTCAATTTGATCTCTCTTTGTATGTCAGCTATACCTCCTAAATAACACCACAAAAAATATTCGTCCTCAATTTTTTGAAATATATAATCCCAATCTTTCCAATAAATGAGTTTCCCTTTATTATTTTTTATATCAAGATAGATTGGTTCAATTTTGAAGTGTTCATATTTTGAGCAACTAAATTTAAAATTTCGGAAGGTTTCATTATTTAGCAAGCCTTCAATTTCCTTAACTTGCTTATCATTAAGATTGAATTCCAACTTTAATGATTCTATAAGACTATTATCATCAATAAATTCAGTCAGATTTGTAAATCTATCAATTTTACTATCCCATTGCGAGATTGTCAATTCTTCTCTAGTCAAAATTCCTGCATTATGAGAGTTAATCCTAAATATCATTTCTCTTTTAATATTTGGTAAAGGGCTTCGCAAATTAACTTATAATATATTGATAAACACACTGTTTATAGATTTAAAACTAAGTGTTTTCTGTAAAACCAAAATAGTGTTTAAAAACAATAATTCCACTAAATCTGCAAATCGATTGTGACGGTTATTGACAGATGATTTTTATTCGTTAGTTACTTACTTCTAAGATTTGTTTCCGTTCTGAATATTAAAAATTAATTCTTCTTTTTTATATTTTTTGCAACTTTCATTGTAGTTTTTAATTTCCGTAAGAAGCTGTTTTTCAACTACAAGTAATTTATCCATTATTGATTTAATTTCTTCTTTATCTCTAAGTTTAGTGTCTAATTCTAAATTAACTAAATCATGAGTAAGCGAAGTTGTTAGTTCTGCATTTTTTTCTTTAATTAAATCTACAGCATCTTTATTAAAAACTTTTTTTTCACAAGCCAGTTTTAATTCTTTTGCATAAAGTTCTGTGTTTTTTAATTCTACTTTATCAATCTTTTTTGATTTTTGAAGTTGCTTGGAAAGTTCAAAAACTATTTCGGTTCGTAATTTTAATTGTTGATTTAACTTTTCCCAATTGGTATTAATTTCCAAGTTATCTTGGCAAAATACATTTGGAACTATAGTTAAACATAGTAAAAAAATTAAAATCTCTCTTTTCAAATTATTCTCTATTCTTATCTAAAATATCTGCCTACGTTCCGCGGCTTTGCGAGGTTTGGGGTTAATGATGCGAGTTTTTTCGATTGGGGACAAATTTTCAAGTACAAAACCATCTTTCCTTTAAGCCTATTATCCAAATCGCTTGTAACGGCAACAGTTGTTTTAATTTTAATATTAGTCTAAGGACAATTTTATATCTATTAATAATCCAAAAGCAATAAGTGTCAAACTTGCAATAGGTCCAGACATAATACAAGCTAATAAAGTCTGTCCATCTCCTTTACAAGCTAAATTAATGCCTATAATTAGTATTAAACCTAATGTATTTACCAAAGTGTAAAGTATTAAACTCCAAAATCTAAAGTTATATTTAATGTGTTTTTCTGATTTAAATGAAATTTTGTCAATTTTATAGGTATAAATAATAATCAATAAAACAGTCAATAATATGGAAGTCCACAGAACTATTTTGTAACTTGTTTCGCAGTTATTAGTAATTTCTTGTATTCCCATAGCAGTAAGTATACCTGGAAATAATGTCCAAGTTGGAAAGATAGGAATTAATGACCAAAGTGCATTTATAAATCCAAATTCGGTAAATCTAAAAGCCATAAGTATAAATTACAATTATTGATTACTAACCGCTTAACTCAATTACGTTTAAAATTCTTGGCTCGTAAATATATTAAAATTATCAGTGTCCTAGTTTTTGAAAACTAAATTATCGGAACAAATTACTTACAGTTACTATTTACACTTGAGCCTAGCCCTGATCGCAATGGAAAGCCTTGTGATGGAGCTGTGTATTTTTCCTGACCCAAAAGAGCGACCAAAGGAAGCTCCTTTTGGGGCTTAGAAAAAAAAACAGCTGCAAACAAGCTTGAAATGGAGAGCAGGAAATTGCTCCAGAAAATTTGTTCCCTCTTCCTCCTTTCGAAATTTTGGGTTTGGAAAGCAATAGTAAATTTGGGCACAATGATTTATATTTGTTTATCAATTGTAACTAAAATCAAATTACCAATGGGGTCGATATACAGTAAGACTGACAATAACTCAATAATTACTAGAATTAATTTGCTTAAGCCAGACAGCAAGGCTTTGTGGGGAAAAATGACGGTGGACCAAATGTGTAAACATTGTAACGAAGCCATAATTGTTGCTTTTGGAGAAAACGAAATTAAGGTTCCGTTTTTCTTTAAGCTAATAGGAAAACTACTTAAAAACAAAATATTAAACTCCGAATTTAAGCCCAACAGTCCAACTGCTAAAGAATTAATTTATACTGGTCAATACGACTTTGAGGATGTTAAAAATGAATTGATAAAAAATTTTAGTCGTTTTAGTGAAGGCCAACACGTTATTACCCTGATGGATCATCCGTTATGGGGGAAAATGACTTATGAGGATTGGAATAAATTGATGTGGAACCACATTAATCACCATCTAAAACAATTTAACGTTTAGTAGCAACCTCCAAAAAAAAAACGCCTTACAATGAGTATCATAAGACATAAACATTTCTTTTTATCCTACTCTGAAGAGCATGAACAGGCAGAATGGGCTGCCTATTATTTGACTGGAAAATCACAGTTTGAGCATCATTACGAACGCCCTTATTTTAAGCAGGACCCTCTTGTAGATACCGAATCGGCACACTGGAATAACTATAAAAATGCTGGCTACGACAAAGGCCATCTGGTTCCTGCAGCCGATATGAAATTTTCTGCGGAAGCCTACAAGGACACTTTTTTGACCTCGAATGTAGCCCCGCAAAACAGAGATTTTAATGCCGGTGTTTGGAATAGATTGGAACAAAAAATAAGGTATTGGGCCGATAAATACACAGCTCTTTTTATAGTTACCGGCGGAATTTTGCATGATAATTTGATCACTATAGGCGAAGAAGAAGTTTCGGTTCCGGAATATTTCTTCAAAATTGTGGTTCGGGTTCAGGATGATGCATTGGTTATGATTTCGTTTTTGGTTCCCAATAAAGATTCTGATGCTCCGCTTTATACTTTTGCAAAAAATATTGACGAAATTGAAGCCATTACTAAAATTGATTTCAACCAAAGATTATCGGATCGAATTGAAGAAAAAATCAAAAAAGAATTGAATTATAAAGAATGGAGTTTTAGCTGATTTACGATGCACCAATATTGATATTAAAATTTGTGAACTATATTTGCAGTCCATAAAAGTACAACATGAGAATTGACATTATAACCGTATTACCTGAATTATTAAGAAGTCCATTTGAAGCTTCGATAATGAAACGTGCTATCGACAAAGGACTTGTCGAAGTTCATTTTCATAATTTAAGAGACTATACGACCAATAAACAAAAAAGTGTTGACGACTATCCTTTTGGTGGTGGCGCTGGAATGGTTATGACTGTTCAGCCAATTGATGCTTGCATTACACATTTGAAAAGTCAAAGGGAATATGACGAAGTAATCTATATGTCTCCAGATGGCGAAACTTTGAATCAAAAAATGGCCAACACTATGTCGCTTTATCAAAACATCATTATTCTTTGTGGACATTACAAAGGTGTTGACCAACGTGTACGCGATCATTTTATCACCAAAGAAATTTCTATTGGAGATTATGTTTTGAGCGGTGGAGAATTGGGAGCTTTGGTATTATGCGATTCTATCATTCGATTGATTCCAGGTGTTCTAAGCGACGAAACCTCGGCTTTGACAGACAGTTTTCAAGACGGATTACTCTCAGGACCTATCTACACAAGACCTGCCGATTATAAAGGATGGAAAGTTCCAGATGTGTTATTGAGTGGCCATTTTGCCAAAATTGACAAGTGGAGAGAAGATACCGCCTACGAACACACTAAAAAAAGAAGACCGGACTTGCTAAACGATTAAATTTCACAATCTTATACTTTTAGACTAAAAATACCGTTCGTATATAATAATCCTTTAAAGTATAAAGCCATGAAAAAGTCGTTCGCAAAATTATTTTTTACTGTTCTATTTTTTACTTCATTCATTTCCTTTGCCCAAGGGATCAACAAAGTTTCTTTATTGAATGAACTCAATAAAACATACGGTATAGAACTAACAGCCACAGAAAAAAACACATTCGAAAACACTAATATCGAACTAATTTCGGGCTTACTTAGCTTAGACGAAAAGAATTTATCCAAAGAAATTCGCAGCAAAGAAATCGATAAACTTTTTGACAAGAGAGACAAAAGTTTGACCTCCTCATTAGGCATAAATAAATACAGTGACATCAAAGCCAAAACAGACGAAAAAAACCAAGAAATAATCCAAAAAATAAAACAAGGAAAAATCACACCATAATGCGTAATTTTCATAAATTTATATTTCTAAATAAAAGCATTATCAACGAAAATTAATAAAACTATGAAAAAGTCATTATTCAAATTAAGTCTGGTTCTCGCCTTTTTAATCTCGGTAACTTCTTATGCTCAAGGTCTAAACAAAGCATCTCTTCTAAAAGAATTAAATAACACCAATGGCGTATCATTAAATGCCAGCGAAAAAGCTAGCTATGAAAAAGCCAACAACGAATTAGTAACAGGATTGCTTGGCTTAGACAAAAAGAATTTATCTAAAGAAGATCGCGATAAAGAAGTAGATAAATTATTTGACAAAAGAGACAAAAGTCTTGCTTCATCGTTAGGTGTAAAAAAATCAAGTGGTCTTAATAAAAGTATCAAAAGCACTAAACGAAAAGTAAAATTAGCAAAAATGGTTCTTTAACATTTTTACTGAACACATCTTAATACAGAAGAGCTTTTACTAAAAAGCTCTTTTTTTTTACTCTTATAAAATCATAAATCCCTATAAAACAATTTTTTAAAGAACAAACAAAAACTTAAAAAAAAGAATTCAGTTTTAAGATTTTTGATTATATTTGCACCCGATTTAGACCAACCTCTGGCGAGACCCGTGAATGTTGCTCTAATATAAAATCCATAAATAAAAACAAAATGGCAGATTTATTGAAATTCGTTCAAGACGAATTTGTAGCAAAAAAAGATTTCCCTGATTTTGGAGCTGGAGACACAATCACAGTTTACTACGAAATTAAAGAGGGTGAAAAAACAAGAACACAGTTTTTTAAAGGTGTTGTTATTCAAAGAAGAGGTACTGGAATCACTGAAACTTTTACAATCCGTAAAATGTCAGGTTCAGTTGGTGTAGAGCGTATCTTCCCAGTTAACTTACCAGCTTTACAAAAAATTGAAATCAACAAGAAAGGTCACGTACGTAGAGCAAGAATTTTCTACTTCAGAGAACTTACTGGTAAAAAAGCTAAAATTAAAGATAAAAGAAGATAATTCGTTAACTTCATTAATTTCAAAGAGTCCCATTTCGATACCAATCGAATTTGGGACTTTTTTTTTGACAATTATCCACTAAAAAATTGGCAATTCACAAATGAAAAGCCTCTAAAAATATCAAATTCAAAATATCACAGAATAGCTCTGTAATATGATTTTTTTATACAAATTTTAAAACACATTTCCAACATCATTTTGTATCTTTGCCAGCCTTCACTCAATCGTTGTATTGTTATCAGAAAGGCCACTTACAAACCTAAGTTTTAGATAAAAAATAAAAAAATGACATCAAAAGCGAAAATTTTTTACACATTAACAGATGAGGCTCCATTATTGGCTACCTACTCTTTTTTACCTATTGTCCAAGCATTTACTGCTACTTCAAATATCGAAATTGAAACCCGAGACATTTCACTTGCAGGAAGAATCCTAGCCAATTTTCCAGAATTTTTAAAAGAAGATCAAAAAATTGGAGATGCCCTTACCGAACTTGGAAAACTAGCCACAACTCCAGAAGCTAACATTATAAAATTACCTAATGTTTCTGCATCCGTACCACAATTGAAAGCTGCAATTGCCGAATTACAATCTCATGGTTATGCAGTACCAAATTTCCCTGAAGATCCACAAAATGATGCCGAAAAGGAAATTAAAGGAAAATATTCGAAAGTATTAGGCTCTGCCGTAAATCCTGTTTTACGTGAAGGAAACTCAGACCGTAGAGCACCAAGAGCTGTTAAGAATTTCGCAAAAGCAAACCCACATTCTATGGGAGCTTGGTCATCAGATTCTAAAACTAAAGTAGCCTCTATGTCTAAAGGCGATTTTTATGGAAGTGAAAAATCAGTAACTGTTGCAGAAGCAAATGATGTAAAAATTGAATTTATTGCCAAAGACGGTTCTACTACCGTTTTAAAAGCAAGCACTCCGTTAAAAGCAGGAGAAATCATCGATAGCTCCGTAATGAACATTTCAGCTTTGAAAGTTTTCGTAGCCGAAACTATTGCTGAAGCCAAAAAAGAAGGTGTTTTACTTTCAGCACACTTAAAGGCAACCATGATGAAGGTTTCTGACCCAATTATCTTTGGTGCAATTGTTGAAGTATATTTCGCAGATGTATTTGCAAAATACGCTGATTTATTCAAAAGAATTAACATAGATACTCGCAATGGTTTAGGCGACATCTATGCAAAAATAGCTGGACAACCAGAACAAGCAGAAGTTGAAGCTGCCTTAGCACAAGCTATCGAAAACGGGCCAGCATTGGCTATGGTAAATTCTGATAAAGGAATCACCAACTTACATGTACCTTCAGATGTAATCGTTGACGCTTCTATGCCAGCTATGATCCGTACTTCTGGACAAATGTGGAATAAAGATGGAAAAGCTCAAGATACAATCGCAATTATTCCAGATCGTTCGTATGCAGGTGTTTATACCGCTACCATTGATTTTTGCAAAAAAAATGGTGCCTTCGACCCAAGAACAATGGGAAGCGTACCAAACGTAGGTTTGATGGCTCAGAAAGCAGAAGAATACGGGTCTCACGATAAAACTTTCCAAATGAAAGCAGACGGTGTTGTTCGTGTTATTGACCAAAACGGAGTAGTTTTGATGGAACAAAATGTTGAAACGAATGACATTTTCAGAATGTGTCAAGCCAAAGATGCTCCAATTCAAGACTGGGTTAAATTAGCAGTAAACAGAGCTCGTTTATCTAACACTCCAGCTGTATTCTGGTTAGACAAAAACAGAGCACACGATAGAGAATTGATTGCTAAAGTTGAGAAATATTTAAAAGATTACGACACATCAGCTTTGGATATTCGTATCTTAAGCCCAATTGAAGCGACTCAATATACTTTAGAAAGAATAGTTAAAGGTCTAGATACTATCTCGGTAACAGGAAACGTATTACGCGATTACTTAACCGATTTATTCCCAATTCTTGAAGTTGGAACTTCTGCCAAAATGCTATCAATCGTTCCATTAATGAACGGTGGTGGATTGTTCGAAACTGGTGCTGGAGGATCAGCTCCTAAGCACGTTGAGCAATTTATCGAAGAAGGATACTTACGTTGGGATTCACTTGGAGAATTCCTTGCTTTAGGAGCTTCTTTAGAACACTTAGGACAAACATTAGACAATGCAAAAGCAATTGTTTTATCTGAAACTTTAGATGAAGCTAATGATAAATTCTTGGCTAATGATAAATCTCCAGCTCGTAAAGTAGGACAAATAGACAATAGAGGTTCACACTTTTATTTAGCATTCTACTGGGCTCAAGCTCTAGCTGCTCAGACAAAAGATGAAGAATTAAAAGCCATCTTCACTCCTATTGCTGCAGAATTGGAAGCTAACGAAGCTAAAATCAACACTGAATTAATCGAAGCACAAGGCAAACCACAAACTATAGGGGGTTACTACCAACCAACTCCAGAATTGGTAAGCAAAGCAATGCGTCCAAGCACTACATTCAATACAATTTTAGATAAAATTACCGCTTTAAAAACAGCTTAATTTTTATCCTTAGTTTATATATTTCAAAGACAACTCGAAAGGGTTGTCTTTTTTTTACCAAATCTCTTCCCTTCCATTTTTAATCAAAAACTTTAACATATTAATCTTTTTTATAAATAAGCGAACATTCATTTATAATTAATATTTTTGTTTGGTAAAACAAAAATATGCGAACAAGAGATACCAACAAAGAAGAGATAGTCAAACAAAAAGCCATTGAAATGCTGGTCAAAAATGGCATTGAAGGTTTCAGCATGAATCGACTAGCCAAAGAAAGTAACATTTCTGTAGCTACTCTATACATCTATTATTCCGACAAAGATGATTTGATTAAAAGGATCGGAGTTGAAATTGGTCAAAATTTCTTTAAAGAAATGATCTATGATTTTTCGACAACAATGTCTTTTGGAGAGGGCTTACGCAAGCAATGGGAAAACAGAATCCGATTTGCAACACAAAATCCAAACCAAGTTGCTTGTTGGGAATTACTGAGCTACTCTAGTTATAGAGATCATATTTTGGAAGCAAGCATCCATGATTTTAAAAACATAATGAACATTTTTTTAAAAAATGCCATTACACGAAAAGAATTGAAACCCATGCCCAAAGAAATTTTCTGGAGTATTGCCTACGGCCCTTTATACACACTACTCCGATTTCACAATGAAGGAAAAAATATGGCAGGATTTCCATTTTCCCTAACTAAAGAAGCAACAGACGAAGCATTCGAATGTGTACTTAAAGCATTGACACCTTAAAACAAATAACCATGAAAAACCAATTAGAAAATATATTAATCTTTGCTACCAACATAAAAACTCAGGACGACAAACAATCAATAAAAGAAATATTAGATCATAATTCAGAAATCTATCAATGGCATATTGACCAAGAAGACATTGATTGCGTTTTACGAATAGAAACCAACACCTTAACCGAAACAGAAATAATTAAGCTTGTAAACGAGCAAAATTTTAGTTGTAAAATACTAGACTAAACTACTCTAAAATGAAAAAAAACACTTCGGAATTATCATTTACTTCCTATCAAAAATTGGCTGTATTTCTATTAGCTATTACCCAATTTACGGTAATTCTAGATTTTATGGTAATGTCTCCACTGGGCGATATTCTGATGAAATCTTTAGATCTAAAACCAACACATTTTGGTTTAGTAGTTTCTGCATATGCTTTTAGCGCAGGTATTTCAGGACTATTGACAGCTGGTTTTGCTGATAAATTTGACCGAAAGAAATTACTTTTATTCTTTTATATCGGTTTTATTGCTGGCACAATTTTATGCGGAATAGTTACTTCGTATTATTGGCTTGTAGCAGCAAGAATTATCACAGGTTTGTTTGGCGGCGTTATCGGTTCTATATCAATGGCAATTGTAGCCGATTTGTTTAGTCTTGAGCAACGTGGACGAGTTATGGGATTTATACAAATGGGATTTGGAGCTAGTCAAATTCTAGGAATCCCAATCGGGTTATATTTAGCAAATGCTTGGGGTTGGCACGCACCCTTTATATGGGTTGCTGCTATGGCTGGAATTATTGCAACTATTATTGCAATTAAAGTAAAGCCTATCACAAAACATTTGGAAGTACAATCAAACAAATCAGCGATAAAGCATTTATTCAACACCATTACCAAAAAAGATTATCGCATAGGTTTTACAGCAACTGCTTTATTATCAATTGGAGGTTTTATGATGATGCCTTTTGGAAGCGCTTTTGCCATAAACAATTTACACATAACCGAAAACGAATTACCAATGTTATTTATGATTTCGGGCTTGGCAACTCTTTTTGTGATGCCTATAATAGGGAAATTGAGTGACAAAATCGATAAATTTAAAATTTTTACCTTTGGCTCTTTATGGGCTATTATCATGATTGGAATCTATACCAATTTAGGAGTTACCCCTTTTGTTTTAGTTGCCCTTTTTAATGTTTTAATGATGGTAGGAATTATGGGAAGAATGGTTCCTTCGACTGCTTTGGTAACCTCAATTCCAGAAATGCAAGATCGCGGAGCCTTTATGAGTATTAACTCATCGTTACAACAAATTGCTGGCGGAATTGCTGCTGCTTTTGCAGGAACGATAGTGGTACAAAAAGACAAAATAAGTCCGTTAGAACATTATGATACTTTAGGTATAATCATCATATGCATCTCAATACTATCCATAATTCTAATGTCACGAGTTAGTAAAATGGTGAAAAGAAAGACCAAACAAAAAACTGAAGACAACTCAATTATCCTTCAAGAAATCTAAAATTCAATTACTTACACCCACAACTATTCTATCAAAAAGAAACCTTTTTATGGAATATTTATTTATATTTTTTAACGATAGATTAACAAGTTGTAAGTACGAAAGCAACTGCAATTTATTGAAATTTGCTATTCTAAAAATCGACCGATGATTCTCAAAAAAAGCCTTCTAATTATTATAATACTCCTCAATTCGCTACATGTTTTTTCGCAAGAAAGTAATAACAAACAAAAATTTATTATAAGCGGAACAATTTCGGACTCTAAAAGCAATGAAACTTTAATAGGAGTCAATGTTTATTTTCCGAGTTTAAAAATTGGAGCAACGACCAATGAATATGGTTTTTATTCACTCACTTTACCCAAAGGAGAATATGAAATGGAAATTACATATGTCGGTTTTGAAACGGTAAACGAAAAAATAAATTTGACTCAAAACACGAAGAAAAATTATTCTCTTACCGAATCTGGTCAACAGCTAAAAGAGGTTGTTATAAGTTCTGAAAAAAACACTGCCAACATCCGAAAACCCGAAATGAGTGTCAACAAACTATCCATTTCGTCCATCAAAAAAATGCCTGTGGTTATGGGAGAAGTAGATGTAATCAAATCCATTTTGTTTTTACCAGGGGTTACTAATGCTGGTGAAGGTCAATCTGGATTTAATGTTCGAGGTGGTGGTGCCGACCAAAACCTAATCCTTTTAGATGAAGCTACCATATTTAATTCTTCTCATGTTTTTGGTTTCTTTTCTGTTTTCAATCCAGATGCCATCAAAGATTTAAAATTATACAAAGGTGGTATTCCTGCCAAATATGGAGGAAGAGCTTCATCTGTTTTAGATATTTATCAAAAAGACGGAAACAGTAATGATTTTCACATGAATGGAGGAGTTGGTTTAATCACCAGTCGTATTCTTGCGGAAGGCCCAATTGTAAAAGACAAAGGATCATTCTTAGTGGGCGGAAGAGCATCTTATGCACATTTATTCCTAAAGCTATCTGGCAATGACAACTCGGCTTATTTTTATGACTTAAACACCAAATTAAATTACAAACTCAATCAAAACAATAGCCTTTATTTGTCAGGTTATTTTGGACGTGATGTTTTTTCGTTAAATGATACTTTTGCAAACACCTACGGAAATGCAACAATGAACTTAAGATGGAATCATCTTTTTAGTGACAAATTATTCTCAAATTTGTCACTCATCTACAGTAATTACTATTACGGATTAGACTTAGATTTCTTAGGATTCAACTGGGATTCTGGCATTAAAAACTATAATCTAAAATACGATTTCAAACATTATTTATCCAATTCGATAAAATTGAATTATGGCTTCAATTCTATCTACTATGATTTTAATCCTGGAACAATTAATCCAAAAGGAGAAAATTCGGGAACGAATCATAAACAATTAGAAAAAAAATATGCCTTTGAAAACGGCATCTACATTGAAGCCGAACAAAAAATATCTTCAAAATTGGCTGTAAACTACGGTCTTCGATATAGTTTATTTAATCGTTTAGGGAGTTCGACAGTAAATTTATATGAAAACAATCAGCCTGTTGCATACGATTCGGAATTAAAAATTTATGAAAAAGCCACACCTATCGGCACAACTTCGTACAAAAAGAATCAAACAATAGCATCATTCGGTTATTTTGAACCGCGTTTTGCCATTGCCTATGAATTAAATCCAAATCAATCTATAAAAGCCAGCTACAATCGCATGGTACAATATCTTCAATTGATATCTAATACTGCATCACCAACACCACTCGATGTCTGGACTCCTAGCGACAATTATCTAAAACCTCAAATTGCAGACCAAGTAGGGATTGGTTATTTCAACAATTTTAGTCAAAACAAATACACTTTAGAACTTGAAACCTTTTACAAGGAAATTCAAAACCGAATGGATTACATTGATGGAGCCGATTTGATCGCCAATGAAGCTATCGAACAGGTAATTCTTAATGGCGAAATGCGCTCATATGGTCTTGAAGTTTTATTGCGAAAAAACACTGGTAAATTTAATGGTTGGATTGCTTATACAATATCAAAATCACAACAAAGAACTCCTGGTAGAACACCAGATGAAATTGGAATTAATAACGGCGAATGGTATCGTTCTGCCTATGACAAACTGCACAACTTGGCCGTAACTGGAAATTACACTTTAAGTGAAAAATGGTTTTTTGGTGGAAATTTCACCTTACAAAGCGGACAACCTGTGAGTTACCCAGACGGACAATATGTTTACCAAGGAATTAGTGTACCAAGTTATGGTGAGCGCAACAAAAACAGTCTTCCCATTTACCATCATTTAGATCTATCAGCTACTTATATTCCAAAACCTGAAAGAAAAAAAGGATGGCAAAGCGAATGGGTTTTCAGCATTTACAATGTTTATAACCGAAAAAATGCTGCCTCAATAAATTTTAGAGAAAACACGGATACAGGTGCCAACGAAGCAGTAAAACTATCCATTTTTGGAGCAGTACCATCTATTTCGTATAATTTTAAATTTTAATTCAATATGAAAAACATAAAACAATATATCATCTTACTTATCATTTCGCTAACCTATATCAGCTGTGAAGATGTTGTTGAAGTAGATTTAGAAACTGCTCAACCAAAATTAGTAATTGACGCTTCCATAAAATGGCAAAAAGAAACTACTGGAAACAATCAACAAATAAAACTAACAACTTCGACTGATTATTATGCGAATACGATACCTGTTGCAACTGGCGCAACTGTTACCATCAGCAATATTTCATTGGCAACACCGCTTACTTATATCTTTGTTGAAGATGGTCAAACTGGATTGTACAACTGTAACAACTTCGCTCCAGTTATTGGAGATACTTACGAACTTACTATTGTTTACAAAGGCGAAACTTATACTTCAACATCTATTTTTACAGCAAGTCCAGTATTAGATAAAATTGAACAAACGCTTAAACCTGGAATTGAAGGAAAAGATGTTTACGAAATAAAATTCTACTTTCAAGATAATGGCACCGAAGATAATTTTTATCTAGTTGGTTCTAAAAATTCTAAAATTGTTTATCCTGAATATGGTGTTATGACAGACGAGTTCTCTCAAGGCAATTTAATGTTTGCCTATTACCGTGATGAAAATATCGAAAAAGGGGATGTAATGCTTTTTAGTGTACAAGGAATTACTGAAAAATATGCAAACTACATGAACAAATTACTAAACATTGCTGGTACCGATGGCGGAAATCCTTTTGCCACGGCACCATCAACATTAAGAGGAAACATAGTAAATCAGACCAATCCCGATAATTTCCCTTTTGGTTATTTTCAACTTTCGGAAATAGACTCCGAGAATTATACGATTGAGTAATTTGGGATTTTCGATTACGATATCTAAACTGTCTATTATGGTTTACAAACAAAGAAATACTACCTTTGGTGATTGATGAATTTGACAATAACAATTCTAAAATATCATATCAAAAATCGTAAATCATTACTACCATATGTCTTCACACCATATCGTTCGCGACGACCAAGAACCAGCCTTAATTATTGCCAACGGAGCAGAATGTAATCCTGAATTATTGGGACAGCTACTAGAATGGTCACCGCTAGTAATCGTTCTGGATTCAGCAATAGAACGAGTATTAAAATTAGGCATTAAGGTCGATGTGTTATTAGGCGATTTTGATCACGGATTCGATCCTGAAGAATACAAAGAAACACAATACCCACTAGAAATCGTACACACACCAGATCAAGACAAAACCGATTTAGAAAAAGCATTTGATTATCTGATACAAAGAAAAATTCCAGCTGTAAATGTTGTTTGGGCGACAGGCAAAAGAGCCGATCATACGATAACCAACATTACAAATATTGTCCGTTATCGTGATTTACTCAAGATTGTAATTCTTGACGACCATTCTAAAATATTTTTATTACCCAAAAAATTCGAAAAATGGTACACAGCCAACACCCCAATATCATTGATCCCAATAGGAATTGTAGCTGGAATCTATTCTCAAAACTTGACCTATCCGTTACAAAACGACAGCTTAACGATGGGCTATCGAACTGGAAGTAGCAATAGTGTTGTTCAGGATGGAATGGTAATCATTACCCACAACTCAGGTGACTTATTATTGATGGAATGTTTTGATTGAATTAATACACCTAATCCAAACTAAAAAATCAGCAGTTCTAAATTATTCTACTCAAATAGGTAAAACAGTTGTACTTTTTACTTCCGAAATAATAAAGAAACTATTAACCAAGGATACTTCGGGTAGTGCTGACAATTTCATTTGATGAAAATGATGATAACTCTCCATATCAGGTAATACAATCTTTAATAAATAATCAAAATTACCCGAAACAAAATTACATTCTAATACTTCTGGCATATTCAAAATTGCCTCATTAAAACTACCCGAAATATCAAAAGTCTGCCTTACCAAAGTCACTTGACAATAAACCGTTAAGTTCTTTCCAAGCTTTTTTTTATTCAAAATCGAAACATATCGCTCTATAATACCCTCTTTTTCAAGACGTTTCACACGATCATGCACAGGAGTCAAGGAAAGATTAATTCTATTCGAAATATCTTTTAGTGTCAAATGAGCATCTTCCTGCAGGATGCGCAATATTTTTCTGTCAATTTCATCTAAAATCATAACAAAAACCAATATAAAACAATTAAAAAATAACAAAATAATCCGATATTTTTTCTTTTGAAAAATTAAAAAAACAATTTAAAAAGAAAAATTTTATTCAAAACTAACAATTTAAAATAATATTTTCTTATTTAAATGTATTGCGAAGAAATTTTTTTTCATATCTACTACATTTGTAAAGTAAAATCACAATACCAAACATAAGAAGAACCTTTATGATAATCGGTTTACCAAAAGAAATAAAAAATAACGAGAATCGTGTTGCTTTGACTCCAGCAGGTGTAGCTGAAATGAAAAATAATGGTCATAGCGTTTATGTTCAAACTACAGCAGGTGAAGGAAGCGGTTTTTCGGATGAAGAATATACAATTGCAGGAGCTGTAATACTATCAACAATTGAGGAAGTCTATGCGATTGCAGATATGATAATCAAGGTTAAAGAGCCTATTGCCTCTGAATACAACTTAATCAAAAAAGATCAATTACTTTTTACTTACTTTCACTTTGCATCATCAGAACCATTAACACATGCTATGATCGAGCGTGAGGCAATTTGCTTAGCTTATGAAACTGTAGAAAAAACAGACCGTAGTTTACCTTTGTTAGTGCCAATGTCTGAAGTAGCTGGCAGAATGTCTATACAAGAAGGAGCAAAATACTTAGAGAAGCCACTAAAAGGAAGAGGAATACTTCTTGGAGGTGTTCCTGGAGTACCTCCAGCAAAAGTTTTGGTATTAGGCGGAGGAATTGTAGGAACTCAAGCTGCAAAAATGGCAGCAGGACTGGGAGCTCAAGTAACAATTATGGATGTTAGCTTACCTCGTTTGCGTCAGTTAGACGATATTATGCCTGCTAATGTTATGACACAAATGTCTAACAATTACAATATCAAAAAAGCAATTGTTGATGCCGACTTAATTATTGGTTCTGTATTAATTCCTGGAGCAAAAGCCCCTCACTTAATTACACGCGACATGCTTAAATTGATGCGTCCTGGTACTGTGCTAGTTGACGTAGCTGTTGACCAAGGAGGTTGCATTGAAACTTGTACTCCTACAACCCATGAGGATCCTACTTTTATAATTGATGATATTGTACATTACTGCGTAGCTAATATGCCAGGTGCAGTTCCTTATACTTCTACATTAGCATTAACAAATGCAACTTTACCTTATGCGATACAATTAGCAAACAAAGGATGGCAAAAAGCATGTGCTGAAAATGAAGAATTAAGAAAAGGATTGAATATTGCTAATGGAAAAATCCTTTACAAAGGAGTTGCCGAAGCTTGGAATCTTCCTTTTAATGAAGAGTTAGTGTTAGAAAACCAAGTTTCCTAATATTAAATAAGTGCTTACTACACTAGAAAAACCCGTTTTGCCCATCAAAACGGGTTTTCTGTTTTTAACACCTCTTCACTCTAAGTAAAATATTTTGAATTACACTAAGCAACCAAAACTTTGCAAGATTCCTCAATATCAGATATTTATTGTATAATAATAAAACGCTCAAAATATTCGAAAATAAAACGACTTGTTCAATACTCTTTTAAACAAAAAAACTCTTAAGTTTCCCTTAAGAGTTAAAAAAAAATCGATTTAATTATTTCAGAACCCGATTTACCTGAGCAAAAGTTCGCTGATAATAAGGCTCTTTGGTTGATGAAATAATAACTCCAGAATGTGTTGAGGAATGAATAAATTTGATTTCGTCATCAATAACTTCTACCACCATTCCAACATGATTAATCCTACTTCGACCATTAGTTTTAAAAAATATCAAATCTCCCTTTTGAGCATTATCATCATCAACTCTTTCTCCAACAGTTGATTGTTCGATTGATGATCTTGGTAATTTAATATCAAATGACCCAAATGTAGAATAAATAAGCCCAGAACAATCAAATCCTGTTGTAGTAGTGCCTCCAATCCTATACCTTGTCCCAATCTTATCTGATGCTGATTCAATCAACTTATTGATTAGCTCTTCCATCGCTAAATTAATAGGTACACTTATCGAATCTGTTTGTTTTTCGGTTGCACCAATTTGAACTACATTTTCAATTTTTTTCTCTTCAACAACAGGTAGATTTGAAACGTGAATGGTCAATTTGGCACCAACTTCTAGTTTTGTAATGATACTCGGATTTTGCTTTTCTAAATCAGCTACAGAAATTCCGTATTGTTTTGCAATACCATACTTGGTTTCTTTGGTAAGAACAGTATGAACAATCTCTGAAGACTTATTACTATTTGTTGCCTTAATCTTATCTTGAACCAAAACTGTATTAGCAACTGGAACTCCAAGAGCAACATCATTGGTTACGAATTCGGTTTTATTCGCAACATTATCAACTGCAATAGAATCAGTTTTTTTGGTTTCTAAACCAGCTGTTGTTTGAATATTTTCATTCTCATTAGCAACTAAAACTGCACTAGAATGTAATTTTCCATTAGCAGGAATAGTAATTTCTTGACCTATGCTTAAACCTTTTCTCCCAATTTTCGGATTAGCCTCTTGCAATTCCTTTAACGAGATTCCGTATTGTTTTGCAATTGCATACAAAGACTCTTTGGGCTTTACTTGATGAGTGATAGTTGAAGTATTTTCTCCTTCATTGTTACTATTTGTATTCGATAAACCCGCAATTTCATTTGAAGTCAAGCCTGATGGAATAACAATAATTTGCCCATTTTTCAGACCCTCTGATTCAAGTTTTGGATTGGCTTTATAGAGTAATTCTGTAGTTGTTTTAAATTGTTTGGTAATCCCATATAATGTTTCTTTTGGCAAAACCTGATGACTGATTTGAGTTGTATTGGCTAGTTTCCTTTTTTCAGCATCATTCGTTATGTTTGATACAGAATTTGGTATTAAGATAATTTGATTCAGATGTAATGTTTTTTTGGCTTCTGGATTTATCTTGTAAATGTCGGCAATCGAAACATTGTATTTTTTTGCAATACTAGAAATTGTTTCACCTTTTACAATACTATGTTTAATAGTAGTATCTTGAGAATAACTACTTATCCCACACACAAAAAAAGCTAAAACAATGATTCTAAAGCACTTCATATAATTATTTTTTCTCTTATTTTTATTAATACAATAAATTCTAGAGAGATTATCAACTTTATTATTATTTTTTCTATCAAAAAAAACATTTTTTTTCAAGATTTACAAATATAAACTTTTAAGTAAATATGTAAGTTAAATCATTACTAAAATTCAAAAAAGTTATAACGCATTTTAGAACAATATTGTTGCATTGCACAATTCATCCTAACCCTCTACAGTACTTTTGAGAAGAAAAAACTACATAAAAAAAACTATACAAGGTCTTGGTAAGTATCGTTATAAATAAAAAAACTCCCAAAATACTTTGAGAGTTCTTGATTTATAACGGTTAAAATTATGCATTTGCTGCAATCAAATTTAAAGCTGAGCCCGCTTTATACCAACCAATTTGCCCTTCATTGTAGGTATGATTTGCTAAGACAACATCTTTGCTACCATCGGTATGAACAAATTCTATTGACAATGGTTTGCTAGGAGCAAAATCGATTAAATCCAAGAAATTAACAGTATCATCTTCTTGAATTTTGTCATAATCGGCTTCATTTGCAAAAGTCAATGCCAGCATCCCTTGTTTTTTGAGATTCGTTTCATGAATACGAGCAAAAGATTTTACCAACACAGCCTTAACCCCCAAGAAACGAGGTTCCATTGCAGCATGCTCACGTGAGGAACCTTCTCCATAATTGTGATCTCCTACAACAATCGAAGGAATTCCAGCAGCTTTGTATGCTCTTTGCACTTTTGGCACTTCTTCATAGATATCAGTCAATTGGTTTTTAACAGAATTGGCTTTTTGATTAAATGCATTAATAGCGCCAATCAACATATTGTTTGAAATATTATCCAAATGTCCGCGAAAACGCAACCAAGGACCTGCCATAGAAATATGGTCGGTGGTACATTTTCCGAAAGCTTTGATTAGTAACTTGGCACCAGTAATGTTTTTGCCATCCCAAGCTTCAAAAGGAGCAAGTAATTGCAAACGATCTGAATTTGGATTGACATTTACCTGAATATTAGAGCCATCCTCTGCCGGAGCCTGAAAACCAGCATCTTCTACATCGAACCCTTTTTTAGGTAATTCATCCCCATACGGAGCAGTTAGCTTCACTTCTTGTCCGTTATCAGTCAATAAAGTATCTGTCAAAGGATTAAAATCTAATCTCCCTGAAATAGCTAATGCTGCAACCATTTCTGGAGAAGTTACAAATGCATGAGTATTTGGGTTACCATCGGCTCTTTTTGAGAAATTACGATTAAAAGAATGGACAATGGTGTTTTTTTCGCCTTTATCCGCTCCAGCTCTATCCCACTGCCCAATACACGGTCCGCAGGCGTTGGTAAAAACTTTGGTTCCCATTTTTTCGAAAGCGGCAATCATACCGTCTCTTTCAATAGTATAACGAATTTGTTCCGAACCAGGATTGATTCCAAACTCAGCCTTAGGGGTAATACCGTGTTCGACAGCCTGATTAACAATTGATACTGCTCGAGCCATGTCTTCGTAAGAAGAATTTGTACAAGAACCTATTAATCCCCATTCCACTTTTATCGGCCAACCATTGTTTTTGGCTTCTTCTTTCATTTTTGAAACAGGAGTTCCTCTATCGGGAGTAAAAGGCCCGTTAATGTGTGGCTCTAATTCGGATAAATTAATTTCAATTAATTCATCAAAATAAGTTGCTGGATCTGCATACACTTCTGGATCTGCCGTTAAGTGAGTCGCTACTTTATCTGCAGCATCCACTACATCCTGACGTCCTGTTGCAGAAAGATATCGTCTCATAGAATCATCATATCCAAATGTCGAAGTAGTTGCTCCAATTTCGGCACCCATATTACAGATAGTTCCCTTTCCGGTACACGACATAGAAGTAGCTCCTTCTCCAAAATACTCAACAACTGCTCCTGTTCCACCTTTTACCGTAAGAATATCTGCCACTTTAAGAATTACATCTTTTGGAGCAGTCCAACCAGATAATTTTCCGGTTAGTTTTACACCTATCAGTTTTGGGAACTTCAACTCCCAAGACATTCCTGACATTACATCTACGGCATCAGCTCCCCCTACTCCAATAGCCAACATTCCTAATCCGCCAGCGTTTACTGTATGAGAGTCTGTACCAATCATCATTCCACCCGGAAAAGCATAATTCTCCAAAACGATTTGATGGATGATCCCTGAACCCGGTTTCCAAAAACCAATTCCATATTTATTAGAAACCGATGAAAGAAAATCAAAAACCTCTTTTGATTGTGTATTGGCTGCGGCCAAATCAAATTCGGCTCCATTTTTTGCTAAAATCAAATGGTCGCAATGCACTGTTGTCGGGACAGCAACTGTTTTTTTTCCAGCATGCATAAATTGCAACAACGCCATTTGTGCAGTCGCATCCTGACAAGCTACTCTATCTGGTGCAAAATCTACATAATCAACACCTCGTTTATACGATTCTTTTGCAACACCGTCCCAAAGGTGAGTATATAAAATTTTCTCTGTTAATGTAAGTGGGCGACCCACAATTTCACGTGCAGCATCAACACGACTTGCCATGTTTGCATACACTTTTTTAATCATTTCAATATCAAAAGCCATACGATTTATATTAAATTAATTTACATTATTCCGTTCATAAACACCACAAGTTACAAAAAATAAAGGAGTTATAAAAGAAAAGCCCGAGTCTAGGACTCGGGCTTTAAAATAGGATTAAATCTAATCTTATGATTATTTAACTAATAATTTATGCGAAGGAGCAAACTTAGTTAAGTTGATACCATCTACTGCTTCTACATATTCTTCGATAGTAGGAGTTCTACCTAATATAGTTGACAAAACCACAACTGGAGTAGAAGAAAGCAATGATTCTCCTTTTTTCTCAGTAGAATCCTCAACAACTCTTCCTTGGAAAAGACGAGTTGAAGTAGCCATTACTGTATCTCCTTTAGCCGCTTTTTCTTGGTTCCCCATACAAAGGTTACAACCTGGGCGCTCTAAATACAACATGTTTTCGTATTCTGTACGCGCTGCGCCTTTTGGTGCATCATCATTAAACTCAAATCCAGAGTATCTTTGTAATACTTCCCAATCTCCTTCTGCTTTCAACTCATCAACAATGTTGTAAGTAGGTGGCGCAACTACAAGAGGAGCATTAAATTCAACTTTCCCTTTTTGTGCCTCAACATTTTTCAACATTTGAGCTAGGATTTTCATATCTCCTTTGTGCACCATACAAGAACCGATAAAACCAAGATCTACTTTCTTGTCTCCTCCATAATATGACAACGGTCTAATAGTATCATGCGTATAACGTTTAGAAACATCTGCATTATTTACGTCTGGGTCAGCAATCATTGGTTCAGCAATAACATCTAAATCAACTACAACTTCTGCATAATATTTTGCATTTGCATCTGGAGTCAAAGCAGGTTTTGCACCTGATCTAATTTCACCAATTCTCTTATCTGCTTTTTCGATTAGTCCTTTCAATACTTGTTTAGCATTATCCATTCCTTTATCGATCATGATTTGAATTCTTCCTTTAGCTATTTCTAATGACTCGATTAATGTATCATCTTCAGAAATACAGATAGAAGCTTTAGCTTTCATCTCAGCAGTCCAGTCAGTAAATGTAAAGGCTTGATCTGCAGTAAGTGTCCCAATATGAACCTCAATGATTCTACCTTGGAAAACATTTTCTCCATTGAATTGTTTCAACATTTGAGATTGAGTAGCATGAACCACATCACGGAAATCCATATACCCTTTCATATCTCCTTTGAAAGTCACTTTTACAGATTCTGGAATTGGCATAGAAGCTTCCCCTGTAGCCAATGCAAGAGCCACAGTTCCTGAGTCAGCTCCAAAAGCAACTCCTTTAGACATACGAGTATGAGAGTCACCACCAATAATGATAGCCCACTCATCAATAGTAATATCGTTCAATACTTTATGGATTACGTCTGTCATTGAATGGTAAACTCCTTTTGGATCACGAGCCGTAATCAAACCGAAGTCATTCATAAATTTCATCAATTTAGGGATGTTTGCTTGTGCTTTTTTATCCCAAACTGAAGCTGTATGACACCCCGATTGGTAAGCTCCATCAACGATTGGCGAAATCACTGTAGCAGCCATAGACTCTAATTCCTGAGCAGTCATCAATCCTGTAGTGTCTTGAGATCCTACAATATTAACTTCTACACGAACATCAGAACCTGCATGCAACACTTTTCCTGGAGTATTCCCAACAGCATTTCTATTAAAAATTTTCTCTACAGCTGTAAGTCCTTGTCCTTCATGCGAAATCTCCTTTGAAGGGGCATATACAATCGGAGCAGTAACTCCTAAAGTTTTAGCGGCAAATGTTTGTAATTTTTTCCCAAATACAATAGCATAAGATCCACCAGCCTTAATGAATTCCATTTTTTGTGGTGTGAACGCTTTAGATATATCAATTAATTCTTGATCTCCATTGTATAATTTTTTCTCTTTGATATTGATGGTAAGAACGGTACCTGTAGCAACAGAATAAGCTTCTTCTAAAACTGGTTCTCCAGCTTCATTACGAACAGGATTTCCATTAGCATCTACTTTTTTAACCCAGTTTTTAAGATCCAGTCCTATTCCTCCAGTAACATCCACAGTGGTTAAGAAAATCGGAGAAATTCCGTTTGTACCACCAACAATTGGAGCTATATTCACAAATGGAATGTATGGACTTGCTTGTTTACCTGTCCAAAGCGCCACGTTATTAACCCCTGACATACGAGATGAACCAACTCCCATAGTCCCTTTTTCTGCAATCAACATCACACTTTTATCTGGATGTTGTGCTTGAAGTGCTTGAATTTCTTTTTGAGCTTCTGGAGTAATCATACATTTACCGTGCAATTCACGGTCGGATCTTGAGTGAGCTTGGTTACCTGGAGAAAGCAAATCTGTAGAAATATCTCCTTCACCTGCTATAAAAGTAACCACCTTAACTTCGTCTGCAACTTCTGGTAATTTTGTAAAGAATTCAGCTTGTGCATAACTTTCAAGGATTTCTTTTGCAACTCCGTTACCACTTTCAAAAGCGTCTTTCAAACGATTGGTATCTGCTTCATAAAGAAAAACTTGTGTCTTAAGGACTTTTGCTGCTTCTTTTGCTATTGCAGCATCATTTCCTAAAGCCAAATCAAGAAGTACTTCGATTGAAGGTCCTCCTTTCATATGAGACAATAATTCAAACGCAAAAGCTGGAGTAATTTCTGCAACAACAGATTCACCTAAAATTATTTCTTTTAAAAACTTAGCTTTTTCACCAGCAGCACTAGTAGTTCCAGGTAAGGTGTTGTAAATGAAAAATGATAAAGAGTCTGCACGGTTTGCATTATTAACATCTTTAATTTGCGCAATAATTTCGCTTAATAATTCAGCGCCATCAATTGGTTTAGGGTGAAGCCCTTGACCTTTACGCTCCTCGATTTCCTTAAGATAATCGTTATAAATACTCATAATAGTAGGTCTTTTCAATGTTAAAGGCAAATTTCTTTGATCATTTCAAAACCAAATGCCTAGTAACTAGTTATTTTTATTTTTTGCACGCAAATTTAATAATTAAAGCTGAGAATTAAAAAAAATATAAAGGATGCTGGATTTTCAAAAAAATAATTTGCAAAAAAACCAATATCAATGCGTAAAATTAAATTATTGTTATTTTTTTATTAAAAAAATAATTTTTCAACAATTCAACTTCTTTAATTTAACAAAGAAAAAATTTAATGTTAGAAAGCAAGTGGTATTTTTCTTCTTTTTACACAAAGAAACATTCTAAATAAACACCTATATCGATATAGTTTTGCTTTAAAAGCATTTTTTCACCTTCAAACGCTCTTATTCAGGAAAAATTAAAAATTAAAAAAAAGCCTGACTTGTTTTTACACAATCAGGCTATAATTTTAAATCTTAGATTACTTTTTACAACAACTTTTTAATAATCGCTTCTTCCGTAATCCCTTCAGCATCCGCTTTATAATTTTTAATTATCCTATGTCGAAGAATCCCAATCGCAACAGCCTGAACATCATCAATATCTGGTGAAAATTTTCCTTTAAAAGCTGCATTTGCCTTAGCCGCTAAAATCAAATTCTGTGATGCTCTTGGTCCTGCCCCCCAATCTAAATAATTTTTAACATACTCATTTGAAAGCTTATTGTCTGGACGTGTTTTACTAACCAACCCAACAGCATATTCCACCACATTATCTGCCACAGGAATTCTACGGATTAAATGCTGAAAATCTATTATTTCTTGCGCTGTAAACAAAGCATCAATTTTTTTGTCGGTGTCTGTAGTGGTTTGTTTAACCACTTGTACTTCTTCTTCAAAAGTAGGGTACTCTAATTTTATCGAAAACATAAAACGATCTAATTGAGCTTCTGGCAACGGGTAAGTTCCTTCTTGCTCAATTGGGTTTTGAGTAGCCAATACAAAATAAGGTAAACTTAATTTATGATTTACACCCGCAATAGTTACCGACCGCTCTTGCATAGCTTCCAATAAAGCAGCTTGAGTTTTAGGTGGTGTTCTATTAATCTCATCAGCTAAAATAATATTCGAAAAAATAGGGCCTTTTATAAATTTAAATTGCCTATTCTCATCTAATATTTCACTCCCTAATATATCGGAAGGCATTAAGTCTGGTGTAAATTGAATTCTTTTAAAATCAAGACCCAATGCTCTTGCCAAAGTATTTACCAACAAAGTCTTTGCAAGCCCAGGAACCCCTACCAAAAGAGCATGTCCACCAGAAAAAACACAAAGCAAAATTTGATCTACAACAGCTTCTTGACCTACAATAATTTTGGATATCTCCTTTTTTAATTCATTACGTTTCTGAACTAAATTTTGAATCGCTGTTACATCCGACATTTTAAAATATTTATTTAATGAAAAAGAGTTAGTACTATGAAAACATAAAACTAACTCTTTTATTTATTTAATGAAAATTATTTTTTGATCCAGTTATTGGTAAAAGGACAATCTCTATATTCATCGACAATCTTAATATGAGTATCCTTTATTTTTGTCTCGAACCATTTCCCGATAGCCTTGATTTGTTTTTCTTTGAGAGCCAAATCTTTAATTTTCACATAATCTTTAGCATAATCAGCAGTATGAGAATCGATTCTATTGGTAACTGTCATAATTTTATAATACTTTTTCCCTTGTGCATCTTCTAGATACGGCATCGAAATCTCGTTATCCTTCAGATTAGAAACCTGAGTATATATAGACGGATCCATATTAGTCAACTCAAATCGAGTATCTTGCGTTTTTGTATTGATCAAAGTTCCACCGTTCGCTTTTGTTTCTTTTTCATCTGACATTGTTCTAGCAGCTTCGGCAAAAGTGATTTCTTTATCAAGAATTTTTTTCCTAATTAAGGTGATTTTCTCTTTGGCTTCTTTTAAAGATTCTTGAGTTACCGCAGGGGATATTAGTATATGCCTTAACTCAATTTCTTGCCCTTTTATCTTTTCAACATAGATTATATGATAACCATATTGCGTTTCAAAAGGCTCTGAAATTTCACCTTCAGCAAGACTAAAAGCTACATCTTTAAATTCTTTTACAAATGGAGTCTTTCGGGTCATTTTATAATACCCTCCATTTTTACTCGAACCAGGATCCTCAGAATACAACACCGCTTTTGTTGCAAAACTAGATCCTTCCAAACACTCTTTCCTAAAAGCATTTAATTTATCAATTACTTTTTGCTTATCAGCATCTGTAACTTGTGGTTTAATTACAATTTGTGCCACTTCTAATTCTGCACCAAAAACTGGCAAATCATTTGCTGGTATGGTTTTAAAGAATTCTCTAACTTCCTCGGGAGTAATCTCAACTTTCTCTGTGATAGATTTAGTCATTTCGGAAGTCAGTTTTTGCTCCTTCAAAACATCAAAAAAATAAGTCCTGAATTCTTCTTCTGAATCTTTCTGATAGTATTTTACCAATTTATCCATAGAACCAATCTGTTCCAGCATATAACTTAGTCTTTCATCCATCATCCCTTTAACTTCAGCATCACTTACAATAATACTATCCTGAATCGCTTGATGCGCATACAGTTTTTGTTCTAACAACGAACCCAAAACCTGACATCTAGTAATATCTTTTACAGAACCTCCTGAACTTGAAATTTCCAAAAATCCTTTATCAATATCAGAATCCAAAACAATATAATCCCCAACTGTTGCCACTACACCATCAACCTTAAGTCTTTTTGTTGCTGTCGGGATATTCTCTGCTACCACTAATGAATCTTTAATAATCTCTTGGGCATTTACAAAAGTAAAAACAGAAAACAAAAGAAAAAAAGATAACATAACTTTACGCGTTATGAATTCTATTTGCATAATTTTTAAAGGCATTTTAAATATTTTATAGTATTGATATTTTATAAAAAAATTAATCTAAAAAAGCATCGTATTCAAATACTACTCTTTAAAATTAAAAAGCACATCCCTTGTAAATATTACATAACCGAATCATCAGAATTCAGCAAAAATACTCACAATACTCCGAATATAAGCCGAACAAAAATAACAATTCGGATGCATTAAACAAGTTTCCCTTATGGTATTAACAAAAATTTATTAAGTGTTAAAAACAAAGAAGAATACGAAAAAGAAGTATAATAAAACAAATACTACATACTGGCTTGTGTTTTTACAACTATATATTTTTCAAATGGCATATATAAATAGTACTTTTGCAAACTATTGAAATAAAAATATGAGCTTTTTAGAAGAAATACAAAGAAGACGAACCTTTGGGATTATCTCACATCCCGATGCAGGAAAGACAACATTAACAGAAAAATTACTTCTCTTTGGAGGGGCAATCCAAGAAGCTGGAGCTGTAAAAAGTAATAAAATCAAAAAAGGGGCTACGAGCGATTTTATGGAAATTGAGCGTCAGAGAGGAATTTCCGTTTCGACCTCTGTACTTGCATTTAATTATAAAGACAAAAAAATAAATATCCTTGATACACCTGGACACAAGGATTTTGCCGAAGATACATTTAGAACATTAACAGCTGTTGACAGTGTTATTGTAGTCATTGACGTTGCCAAAGGAGTCGAAGAACAAACCGAGAAACTGGTAGCGGTTTGTAGAATGCGAAACATTCCGATGATTGTTTTCATTAACAAATTAGACCGCGAAGGGAATGACGCTTTTGACTTAATGGACGAAGTTGAACAAAAACTCGGATTAACTGTTACCCCGTTAAGTTTCCCTATTGGTATGGGATATGATTTTCAAGGAATTTACAACCTTTGGGAGCAAAACATTAATTTATTTAGTGGTGATAGCCGTAAAAATATTGAAGAAACTATTGCTTTCTCTGATATTCAAAATCCTGAATTAGAAAAAATTATTGGTCAAAAGCCAGCTGATCGTTTACGAGAAGAAATTGAATTAATAGATGAAGTTTATCCAAAATTCAACAGACAAGACTACTTAGACGGAAAATTACAACCTGTGTTTTTTGGATCTGCATTAAATAATTTTGGAGTTAGAGAACTCTTAGATTGTTTCATAAATATTGCCCCTGCTCCAAGACCAAAAGATTCAGAAACCAGATTAGTCGATCCAACTGAAGAAAAAATGTCGGGTTTTGTTTTTAAAATCCATGCTAATATGGATCCAAAGCATAGAGATCGATTAGCCTTTATCAAAATTGTCTCTGGAACTTTTGAACGCAACAAACCGTATTACCACGTTCGTCAAAAGAAAAACCTTAAATTCTCTAGTCCGAATGCTTTTTTTGCTGAAAAAAAAGAAATTGTAGATATTTCATATCCTGGAGACATTGTAGGATTACATGATACTGGTAATTTTAAAATTGGTGATACATTGACTGAAGGGGAAATCATGAGTTTTAAAGGAATTCCAAGTTTTTCACCAGAGCATTTTAGATACATTAACAATGCTGATCCGATGAAAGCCAAACAACTTGACAAAGGAGTCGATCAATTAATGGATGAAGGTGTTGCTCAATTATTTACTTTAGAAATTAACAACCGAAAAATTATCGGAACTGTCGGAGCTTTACAATACGAGGTTATCCAGTATCGTTTAGAACATGAATATGGTGCAAAATGTACATATGAAAACTTCCCTGTTTACAAGGCTTGTTGGGTAAAACCTGATGACCCTAAGAATGAAGAATTCAAAGAATTCAAACGTATCAAACAAAAGTTTTTGGCAAAAGATAAATACAATCAACTTGTTTTCTTAGCCGACTCTGACTTTACAATTCAAATGACTCAAAACAAATACCCAAGTGTGAAATTATTTTTCACTTCTGAATTTGATTAAGTTACCAAAACAAAAAAGCGCCAATTTTGAATTGGCGCTTTCCATATAAATTAAATTCAACCTTATTATTTCCTTGTTAAGAAGTCATACTATTTAATGTTCTTTTCAAAAGTGTTTTAACTAATAAATGATTAGGTCTTCTTCCTGATGTCATTAAACTTTTTTTAGAAAAAATCACTTCATCAACAGCGGTCTTCTCAAAATTCTCTTTAGTCCCCATAAACCATAATATAAAATTCACATTAGAATCTACTTTAGATTCTAAAACTGTCTCGGGCTTCCTAATGTCACTATTAGAACCATGAATCATTAACACATCTTCACTTGGCTCCTCAAGACTTACACTTTGCGAAAAAACTACAGTATTATTAAAAAAAACAAATAAAATAATGAATAGAAAAAAAAATCTAGTATTATTTTGTTTCATTCCAAAAAAAAATTCTGTCACCATCTTGTTTTTTTTATTTAAAAGAGGTGCGAAAATATAAGTATGGCACGCCGTTAAAAAAAATAATCGACCAAATACCAAAATAATCGACAAAATACATTATTCACACATGCTTAACGGAAAAATAATATTTAAAATAAAGAACAAAAAAAAACTCCTTTTTGGAGTTTTTTTTTGTTCTTTATTATGCTTATGCTTGCCCTGTTGGACCAAAATTTAAAGGAATCGGGACTTGCTCACCTTCTTTTATTTCACCATGAGCTAATTCGAAACGATGAACATTCTCTCCAAGTGCTTTAAGCAATCTTTTAGCATGTTGCGGAGTCAAAACAATTCTTGATTTCACTTTTGCCTTTGGAACTCCAGGCATAATACATACAAAATCTAATACAAATTCAGATGAAGAATGATTAATTATAGCCAAGTTAGAATAAATTCCTTCCGCTATTTTTTCATCTAATTCGATATTAATCTGTTCTTGTTGTTGGTTAGAATTGCTCATAAAAAGTTGAATTTTTCAACACTCTCTCTCCGTATTTACAGAGAGAGAATATTGAAGAAAGAATTAATAAATATACTCTTCTTTATTTGCCATCATATCATTATAGTCTTCTCTAGAACCTACAATTGCATTATCATATTCTCTCATACCAGTTCCAGCAGGGATTCTATGACCAACAATTACATTTTCTTTTAATCCTTCTAATAAATCAACTTTACCTGCAACTGCAGCTTCGTTTAATACTTTTGTTGTTTCTTGGAAAGAAGCAGCAGAAATAAATGACTTAGTTTGAAGAGAAGCTCTAGTAATACCTTGTAGTACAGGAGTTGCAGTAGCCGTAATTACATCACGAGCCACAACAAGATTTTTATCTGTACGTTTTAGCAATGAATTTTCATCACGTAATTGACGAGGAGTTATAATTTGACCTGCTTTTAACACAGATGAATCTCCAGCATCTTCAACCACTTTCATACCGTACAATTTATCATTTTCATAGATAAAATCTTTGGTATGAATCAATTGATCTTCTAAGAATAATGTATCTCCTGGATCTTCAACTTGTACTTTACGCATCATTTGACGAATTACAACCTCAAAGTGCTTGTCATTAATTTTTACCCCTTGAAGACGATACACTTCTTGAATTTCATTCACTAAGTATTGTTGTACAGCAGATGGACCTTGAATTCTTAAGATATCATCTGGAGTGATCGCTCCATCAGATAGTGGTGAACCAGCTCTTACGAAGTCATTTTCTTGAACTAAGATTTGGCTTGATAATTTAACCAAGTATTTTCTAACATCACCAAATTTAGATTCAATGATAATTTCTCGGTTACCTCTTTTAATCTTTCCAAACGTTACAACACCATCAATCTCAGAAACTACAGCTGGATTTGAAGGATTACGAGCTTCTAACAACTCTGTAATTCTTGGTAAACCTCCTGTAATATCCCCAGATTTAGAAGAACGACGAGGAATCTTAACTAAAACTTTACCAGCTTTAATTTTTTCACCGTTTTCAACCATCAAGTGTGCTCCAACTGGTAAGTTGTAAGAACGAATCAACTCTCCTTCTTTACCGTAAACCAATAAAGTTGGAATTAATTTTTTGTTTCTTGCTTCAGAAATTACTTTTTCTTGGAAACCTGTTTGCTCATCAATTTCAACCATGAACGTTTGTCCTTGTTCTAAATCTTCATAAGCAATTTTACCAGTAAATTCAGAAACAATAACCCCGTTATATGGATCCCATTTACAAATTACTGTTCCTTTTGCAACTGAGTCTCCATCATTTACAAATATACTAGATCCGTAAGGAATGTTATGCGTACTTAATAGAATACCTGTTTTTTCATCAATTAATTTAAGTTCAGTAGAACGAGAAACTACAATATCAACTGAATTTCCTTCACCATCTTCACCTTTTACAGTTTTCAAATCTTCGATTTCTAATTTACCTGCAAAACGAGTAATAATGCTAGAGTCTTCAGAAATACCTCCTGCAACCCCTCCAACGTGGAAAGTACGTAATGTCAACTGTGTACCTGGCTCTCCAATTGACTGTGCAGCAATTACACCAACAGCCTCTCCTCTTTGAGTCATTTTACCAGTAGCTAAGTTTCTACCGTAACATTTAGCACAAATTCCTTTAGTAGCTTCGCAAACCAATGGCGAGCGCACTTCAACTTTCTCTACTGGAGAAGCTTCAATACCTTTTACCAATGCTTCTGTGATTTGTTCACCAGCGTGAACTAAAATCTCGCTTGTTAAAGGATTAATCACATCTTGCAATGCAACACGTCCTAAAATTCTCTCTCCTAATGTCTCAACAATTTCTTCGTTTTTCTTCAATGCAGAAACTTCAATACCTCTAAGAGTACCACAATCTTCAACATTAACAATAACATCTTGAGAAACGTCATGTAATCTTCTTGTCAAGTATCCAGCGTCGGCCGTTTTAAGAGCCGTATCCGCAAGACCTTTACGAGCACCGTGAGTAGAAATAAAGTACTCAAGGATAGAAAGACCTTCTTTAAAGTTAGAAAGAATTGGGTTTTCAATAATCTCACCACCACCTGCTGTAGATTTTTTAGGCTTAGCCATCAAACCACGCATACCAGTTAACTGACGAATTTGCTCCTTAGATCCACGCGCTCCAGAGTCAAGCATCATATACACAGAGTTGAAACCTTGTTGGTCTTCTCTAATGTTTTTCATTGCTAATTCTGTTAATTGAGCATTTGCAGAAGTCCATACGTCAATAACTTGGTTGTAACGTTCGTTATTGGTAATAAGTCCCATGTTATAATTAGCAGAAATACCTTCAACTTGCTCTCTAGCATCTGCAATTAATTTTGGTTTTTGATCTGGTATTCTAATATCACCAAGAGAGAATGACAATCCTCCTTTAAATGCAAATTTATAACCCATATCTTTCATATTGTCCAAGAAAGCCGCTGTAGTAGGTACATCAGTCGAACTTAATACGTGACCGATAATATCTCTTAAGTTTTTCTTAGTCAATACATCATTGATATATCCAGCTGCTTCAGGAACTACTTCATTAAACAATACACGTCCAGCAGTAGTTTGGATAATTTGATACACTAATTCACCATTTTCATTAAAATCTTTTGCTCTGATTTTTACACGAGCATTCAATTCTAATCTTCCTTCATTTAGTGCAATATTTACTTCTTCAGCAGAATAGAAAGTAATTCCTTCTCCTAAAATAGTTTTCTCAGGTGTTGACAAACGTTCTTTGGTCATATAATAAAGACCCAAAACCATGTCTTGAGAAGGTACTGTAATAGGTGCACCATTTGCAGGATTCAAGATATTGTGAGAAGCCAACATCAATAATTGAGCTTCCAAAATAGCTTCAGGTCCTAATGGCAAGTGAACTGCCATCTGGTCACCATCGAAATCCGCATTAAACGCCGTACACACTAATGGGTGCAATTGAATCGCTTTACCTTCAATCAATTTTGGTTGGAAAGCTTGAATACCTAATCTGTGCAAAGTAGGAGCACGGTTCAATAGTACTGGATGTCCTTTGATTACATTTTCAAGAATATCCCATACAACAGGCTCTTTCTTATCTATTATTTTTTTAGCAGATTTAACTGTTTTTACAATACCTCTTTCTATCAATTTACGGATAACGAAAGGTTTGTATAATTCAGCTGCCATATCTTTTGGCAATCCACATTCAAACAATTTCAACTCAGGGCCAACAACAATTACCGAACGAGCAGAATAATCCACACGTTTTCCAAGTAAGTTTTGACGGAAACGTCCTTGTTTACCTTTAAGCGAATCAGATAATGATTTCAAAGGTCTGTTAGATTCTGTTTTTACAGCAGAGGCTTTACGAGTATTATCGAAAAGCGAATCTACTGACTCTTGCAACATACGTTTCTCATTTCTTAAGATTACTTCAGGAGCTTTAATCTCGATCAATCTTTTCAAACGATTGTTACGAATGATTACACGACGGTATAAATCATTCAAATCCGAAGTTGCAAAACGTCCACCATCAAGTGGCACAAGAGGACGCAATTCTGGTGGGATAACTGGAATCACTTTCATGATCATCCACTCAGGACGATTCTCTCTGTTTAACGTAGACTCACGGAAAGATTCTACAACTTGTAATCTCTTTAACGCTTCAGTTTTACGTTGTTTCGATGTTTCGTTGTTAGCTTTGTGTCTTAAATCATATGACAATTCATCAAGATCAATACGAGCCAACAAATCCATAATACACTCTGCTCCCATTTTGGCAACAAATTTATTAGGATCATAATCATCTAAATATTGGTTATCAGCTGGAAGAGTATCTAAAATATTCAAATATTCTTCTTCAGTTAAGAAATCTAATCTTTCGATTGATTCACCATCAGCATTTTTAGCTATACCTGGTTGAATTACGACATATCTTTCGTAGTAGATAATCATATCTAATTTCTTAGATGGAAGTCCAAGAATATAGCCAATTTTGTTAGGAAGAGAACGGAAATACCAAATATGAGCGATAGGCACAACAAGATTGATGTGACCTACTCTATCTCTACGCACTTTCTTTTCAGTAACTTCTACACCACAACGATCACAAATGATTCCTTTGTAACGTATTCTTTTGTATTTACCACAAGCACATTCAAAATCTTTAACTGGACCAAAGATCCTTTCACAAAAAAGACCATCACGTTCTGGCTTGTGAGTTCTGTAGTTAATAGTCTCAGGTTTCAACACCTCTCCTCTTGATTCTTTCAAGATAGATTCTGGAGACGCTAATCCTATTGATATTTTATCAAATCTTTTTACAAGATTTTTTTCCTTATTGTTTCTATTGTTCATCATAGTTTTTACTATTGATTTATTTGCAATTAAAAATTGATTTTGTACAGAGACACCTTTTTTTCGGTATCCCTCACCTCGAATTACTTCTCTAAACTTCAAATCCTTTTTGAAGTGCTAATTATTGACCCCTTGGGTGAATAAAAAATCGGAACGGTTTACGGGTATAAATCCTAAAAACTCTTTAAAAAAAGTGTTCAGTATTCAGAATTTAACATTCAGTTTATCACTGATTACTAAATATCTGAACACTGAATACTAAAATATTATTCTTCTAAACGAAGGTCAAGTCCGAGACCTTTCAACTCATGCATTAATACATTGAAAGATTCTGGCAATCCTGGTTCTGGCATAGATTCACCTTTTACGATAGCCTCGTAAGATTTAGCTCTACCAATAACATCATCAGACTTAACAGTCAAGATTTCACGTAATGTACTTGATGCTCCATAAGCTTCAAGTGCCCAAACCTCCATCTCTCCAAAACGTTGACCTCCAAATTGAGCTTTACCTCCAAGTGGTTGTTGCGTAATCAACGAGTATGGTCCGATCGAACGTGCGTGCATCTTATCATCAACCATATGTCCTAATTTCAACATATAGATAACTCCAACTGTTGCTGCTTGGTGGAAACGCTCTCCAGTACCTCCATCGTAAAGATGAGTATGTCCAAAACGTGGCACCCCAGCTTCATCAGTTAAAGCATTGATTTCATCAAGAGAAGCACCGTCAAAAATTGGAGTAGCAAATTTTCTACCCAAATTCATACCAGCCCAACCTAATACTGTTTCGTAAATCTGACCGATGTTCATACGTGAAGGTACCCCAAGTGGGTTCAATACGATATCAACAGGTGTTCCGTCTTCCAAGAAAGGCATATCTTCATGACGAACAATACGAGCAACAATACCTTTGTTTCCGTGACGTCCCGCCATTTTATCCCCAACTTTCAACTTACGTTTTTTGGCAATGTAAACTTTAGCCAATTTCAATATACCAGATGGCAATTCATCCCCAACAGTAATTGTAAATTTCTCTCTACGTAAAGCTCCTTGTAAATCGTTCAATTTAATTTTATAGTTATGAATCAAATCATTAACCATTGTATTAGTTGCATCATCAGCAACCCATTGACCTTTACTTAAGTGAGCGAAATCTTCAACTGCATAAAGCATTTTTTGGGTGTATTTTTTACCTTTTGGAAGAACTTCTTCACCCAAATCATTCATTACACCTTGAGAAGTTTTTCCGTTTACAATATTGAAAAGTTTCTCAATCAATCTATCTTTAAGCTCAACAAATTTCACTTCGAACTCCATTTCAAGTGCTCCTAAAGCATCTTTATCCTGAGTACGTTTACGTTTGTCTTTTACAGCTCTTGCAAATAATTTTTTATCTAAAACTACACCATGTAATGATGGAGAAGCTTTTAATGAAGCGTCTTTCACATCACCAGCTTTATCCCCGAAGATAGCTCTTAACAATTTCTCTTCTGGTGTTGGATCAGATTCTCCTTTTGGAGTAATTTTTCCGATCAAAATATCACCAGGCTTAACCTCGGCACCAATTCTAATCATTCCGTTTTCATCTAAGTCTTTGGTAGCCTCTTCAGAAACATTCGGAATATCATTCGTTAATTCTTCGTTACCTAATTTAGTATCTCTAACTTCTAATGAATAATCATCTACGTGGATAGAAGTAAAGATATCATCACGAACAACTTTTTCAGAAATCACTATCGCATCCTCGAAGTTATACCCTTTCCATGGCATGAAGGCAACTTTAAGGTTTCTACCTAAAGCTAATTCTCCATTTTGAGTAGCATATCCTTCAGAAAGTACTTGTCCAGGAACAACTCTATCCCCTTTTCTTACGATTGGTTTAAGATTGATACTGGTTCCTTGGTTGGTTTTTCTAAATTTAATTAAGTTATATGTTTTCTCATCAGCATCAAAACTTACCATTCTTTCTTCTTCAGAACGATCGTATTTGATAGTAATAATATTTGCATCAACATATTCTACAACTCCATGTCCTTCAGCATTAATCAATACTCTAGAATCTGAAGCTACTTGACGCTCTAAACCAGTACCTACAATTGGAGCTTCAGGACGTATCAATGGTACAGCCTGACGCATCATGTTAGATCCCATCAATGCACGGTTCGCATCATCATGCTCTAAGAAAGGAATCAAAGAAGCCGAAATAGAAGCAATTTGATTTGGAGCAACGTCCGTATAATCAACTTGAGACGGGTCAATTACAGGGAAATCCCCTTCTTGACGTGCAATTACGTTTTCGGCAGTAATCTCTCCTGAAGCTTCCATTTTAATGTTAGCTTGTGCAATCAACATTCCTTCTTCCTCTTCAGCACTCAAGTAGATAGGAGTAGATTCTAAATCAACAACACCATTTGTTACTTTACGGTAAGGTGTTTCGATGAATCCCATTCCATTTACTTTCGCATAAACACCAAGAGAAGAAATCAAACCAATGTTTGGTCCCTCAGGAGTTTCAATTGGACATAAACGCCCATAGTGCGTGTAGTGAACGTCACGTACCTCGAATCCAGCTCTTTCTCTCGAAAGTCCACCTGGTCCAAGTGCAGAAAGTCTTCTTTTGTGCGTAATCTCTGCTAATGGATTCGTTTGATCCATAAATTGAGATAACTGATTTGTTCCAAAGAAAGAATTGATAACTGATGATAATGTTTTAGCATTGATCAAATCAATTGGTGTAAACACCTCGTTATCTCTAACGTTCATTCTCTCACGAATAGTTCTAGCCATACGAGCCAAACCAACACCGAATTGTTGAGACAATTGCTCTCCAACTGTTCTAACACGACGGTTAGATAAGTGATCAATATCATCAATCTCTGCTTTAGAGTTAATTAATTCGATCAAATATTTTACGATAGTAATGATATCTTCTTTGGTAAGCACTTGCTTTTCCATAGGAGTATCAAGACCAAGTTTTTTGTTAATTCTATAACGACCAACTTCACCTAAGTTATAACGTTGATCAGAGAAAAATAATTTATCTATAATACCACGAGCAGTTTCTTCATCAGGCGGTTCTGCGTTACGCAACTGTCTGTAGATATGCTCAACAGCTTCTTTTTCTGAGTTTGTTGGATCTTTTTGTAATGTATTGTGGATGATAGAATAATCAACTGCATTATTATCTTCCTTATGTAACAAAATAGATTTTACATTAGAATCGATGATTTCTTCAACATTATCTTTATCGATAATTGTATCTCTATCAAGAATAATTTCGTTACGCTCGATAGAAACAACTTCTCCAGTATCTTCGTCAACGAAATCTTCGTGCCAAGTGTTCAATACACGAGCAGCTAATTTTCTACCAATATATTTTTTTAATCCTGTTTTAGAAACTTTAATTTCTTCGGCAAGGTCGAAAATTTCAAGAATATCTTTATCTCTTTCGAATCCAATAGCACGGAATAAAGTTGTCACTGGTAATTTCTTCTTTCTATCGATATATGCGTACATAACGCTGTTAATATCTGTAGAAAATTCTATCCAAGAACCTTTAAAAGGGATTACTCTGGCAGAATATAATTTAGTTCCATTTGCATGGAATGATTGTCCAAAGAAAACACCTGGAGAACGGTGCAATTGTGATACCACAACTCGCTCTGCTCCGTTGATTACAAAAGTACCACTTGGTGTCATGTAAGGAATTGTACCAAGATAAACATCTTGTACAATAGTTTCAAAATCTTCGTGTTCCGGATCTGTACAATATAGCTTTAATCTAGCTTTTAAAGGCACACTATAAGTAAGACCTCTCTCTATACATTCTTGAATGGTGTAACGTGGTGGATCTACAAAGTAGTCTAGGAATTCCAATACAAAGTTATTTCTTGTATCTGTAATTGGAAAATTTTCCATGAAGGTATTGTATAATCCTTCGTCGCCCCTTTCGTCAGATTTAGTTTCTAATTGAAAAAAATCTTTAAACGATTTTACCTGAACATCTAGAAAATCTGGATACTGAGGTATATTTTTTGTAGAGGCAAAATTCAATCTTTCAGTCTGATTTGTTATCATCAATGAACAAAATTTTGATTAAAAAAAGTAGTTTTTTGTGTAAAAACACGGTTTAATTATACTTTTCTTTTATAATCTATACATCTTTAAAAATCAACAAGGCGTTCATTTTCTTTCTTCGTATCGATTAAAAACTTTTTCGTATTTTAAACTATTTTATAATAAAACTTGATATATTTTATTATACGAAAAATGGTTTAGACCCTTGGACACTTTTGTCCAAGGTCTAAACCTAGATCTAAACTGGTATTTTGTTATTTTAACTCAACAACAGCTCCAGCCTCTTCTAAAGATTTTTTAAGACCTTCAGCCTCTTCTTTAGAAACACCTTCTTTAACAGTACTTGGAGCTCCGTCAACTACATCTTTAGCTTCTTTCAAACCTAAACCTGTAAGTTCTTTTACTAATTTAACAACAGCTAATTTAGAAGCACCAGCCTCTTTCAATACAACTGTAAATTCTGTTTGAGCCTCTTCAGCAGCACCTTCTCCACCACCAGCAGCAACTACAACAGCTGCAGCAGCTGGTTCGATACCGTACTCATCTTTTAATATTGTTGCTAATTCGTTAACTTCTTTTACTGTTAAATTAACTAATTGCTCTGCGAATTGTTTCAAATCTGCCATTTTTTCTATCTTTTTAAAATGATTTGTAAAAATATAATTTATTTATTGTGCGCTATTTTAAGCAACAAGGAAGTAAAATCCCTTGCTTTGAGTATTAAGCTTCTGCCTCTTCGCTACCTGCGAATTGGTTTTGCAAAGCAGAAATAACTCTTTGAGCTGGTGATTGTAATAATCCGATGATTTCACCAATAAGCTCTTCTTTAGATTTAATTGTAGATAATGCTTCTAATTGATCATCTCCAAGATAAATTTCAGAATTGATGTAAGCACCTTTCAATACAGGCTTAGATGATTTTTTTCTAAAATCTTTAATGATTTTCCCAGGAGCATTTGCTACATCTGAAATAAATATAGCACTATTACCTGCCAATACAGAAGGTAAATCACCATAATCATTATCTGAAGCTTCCATTGCTTTAGCAAGCAATGTATTCTTAACTACCTCTAATTTAACTCCAGCTTTAAAACAAGCTCTTCTCAAGCTTGAAGTTGTTTCTGCGTCTAATCCAGAAATATCAGATACATATATAATGTTTGTACCAGCTAACTGTGCAGTTAAATCTTCAATCGCGATTGATTTTTCTTCTCTAGTCATACTAAAAATTTTTAACTACCAATTATACTGCTTTTGGGTCCAAAGCAATTGCAGGACTCATTGTGCTTGTAAGGTGAATACCTTTAATGTAGGTACCTTTAGCAGCAGTTGGTTTAAGTTTGATTAATGTTTGAATAATTTCGTGTGCATTGTCAACAATTTGTTCAGCTCCAAAAGAAACTTTACCAATTCCTGCATGTACGATACCAGTTTTATCAACTTTGAAGTCAATTTTACCAGCTTTAACCTCTGCAACAGCTTTAGCAACATCCATTGTTACTGTTCCTGTTTTAGGGTTTGGCATTAAACCTCTAGGCCCTAAAATACGTCCTAACGGTCCTAATTTACCCATAACTGCTGGCATAGTGATAATTACATCTACATCTGTCCAACCGTCTTTAATTTTTTGTAAGTAATCATCAAGACCAACATGATCTGCTCCAGCCTCTTTAGCTTCCGCTTCTTTATCTGGAGTAACCAATGCTAACACTTTAACATCCTTTCCTGTTCCATGAGGCAATGTAACCACACCTCTCACCATTTGATTTGCTTTTCTTGGATCTACACCCAAACGAACAGCGATATCAACAGACTCATCAAATTTTGCAGAAGCAACTTCTTTAATTAATGCAGCAGCATCTTTTAAAGAGTACAATTTGTTCTTTTCAATTTTTGAAGCAGCCACTTTTTGCTTTTTCGTCAATTTTGCCATGTCTTTTTCTTAATTAAAAAGGAGAATCTCCTGATACAGTTATACCCATAGATCTAGCTGTTCCAGCAATCATACTCATTGCAGATTCGATTGTGAATGCATTTAAATCTACCATTTTATCTTCAGCAATTGCCTTGATAACATCCCAAGTAACACTAGCTACTTTTTTACGATTTGGCTCACCTGATCCTGACTTTAGCTTCGCAGCTTCCATTAACTGTACTGCCGCTGGAGGAGTCTTAACAACAAAATCAAATGATTTGTCTTTATACACAGTAATTTGTACTGGGCATATTTTGCCAGGTTTATCTTGTGTTCTAGCATTAAATTGCTTACAGAACTCCATGATGTTCACCCCAGCAGCTCCTAAAGCAGGTCCAACCGGTGGCGACGGGTTCGCAGCACCTCCCTTAACTTGTAGTTTAACTACCTTACTAATTTCTTTAGCCATTTTTTAAAAAAAATTTAACACAACAATCATTGGAAGCGATTGTAGTGATTATTATAGATGTAACAAAAATTATACTTTTTCAACTTGCATAAAACTCAATTCTAAAGGAGTTTTTCTTCCGAAAATTTTCACCATTACCTCAAGTTTACGCTTTTCTTCATTTATTTTTTCAACTGTACCGTTAAATCCATTAAATGGACCATCTATCACTTTAATAGTTTCTCCTAAGCTGAATGGTATTGAACGAGTATCTGTATTTACAGCTAACTCATCCACTTTACCTAACATTCTATTTACTTCTGACATTCTTAAGGGAACAGGCTCACCTCCTTTTGTTTCTCCTAAGAATCCAATAACACTAGTGATAGATTTAATGATATGCGGAATTTCACCAACTAAATTAGCCTCCAACATAACATATCCAGGAAAGTAAACTTTATCTTTTGATAATTTTTTCCCCTCTTTTACAGTTACTATTTTTTCAGTAGGCACAAGAACTTGCGAAACATAATCACTCATTCCTAAACGAGCTATTTCTGTTTCGATATAAGCTTTTACTTTGTTTTCTTGTCCGCTTACCGCACGAACTACATACCACTTCTTAATATTATTTTCTGCCATTACAAAAAAATTATGCTTTTATCCAATTAAAAAATACAGATAATATTTTTGCACATGCTTCATCTACTCCCCATGTTGCTAAAGCAAATACCACTGAAAAGACAGCGACAACAATCGTAAGACGTTGTACTTCAGCCCACTCAGGCCAAGTTACATTTGATTTTAATTCCTCAAATGATTCCGATATATAATTAACAACTTTTGTCATAGTGATTCGTTTATTTTGCACGGGCGGAGGGATTCGAACCCCCATCAACGGTTTTGGAGACCGCTATTCTACCCTTGAACTACGCCCGTAGAAAAAACCAGTGTCATTATAACACGACACTGGTTTCGTATTATATTAGAATTATTCTACAATCTCAGTAACCTGACCTGCACCTACTGTTCTACCTCCTTCACGGATAGCAAAACGTAAACCAACGCTCATTGCGATTGGGCTTAACAACTCAACATTGATCGTTAAGTTATCCCCAGGCATTACCATCTCTACACCTTCTGGTAAAGAAATAACTCCAGTTACGTCAGTTGTACGTACGTAGAACTGTGGACGGTAGTTATTGTGGAATGGAGTATGACGTCCACCTTCTTCTTTTTTCAAGATATAAACTTCAGCTTTGAATTTTTTGTGTGGTTTTACTGAACCTGGTTTGATAATAACCATACCTCTTTTGATAGATTCTTTATCAATACCTCTTAACAATAAACCTACGTTATCACCAGCCTCACCTCTATCAAGGATTTTACGGAACATCTCAACCCCTGTAATAGTAGAAGTTAATTTTTCAGCTCCCATACCAATGATCTCTACTGGATCTCCAGTGTTAGCAACTCCAGTTTCGATACGACCTGTAGCAACAGTTCCACGTCCTGTAATTGTAAATACGTCCTCAACTGGCATCAAGAAAGGTTTGTTAACATCACGCTCTGGCTCTTCGATCCAAGCATCAACAGCTTCCATCAATTCAATAATTTTAGGAACCCAAGCAGCGTCATTGTTCAATCCTCCCAAAGCAGAACCTTGGATAACTGGACAATTATCACCATCATATTCATAGAAAGACAATAAGTCTCTGATTTCCATTTCAACTAATTCCAACAACTCAGCATCATCAACCATATCCACTTTGTTCATAAAAACAACAATACGTGGAATACCTACTTGACGTCCTAAAAGGATATGCTCACGAGTTTGTGGCATTGGTCCGTCAGTTGCAGCTACAACAAGGATAGCTCCATCCATTTGAGCAGCACCAGTAACCATGTTTTTTACGTAATCCGCGTGACCTGGACAGTCAACGTGAGCGTAGTGACGGTTAGCAGTTTCGTACTCAACGTGTGATGTATTAATAGTAATACCTCTTTCTTTTTCTTCAGGAGCATTATCAATTTGATCAAATGATTTTGCTTGACAGTATCCAGCATCAGATAACACTTTTGTGATTGCTGCTGTTAAAGTAGTTTTACCGTGATCTACGTGTCCGATCGTACCAATATTTAAGTGTGGTTTCGAACGGTTAAAGGTTTCTTTTGCCATTTTACTTAATTTTTAATCTAGTTTATATATTTATTTCAATTTCCTACTTAATTGAGCCAATGTCGGGATTTGAACCCGAGACCTCTTCCTTACCAAGGAAGCACTCTACCCCTGAGCTACACCGGCAGAGAGTTCTGATTCTAGACTCCTGAATTTAAATTTTGAGATTTTATTCAAAACCCAAAATTTACAATCCAAAATCTTACTTTCTTATTTGTGGGGAGAGCAGGATTCGAACCTGCGAAGTTTTCACAGCAGATTTACAGTCTGCCCTCGTTGGCCGCTTGAGTATCTCCCCTGACCTTAAACAATATTTCAAAAAAAAAGAGCCGATAGAGGGACTCGAACCCACGACCTGCTGATTACAAATCAGCTGCTCTAGCCAGCTGAGCTACATCGGCATTTTCAAAAAAAAAGTCCGCTATTTCTAACGGACTGCAAATGTATAGATTTTATCCTTTAATCAAAACATTTTTTGAAAAAATTTTAAATTAATTATATGTTCTTAACTTTTCTTTACGTTTTACCAGCAATCGCTCTAGCGATTCCGCCGATTGTTCTACTGCTTCCTCAAAAGACTTGCATTGTTTTTTTACCAAAAAATCATCTCCAGGAACATTTATTTTTATTTCAACAATTTTATTTTCCTTCTCACTTGTCTTTTCTACTTTTAAAAAAACATCCGAAGCAACGACTCTATCATAGTATTTTTCCAACTTATCCATTCTTTCATGAACAAAATCTACTAGTTTTTTGTCAACATTAAAGTTAACAGCATGAACATTTACCTTCATAATCAATCTATTTAAAAAAATTAAACACAATAGAATTATTTTTTATTCCGAGGATGTGCCTCTTTGTACACTTTTTTAAGCTCATTTAAACTACTATGAGTATATATTTGTGTTGAAGCCAAACTCGAATGACCTAATAATTCTTTAACCGAATTCAAATCTGCCCCGTTATTCAATAGATGAGTCGCAAATGTATGTCTTAATACATGTGGACTTTTTTTTGTTTTACTTGAGACACTACTAAAGTATGAATTTATTAATCGATACACAAAAGAATCACTTAATTTTAACCCTTTTTGAGAAACAAATAAATAATCACTATCTACCACGTTTTCCATCAAAGAACGCTCTTTGATATAAACCTGAAATTGCTCTACAACCACTGGCAAAACAGGCAAAATCCTTTCTTTATTTCTTTTGCCTTGTACTTTTATAGTCTTATCAACCGTATTTATATTCGAAATTTTCAAATGAATAAGTTCGGTTCTACGTATTCCAGAAGAATAAAACAATTCTACTATCAACCTATCCCGCACTTGAAGAAACCCATCAACAGATAAATCCTGTGACAAAGCATTTGCAAGTTCTTTTTCAGAAAATGGAATTTGAAGTTTTTTTTCCGTTTTCAAAGCCTTATGCTTCAATAACGGATTAATCTCTATTTGCTTAATTTTTAAAAGAAATCTATAAAAAGCTTTCAAAGAAGCGATTTTTCTATTCACTGTAACATTCGAAACCCCATCATTCACAAGCGAAACAATCCAACTTCTAATTTGACTGTAATTCACCCGATCAATTGTTTCCTGACCAAAAACCTCTTTGTTAAAAATCTGAAAATAAGAAATATCATTTAAATATGCATTTACTGTATGAGGAGAATATTTTTTTTCAAATTGAAGATAATCTCGAAATGCATTTATATTATTTGTAGCCATAAAAAAACCGTTAGCATCAAAGTTAAGAAACTTTAACCACTAACGGTAATTTTATTTAAACAGCACTAATATTATTAGATATTCTCTATACTATCTTTTAATGCTTGGATATAAGCCGCTTTTTGAATTTTCATTCTATTGATAACTGATGGTTTTATAAAAGCCGTACGAGCTCTCAACTGTCTAACAGTTCCAGTTTTATCAAATTTTCTTTTATAGCGCTTTAGTGCTCTATCGATATTTTCTCCGTCTTTAATTGGTATAATTAACATAATTTTATCACCTCCTTTCGTTAAGACCGCAAAGTTAAAAATTATTTTCAAATAATAAATTATATTTAAAATTATTTTACCTAAATAAAAATCTCAACAAAATAAAAAATCTAAACTTTTAATTCTTTAATAAATTTCTAGAAATCACTAGTTTTTGAATCTCTGTAGTCCCCTCTCCAATTGTACACAATTTGGAATCTCTATAAAACTTTTCAACTGGATAATCTTTGGTATAACCATAACCTCCATGAATTTGCACAGCTTCATTAGCTACTTTTACGCACATTTCAGACGAATACATTTTTGCCATTGCTCCCTGAGTTGTCACAGGTCGGTTTTGATCCTTTAAGAAAGCTGCTTTATGCAACAACAATTCCGATGCTTCAATTTCGGTAGCCATATCAGCCAACTTAAAAGAGATTGCCTGAAAATCAGATATTGGCCGACCAAACTGATGTCTTTCTTTAGAATACTTCAAAGCCGCTTCAAAAGCTCCTTTTGCAATCCCCAACGACAACGCACCAATTGAAATACGTCCGCCATCCAAAATTTTCATTGCTTGAACAAAACCTTGTCCCACCTCACCCAATCTATTAGCATCAGGAATCCGACAATTATCAAAAATTAATTCAGCCGTTTCACTAGCACGCATCCCTAATTTATTTTCCTTTTTACCAGAAGTAAATCCAACTGTTCCTTTTTCAAAAACAAATGCTGTCATTGCTTTAGAATCCCCTTTCTTTCCAGTTCGAACCACCACCACTGCCAAATCTCCTGAAATTGCATGGGTTATAAAATTTTTAGCTCCATTAACCACCCAGTAATCTCCATCACGAACAGCCGTTGTATTCATACCTCCAGCATCAGATCCTGTGTTATGTTCCGTCAAGCCCCATGCTCCTATATATTGACCAGTAGCTAATTTTGGCAGCCATTTCTTTTTTTGTTCTTCATTACCGAAAGTTAGAATATGATTTGTACATAATGAATTATGAGCAGCAACTGACAACCCTATAGAAGGATCTACTTTTGAAATTTCCTCAACTATTGTAACATACTCATGGTAACCTAAACCTGAACCTCCATACTCAACAGGAACCAAGACCCCCATAAATCCCATATCACCCAATCGCTTAAACAACTCAACTGGAAAAATTTGAGATTCATCCCAATCCATAATATGAGGTCTTATATTTTTCTCAGCAAAATCCCTAATAGACTGAATTACTAAATTTTGCGTTTCATTATAATCAAAATTCATCTTAAATAACATTTTGCATTAAAAGCTCAAATATAAGTTAATAATATTTGCTTTATCAATAGGAAAATCTTTAATTTTTGCCAAATCATCAATATTCTTAAAATCACCATACATACTTCTATGTTTTATTATCTGTCTAGCTAGATCATTTTTAAAATAAAAAAATTGATATAACTCTTTTAAAGAAGCATTATTAATGTCGATCTTTTTTAATTCAGGTTGTTTTAAAACAGCAAAATTTTTATTTATAACAAGCAAAACCTCTGGTGATAAACCCCAGACTTCTTTAAGTTGTTCCATAGAAACAAAACCTCCAAGTTTATTTTTTTGACTCAAAATTCGTGACGATATCACTTCGCCAACACCATTAATTTTAATTAAATCTTCTTGTGTAGCTTGATTAATATCCAAATGCACTATTGTTTCTTTTTTAATGGATTTTGAATTAGAAAAATAATTTGTATTAACCATCTTACCTTTACGAGCGATCCAATCAGGGAATTTAAAAAATGGAGCGATCGTTTTTAACAACGAATCCGAAACTTTAGTAACCCTCTGAAACCCTTCAGCTGAATTAACATATTTATTTTCTTTTCTAAAAGCCAAAAGCCTATCAATTTCCTCAACAGACATCCCTAATTTGTATCCTTTGTAATCGGATATAAAATTTGGATTAAATGGATACATAGTGGGCTTACCTCTAAACTTTTGAATTTTCATCGAATCGATATCTGCCTGCAACGAAATCCACTGCTGTTTTTCTGGATTTTCTTTGGGAATACTAGTAAAATCGGCAAAAAAGCATATTAGCTGTAAAACAATAATAATTATAAATAATAAACAAAGACCTTTTCGCTGGTCATTAGTAAATTTTAAAATATCGATGTGCTTTCTAAAACCCATATAGCAAAACAGCTAATTTTTTGTTCGAAATATAAATTAACACAATTAAAATCAATTTATTAGGAAAAATAATAAAATTCAATATGTTGCAAATAAAATCTTACAATTGATTAATTTAAAAATAAATAAGTGATTTTCAACACCTAACCAACAAAACCACATAATCTTTCTTAAAATTTAAAATTTTTCTAACTTAAAAATAAAGATTTGTTTTTATTTTTTTCAAAAAACGATACATTTGGAGCTTAATAACAATAAACCTATATATAAAAGTATGTCAATTTGGAAAACAAAACCTCTTTCGGTACTGCTTGAAGAAGCATCCGAATCTGAAAAAGGCTTAAAAAGAACATTATCTTCTCGATCACTAGTTGCGCTAGGAGTTGGAGCCATTATTGGAGCCGGATTATTCTCACTTACTGGTATTGCAGCTGCTGAACACTCTGGACCTGCTGTTACACTTTCGTTTATACTTGCTGCCATTGGTTGTGCATTTGCTGGTCTTTGCTATGCCGAATTTGCTTCGATGATTCCAGTTGCAGGTAGTGCATACACCTATTCCTATGCAACAATGGGCGAGTTTATGGCATGGATTATTGGTTGGGATTTAGTTCTTGAATACGCATTAGGAGCTGCCACAGTAGGCGTTAGTTGGTCACGATATTTGTTAGAATTATTAAACAAATACGGAATACATCTTCCTCCGGAATATATTTGTTCACCTTGGGAAACCTTAAAACTAAGCAATGGCGAAGTAATAAATGGCGGAATAATAAACTTACCCGCAATTTTTATTGTAGCCTTATTATCATTATTACTAATTAGAGGAACAAAAGAATCTGCTTCTATAAACAACTTCTTGGTTGTATTAAAAGTAGCTGTAGTAATTGTTTTTATTGTTTTGGGATGGAGCTACATAGACACCGCAAACTACACACCTTACATCCCTGAAAACACAGGCGTTTTTGGTGAATTTGGTTGGACAGGAATTGCAGCTGGAGCTGGAACAGTATTTTTCGCTTTTATTGGTTTTGATGCTGTATCAACAGCTGCCCAAGAAGCCAAAGATCCACAAAAAGGAATGCCTATCGGTATATTAGGTTCATTAATTGTTTGTACTATGTTATATGTATTATTTGCACATGTAATGACTGGTTTGGTAAACTACAAAGACTTTGTAGGTGATGCAAAACCTGCTGCAACAGCTTTTGCAAAAACAGGATATGATTTTTTACAGACTGGTTTGATTGTAGCTATTTTAGCAGGATACACATCCGTAATTCTAGTGATGCTTATGGGACAAAGTCGTGTGTTTTATACAATGAGTAAAGATGGTTTACTACCTCCTTTTTTCAGTTCTATTCACAACAAATTTAGAACTCCATGGAAAACTAATATTTTCTTTTTGGTTTTTGTAAGCCTTTTTGCAGGATTTGTACCCGTAAGTGATTTGGGGCATATGGTAAGTATCGGAACTTTGTTAGCATTCGTTTTAGTATGTATTGGTGTAATGGTAATGCGCAAAAGTATGCCAGACGCTCCAAGAGCTTTCAAAACTCCATTTGTACCCTTCGTGCCTATTGCAGGAATTATCATCTGTTTAGCTTTGATGTATTCTTTACCAAACGAAAGCTGGATTAGGCTTGTAGTTTGGATGGCTTTAGGAGTTGCTATTTACTTCTTATACGGCAAGAAGAACAGTAAATTGAACAACCCAGAAAATTAAATTTCCTCGGGACATAAATACTAAAAAGGATTATAGAGTTCAAAACTTTATAATCCTTTTTTATTTCAATAGTCATAGTTTACAAATCAAAAACTGATGTTCGTTTTGCCCGCACTAAATCTTTTAGTTTGATCCAAAATGCCAAAGTCAAATAAATTCCAAATCCTAAACCTACAGTTACAAACGAAATGTAAATAAAAAATAAACGAACATTAGTAACTCGCATACCTAATTTATCAGCTAATCGAGAAGAAACATGAAAGCCATATTTTTCTAAAAAAAATTTTAATCGGACTATTGCTTGCATTTTTTTGAAATTGATTGCGACAAAAATACAAATTTATTCCATTGACAATTCAAGATTTCTTTGAATTAAAGCAAGAAACGAACTCAATTCTGTTTTAAGAGTTCGATACCAATTGCGCAATTTAGACATTTAAATTTATTACAGTATTCATTTTTCAATTGCAACAAAGACTGGGTTTCAAATGCACTTTTAGCTTTTATTTCAAAAGAATTAAACTTATCTATTATCGAATTATTTTCGGGTTCCATTTCATTTAGAAGCCCTATTAAATCTTCAGAAACTTCTTCACCTTTACTTTTAGCATATGCAAATTGCAGTGGCACTATAGTATTTAAGATTAATAAATCTATGAATGGTTTAGACAATACTTTTCGCTTCTTTTTGCTTTCTTTTCCAAACTGATAATGAGTTTGCCAATACATTGTAACCGAAACATCAAATAATTCGTAGATACTTTCGAGATTATTTAAGCCAATAAGTTTTGAAAATAAATTTTGTTCTTTATGATACAAACTAGCCAATTGCGAAAGTCTAATGGTTGGAAAATTATCAGGCCTATGTTTAAAAAACTGAACAGGAGTTATAAAATTCTTTTCGATTTGATATTTATGAATCAAATAAAAATATCTAAACTTTAAGTCCTTAAAATAAACATCTTCATTCTCATTATCAAGTAATCCAGCGGTTCCCAACAATAAAGCTTCGATATTTTCGACTTCAAAACTTTCTTTTCGCAACACTAAAAAAGGGATTGATTGGGCAATACTCAGAAAAATTTCCCCATTCGTATTCAGTCCGAAATTTTTTGCCAATAATAAATACAAAACAGCTTCCCAATCATTATTAGTTAGACTTAACATATCTAATATTGGTTTTGATTTACGTTCTAATCTTTCAAAAAACAAACGCTCTTGCCAATTAAGGAGTATGAATTGCGGAATAGTGTTAATTTGCTTTTCGCAAAAAATCCAGGACTTTGGGCTTATTAATTTATGATAATTCGCAATAGTTTCTTTGCTAACGTAATTTTTCAGTTCTAAAACTGGAATTTCAGTATTATCTTTTCGGTAGATATCCAAATCATGTTCCCAAACAACATGTAGAATTACATTTTCATAATTACTATCTTCTTCATGATGATGTAAATACCAATCAGATGATTTGATATGAATTTCTACATTTCCTGCCCATTTTTGAGTACCAATTGTAATTTGAGCATTAAAAAAATCGGGGCCGCTCAACTCTAGGTACTGACCAACATTACCAATTATTACCTCTTCTTGATTTGAAGTTTTTAAAAATAGTGTATCAAACTGTTTATACTTCCAAATGTAATGCAGAAAATCTTCTTTCATATCATTCTCTTTTTAAGCGAGTTGTAAATTAATCATTAAATTAAAATTAATAATTAACCTACAAAATAAAAAAAGAAAAATATTACTTCAAAATAAAGAGTTTGGCACAAGCGAGTGCATCTGATAAGGCTTCATGATGATTTAATTCTATCTGCATGGCTCTACAGCAATCGCTCAAGGTGGTAGGTTTAAGCCCTTTGGATTTATAAATTTTTACGGTACATTCCCAACGAGATCCAATATTCAATTCATCATAATTGAGTCCGTAAAACGTCATAGATTTAGACAAAACATTCCGATCAAAACTTTCATTATGTGCCACCACAAGCTGATTTTGTAATCGCTTTTGAATTTCTGGATAAACCTCGATAAAAGATTTTGCATTAGCGGTATCTCTGGGATAAATACCATGCACCTTGATTGTATAAGGATTGTATAGGTTATTTGGAGGTTGAATAAGAGTAACAAACTCATCGACAATTATACCGTTCTCAACAGTTACAATACCAACAGAACAAGGATGATACCCTGTTGCCGTTTCAAAATCGATTGCTACAAAATTCATGTCACAAATTAATTAAAGAAATTCCAAACCAAACCAAAACGAATCAAGAAATCTCTATAAGGATTATTGGCATCAGAGAAATAATTATTCTTAGAAAACAAAGTGTTAAAATGTTCCGCTTTTAAATAAATTCGGGTGCGTTGAATCTTGGCATTAACAAAAAAATCAAGTAACGGATAATTTCCAATTTTTACATTATCCTGAACAAAAAATTCACCAATCATCGGATTGTAAGTATTGGCATAATAACTTGAAAAATAATTAAGTTCTACCCCAGTCTGAAAAAATAAATTTTTCTTAAAGAAGGTATCCGTAAAGTACAATGTGTTTCTGGTAACAAATTCTGGCACATTCAAAATAGCATCCGATTGATCCACTTTTTGAAATAATAACGTATTATCCAAAGCAAATTTTCCGACAACAAACTCCCTGGCTACTTTTAATGAAGCGTAATTAATGGAACTATTGTACTGATAAGGCTTGACTATTTGTGTAGTATCATTTCGGGTCAAAGCATCTTTATCGGTAAAATATAAATGATCTTGTATTGTATTTAACTGCATCGATAACGTTACCCATTTTGTATCGGCCGTAGCACTAATCGAATTGATTTTTTCATTAACAAAATCATTAGACCAATTGTATTCTCTATAACTACTTTGAAATAAATTATAATTATTATTTGGCAATTTATTCATACTCTGATAAGCTACCGAAAGCTTATTCTCATCATTTATATCATAAGTAGCAGAAGCCTCAAGATTTAATAAATTTTGATCGGTTACCGATTTAGAATATAAAAACTTTCCGTTCCATTTGTCTTTGCTATAATTATATTGTCCTCCGAAAGTATTGATTTTTTGGCTCAACAAATTCCCAATTGTAACACCATTTATGTATAAAATGTTGTTATAAAAATAATTAGAGCGAACATCATCTACAAAAAAAGTAAACTTCCCCAAAGTCATGTTCTCATAAACCGCTCCAAGTTTGTTATACATCCTGTTATAGTTTGTTGTATTATTAAGATTACTCGTTACAAACGATTCCCCAAAACGAATTATAGATTCTCCATCAACAGATGATGCTATAGTTTGCTGGTTGAAATTATAATACATATCATCATAACTAAACTGATCGGTAATGTATAAATTATTTTCTCCTTTAGTTTTATTAATTCGAAATGCATGATCCAAGAAAATTCGTTTCCCCTTTAAAACCGAATTAGCATCTTCAAAATAAACTCCCAAACGAGCTCTATTGTCAAATGAAGGATCCTCACTGGTAAAATCCTCAACATTGGTTATACCACCATTTTCTTCATTATCAATCTTCTGAGACATATAATGCATATTGGCAATGTAGCGCCCGTCTTTAGAGTTATAACTGGTAGTAAATTTAAAATTCCCAGATTTCGACTCTTGGTTGATGTATCGCCCTTCAGAACGCAAGGCTTTATAGGAAATAGAAAAATTAAGCCTTGGAGAAACATTCAATGTAAAATAAGAATCTGCCGATTGCCCTCTTTGAATCGTCGTTTTAAAATACAATTCTGTAACAGGCGTAGCAACATTGGCATATCTAACCTCGTGAGCTTTCATGTAATTAAACTGCTTGGCGGTAAAACCAAATTCAGGATAGGCCGAAAACCCGTTTAATCCGTATTGCAAGGTATTATAAGTTTGTCCCAAATTAGGAAAACGCAACAACCCAAAAATATCTTTTCTCAAATAATTATGACCGTATGCTTTTCGGATCGATTGTGTCGTATCAATATAAGTTGTATCCCTATCCAAAGTAACAATCTGATACATATCATAAGTTGCCTCGGGTGCTTTTTTCTTCTTAATCGAATCCGTTGCATTGTATGTACTATTGTAATCAATTTCTTTAGCACTATTTACCTGCTTATTTTTCTGCGAAAACAAAAGAACTGGAAAAGCTAAAAAAAATAACGAAAAGAAAATCCTCATCTGAAAAAATTATAATTAGGCGATTATTGGGCAAAGGTAAACGATAAAAACATATAAATAAAAAAACACCTCAATTTAGTCACCCAAACCACAACACAACTTTCTCAAACAATTAGGGCGAGCCACTCCCGAAAAAAAAGAGCAAACCAAAATTGCGATTACACGCTCTTTTTCTTCGGGACTGTCAGGCTGTACGCGTTACTTTGGTAACTTGCTTCCATCCTTCTCGCAGTTCGCAACAACCAATCTATATAACAACAACATTTTGGTATCCGCAAAACCTTTAATCAATAAAAAATCGCAATATTTGTCTTTTAAAAAACAAGCCTTATGCTCCAAAAAAACTTTTCATCCTTTTTACTCGAAGCTGGCACCGACGAAGCTGGACGCGGCTGTCTAGCTGGTCCTGTAACGGCCGCTGCTGTCATTTTGCCTCCTGATTTTGACAATGAAATTTTAAATGACAGTAAACAATTATCAGAGAAAGTAAGAGAAAAACTAAGACCAATTATCGAACAACAAGCCCTAACTTTTGCTGTAACACATTTATTTCCGAATGAAATTGACGAAATCAATATTCTAAATGCTTCGATGAAAGGAATGCAGGAAAGCATTTTACAATTAAATCCAACTCCAGAGTTTATTATCGTTGACGGTAATCGTTCGTTGAATGCCAAATTGGGACTAAAAAACAATTCTGGCAAACAATTTTCTAAAACCGAAATCGAATTACTAAAATCGATTCCAAACCAAAGCATCATCAAAGGAGATTCTAAATATTTAAGCATCGCAGCCGCATCAGTGTTGGCCAAAACCTACCGTGATGAATACATGGATAAAATTCACGAGGAATTCCCAATGTACAACTGGAAAAAAAACAAAGGCTACCCAACCAAAGAACATCGGGAAGCCATTGAAAAATACGGCTCAACCAAATACCACCGAATGAGTTTTCGATTATTACCAGAACAACTCACATTGGATTTATGATTTTTTTTTTTAGATTAAAACATATAAGTTATACAAGTCAAAGCTCCTATTTGTAACCCAAAATTAACTATTTCTTCAAAAGCCCATTAAAGCTTTAAACATGCACAAAGTGATATCTTAAAAAACGTATATGACCTATATGGGAAATATTTTTTTTAGATTAAAACTGAAATTTATATCCAAAATCGGGTGAAAACCCTATCTGATCTTTCTGATCGATACTATTGGTCAAACGATTGTACTCCAAAGTAAAAATATTGGTATGATTGGTTACGTTTTGAAAATCGACATAAAACTGATGGAATCTCTTTTTGGTTTTACTATTGATTTTTATTCCAAATTTAATATCCAGCCTTAAATAATCACTGTATTGTTGGCTAAATGCATTGGCATCATCTCTTATTTCGTAACCCGCAGCATTAGAAGCAGCAAGATCTACTGGCGTATAATATCGACCGCCAGCCGTTGTAAACTTGGTATCGATTGAAAAAACGTTCTTCTTTTCTTTACCAATTTTAAATTCTTTTCCTCCCAAAAGATTTAAAACATATCCGTTATTAAAAGGCGAATTTCTTTCTATTCCATCGCTTCCTTTGTACTTGCTTTCAAAAAGAGAAGAAGTAAACATAGCATAATAGCCTTTACTAAAAAATTTCTCAACAGTAAGTTCTACCCCTTGATTGAATCCAGTTCCCTTACTAACCAAAGAGGTTTTATCAATAGAATACCCAAAATCAGCTCCCTCAGTTAGTGTTGAGTAACTACTCGCAAATGATTCTACACCAGCTTTTTTAATATCTTGGTAATACAACTCAAGTTTCCCTCTCCATTTGCTTGCAAATTTCAAATCATAGCCCAAAACAAAATGCTGGCTTTGCACCAAATCCAAATCTTTATTGGTTTGAGTTGGAATACCCTTTACATATTCATTCAAAAGTAAAATAGGAGCAGGAACATTTTGATGATGCAAACCGTAACCAAAACTTACAATATTCTTAGGATTGAAAGTGTAAGACAAAGCGGTTCTTGGTTCTAGAACAAATTCTTCATTCATAGAAAAATATTGACCATGCAATCCTGCATTGAACGTTAGTTTTTCGGTCAATCGGAATTGTCCTTGTACAAAAGGCTGAATCAAATTGTAATTTCCATCATTATCAATGAGCGAAACATAATCAGGATAACCATCTCCATCTTGATCTTGTTGTTGTTCTCTAGAAGTTAACACAGCATTGACCGAATAATTTTCGTATAACAAACCTGCTCTTACGGTAATTTTTGAATTAATTTTAGAGTTGAACAAAGTCGAAAAAGTAAATCTATTTTCGGCATTGTCAATATTCATAAACTGCAATCTATTTTCTTGTGGTGTATCAAAATCATAATACCTGTAATTCTTGTAGGTATTACCCGCTTCTGAATAGCCCAAAATTGTTTTTAAATAGGAATTAGAACCTATTTCAATATTATGTTTCAGTCCAACCGAACCAAAAGACGAGGTAACATAAGCATCTTCATCTTGTGCGGCAAAAGGATCTTCTTTATCAATTTTACTTCCTAAAAAATCAATATCCGAAGTTCCATAAATTCCAAAAACAGAAAAATTGCCCAGCTTGCTTTTACCAAAATCCACATTAAAACTAATATCACTATAATTGGGTTGTGCATCAGTTCCTGCCAATCCAGTTACGCCCACAAAACCATATCTAGCGGCAGCGACAAATGAACCTCTTTTTTTCCCGAGAGGACCTTCGGCCAAAAATTCTAATCCTGGATAAGCTCCTGCGCTAATCATAAATTCATAATCGTCAGGATTCCCTTTTCTGAAACTCAAATCAAAAACACCAGCAATTGCATTACCGTATTCCGCCGGAAATGCCGATGTTATAAAATCAGAATTAGCTAAAAGATTTGGATTGAGTGCTGAAACGGGACCTCCAGTAGTTCCCAAAGTTGCAAAATGATTCGGATTGGGCACAGGGATTCCTTCTATTCGCCATAACATCCCCGAAGGAGAATTTCCTCGAACCACAATGTCGTTTCGACTATCATCGGCAGTAGAAACACCTGCGAAATTAGAAACTAATCGAGCTACATCACTTCGGCCTCCTGCAAAACGATTTACTTCTTCAGGGCTAAATTGCTTGGCCGAAACCATCGCCATTTTATTGATAGGTTTCGATTTGTTAGCACCAGAAGTAATCACAACTTCATCTAGCTTACTAAATTTTTCAATCATCGAAATAACCAAAAGGTTGTCTTTTCCAGTGGTTACATCAATATCCGAGACAGAAGTGTTTTCATATCCAACAAAACTAACATTCAAATTTTGTCTTCCTATTGGCACATTGTTCATTTTAAAATTTCCATCACTATCGGTCACTGTGCCTATATTCTCATCACTTACTAACGAAACTGTAGCACCAATTATGGGTTTCTCGGATTGTTTGTCGATAATTTTTCCTTTAATGACTCCGATCTGAGAGTAGGAAATTAAGCTAAAAAAGCTTAAAATCAAGAGGGGGAATTTTCTCATTTGTATTTTGCTTTATAATTATGCAAGCAAAAATAAAGAGAGGATTTTTCTTAAAAATTGACTTAAGTTAAGATTTACTATTCTTAGTCAATCGAGTTCGAATTCGGCTTAAACTTTCGGGTTTTACACCTAAATAACTGGCAATATATTTAAGAGAAACTCTTTCGACAACTTTTGGGCGATGTTTTATCAAAGCTAAATAGCGCTCTTCAGGATTCAACAAAGTCATCGACATCCCTTTGCCCGTCAAACCTTTGATGGTTCGTTCCATCATTTCGCGAATAAAATTATTAAAAACTGGATATTGCTCAACAACTTTATCAAAATCGTCTTTGTAAGCCAATAACAATTCGCAATCTTCGAGTGCTTCTATATTTAGTTTTGAAGGTTTTCCGTACAAATAACTTTCAAAATCAGCATACCAACCATTTTCAAAGAAAAAATTTCCTGTCGATTCTATTCCATCATTTAAATAGTAATGTCGGATACAACCTTTTTCAATATAAACTCCAAAATTACAAAACTCACCCTCGACAAGTAAATGCTCGTTTTTTTTGAGTGTTTTGGGTTTTAGGATATTTTCAAATGCTTGGCTTTCTTCTTCGGTCAACTCCACAAACTCTAACAGACTGGAAATCACTTTATGCATGTTCTAAAATTTAGTCTAATTTATTCAAAATTAAACAACTACAACTATTTAAAAAAATTGTAATCAAAATTAAAATCAACGGACAAATTGTATTTTCGAAACAGGTAGTTACATTTCTACTTTGCTAGATTTTTCAATACAAACTTAAAATTGAAACTCAGCTTCAAATAAGTCTTTGAAATGTTTTAAAATTTTGACCTTCACTTCGGCTTCATCTACTTTTTCAACACCCAATTCTACATTTAATGAAGTCACTGCTTTGCCCCGGATTCCACAAGGGATAATATTATCAAAATATCCTAAATCAACATTTACGTTCAAAGCAAATCCGTGCATGGTAACCCAACGAGAGGCACGAACACCCATAGCACAAATTTTACGCGCAAATGGAGTTCCAACACCTAACCAAACACCAGTTTCTCCTTCACTTCGTTCGGACTGTACACCATAATCAGCAAGTGTCAAAATGATAGCTTCCTCCAGAAAACGCAAATATTTATGGATATCGGTAAAGAAATTTTCTAAATCCAAAATAGGATATCCTACTATTTGTCCAGGGCCGTGATAAGTAACATCGCCACCTCTGTTAATTTTGAAAAATGAAGCTCCTTTGGCTTCAAGTTGTTTTTCATTCAACAATAAATTCTCAAAATCTCCACTTTTTCCTAAAGTATAAACGTGTGGATGCTCTACAAATAATAAGTAATTGGGAGTAGGGATTTCAGTATCTTCCCGTCTATTCTTAATTTTCAAATCGACTATTGCTTTGAATAATTCTTCTTGATATTCCCAAGTCGTTTTGTAATCTTTAGCTCCTAGGTCTTGTATTTGGACAATTTTGCTCATTCTGCATTTCTTTGAAACGAAACGATTTGTTATCATTCGCTATTTTAATGAGTTGCAAAAGTACAATTTATTATTCTGATTTTCCATTACGCAACTGTATCTAGAACTGTCCTACAACTTAAAAATTTTTTTCTTAAATCCCATTTTTTAATTCCAAAAGAAGTTCAGATTTTTGGTCTACCTATTAATCTTTATAACTTATAAACCTACAAAAATGATTGCAAAAACAATTCAAAATGTATTGACTAAAATCTCGGTAGCACTTTTTTTAATCCTTTGTAACTGTTCAAATGACGAAAATGGTTCTGGTTTTCAACCAAGTATTGACGCTGCCAATTTACCAGCTGCCAACAGACCTATGACGATGTTTGCAGATGATGAAAATATCTCTAAGATGTACGACAAAACGGATCGTTGGTTTCGTGTTAATGAACCTTTACAAGTTATTTTAAAAGGAAAAGATTCTATACAATTATCACTATACTCTCCTTTACCTCTTACAGATGTAAAAATTTATGCTCAAATACCAAATCAAGAAAAAAAAATTGTCTTATTTCACTTTACAAACATTCCTGCATTTCATCGTTCTTTTCACAAAATTCCGTTAGCAACAGGGAGTAATAATTATTTATCCGAAACTGGTGAAACCATCACGATAGAACAGATGAGTGACTTTAGCGAGGAAACGATCCAGCTTACAACAGCCTCTAGCGATCCTTTGTTTGCAAAATTCAAAAAAATTAAATCTTCTCAATTAGTACAATTTGACGATTCTTATCATGTAGATGAGCCGGGTAAATTTTTACCCATGAATCCAGCCTTAGCAAAAGAGGTTATAACATTGATGCTTAATTTTTCATACGCATTGAGTCATCCTATATATTATGAAACTTTTATGCACTTTGACACTTACCTTCAAGAACAAGCTGCAATTCAGGAAAGCACAGTAACTGGTGCAACAAATTGGCACGGAAACAATGCTGATGTAGATGGAAATTACGATTACTATACTCAAACCCAAATAGAACAACAATATAATAAATACATCGATAGCCGAAAAATTTATCCTGCAATGGTCGGTGGAAGTTCAGCACTAGGGGGAGGAGCTTTGGTTTCGGTGTGGGAATCCAGCTATGTAACAGCGCATTGGTTAGGGGATGTTTCTGCATGGTCACACGAATACTCTCACCACACTGGTTACAACCACGACAGTAACTTGGCTAATAGTGGTCAAGGAGGCGGACAACAAAAAATGATGTCAAATTTTTATGCGTATCTAATGTATTTGAAAGATCTTCCTTTTACAAATCCCGAAATTTTAAAAACCTGGACCAAGTCAACCTATTTAAACAAAAAAGATTACAGCAAACCCGTTTTCTCGATTGATGCTAAAAATCCATTTTTAGTAAAATACAAAGGTGCAGGTGCATGGCAATAACACCCTAAAAACCATTTCATACCAAAAGAGGCTGTCCTAAAAGTCTTGTTTTGTCATTCCGAATTTATTTCGGAATCTAAAAAACAAATGATAATCAAGCGTCTAAAGAAGCTAAAACAAGTTCAGCTTGACAAGATTATGTCTTTTTGAACAGCCTCTTTTGTTTTTATACTACTCAAACTCTATTTTCAAATCAAGTTTTTCTGGAGTATCTAAATACAGCGTCAGAGGGTACTCTATAGTAACAGACCTTCTATCATCGCTAATTACAGCATTGGTACTCGAAACGTTTTTTATGGTTTTTGGGAAATGATAGTTCAAAATATATTTAGAGGATGCAAAGAACATTTTGGCCATATCTTCGATAGAATCATTAACTGCTACAGGCTTTTTTGCTTTATCAATAATTGCCTTTCGACTAAATTCCTTTTTATCAAAACTATAACTCAAAGTACTATGATTACTAAGATTATTATCCATCGGAATCATTTGGTAGAGTTTAGAATCTTTCCCAATCTCTTTCAATTTACTCATGGCTTGCAACATATCCTGTAAATCCGAAACTTTCTTAAAATCGGAAGAAAGTGTCATCAAGAACTGCTTTTTATGCGTGTTCATTTTTGTCGTAATCACGACATTTTCGAGTTTTTTAAGCTCCTTTTGCTCCTCTGGTGACAATTGGGCAATGCTATCTTTTTTATCTTCAAAAAGCTGTTTGAATGTAAAAGTAGAATCAACTTCGTTTTTAGACTCAGTCCCTATTTGCCCATCCGTTTGATCACCTGATATTTGTAAGAAAGCAGAACCATCAATATCGACCGAAAACTTACCCGTTCCATTTTCACTGATGTATATATTCTCTGTAAAAGTGCAACTTACTATGACAAAAGCTAAAACAACAAACAATAGAAAATACCCTCTCATACAACTTTTTTATTTTAAAGATACAAAGAGAATTTAGAATAACTAAATCCGCATAAGCTTTTTAATCGAATCAAAACCAAACTTTTGCTCTCAACAATGATAAATAAAATCTGACATTGGCTATCAATAGTATAAGAGAAGAGATCTAAAAAAAGAGAGTTTTAACTTCTAAAAAATCTAAAATCTGCTTTATGTAATCTGTATTCTTTTGTTATCTTTGCACACTTAAAAATCAGTATATAATGGCCTTATCAGAACAAGAAATAATCCGTAGAGAAAAACTTCAAGCATTACGCAACTTAGGGATCAATCCTTATCCTGCCAATCTTTTCCCAGTTAACCATACTTCAAAGCAAATAAAAGAAACCTTTGAAGAAGGTAAGAAAGTGATTGTTGCCGGACGTTTAATGAGTGTGAGAGATCAAGGAAAAGCTTGTTTTGCTGAATTACAAGACAGCGAAGGACGTATTCAACTCTACGTAAACCGAGATGTTTTATGCGAAGGCGACGATAAAACATTATACAACCAAGTATTCAAAAAACTAACCGACTTAGGTGACTTTATCGGTATCGAAGGAGAATTATTTACCACACAAGTAGGTGCAAAATGTATTCGAGTAAGTGGTTTTACGTTTTTGAGTAAAACATTACGCCCGTTACCATTACCAAAAGTAGATGAAGACGGAAAAGTATTTGATGCTTTTACAGATGCTGAACTACGTTACCGTATGCGTTATGTAGATCTAACCGTTAACCCTCAAGTTAAAGAAACATTCATCAAGCGTACAAAATTATTCACGGCTATGCGTGGTTATTTCAACAACGCAGGATATCTTGAAGTTGACACTCCTGTTTTACAATCGATTCCAGGAGGAGCTTCGGCTAGACCTTTTATCACGCATCACAATTCACTAGACATTCCGTTGTATATGCGTATTGCGAATGAATTATATTTAAAAAGACTGATTGTTGGTGGATTTGAAGGTGTATATGAGTTCTCTAGAAACTTCCGTAACGAGGGAATGGACAGAACTCATAATCCAGAATTTACTGCAATGGAAATATACGTAGCCTATAAAGACTACAACTGGATGATGGATTTTGCCGAAGGTTTATTAGAGCATTGTGCCATTGCTGTAAATGGTACAAGCGAAGTTACTTTTGGTGAACATAAAATCAATTTCAAAGCACCTTATGCTCGTGTAACCATGACCGATTCTATCAAACATTTTACAGGTTTTGATATTTCTGGAAAAACAGAACAAGAGTTGTTTGAAGCTGCCAAAGGTATGGGAATCGAGGTTGACGCCACTATGGGTAAAGGAAAATTGATTGATGAGATTTTTGGAGCAAAATGTGAAGGAAATTATATTCAACCAACTTTCATTACTGATTATCCAAAAGAAATGTCTCCGCTTTGTAAAGAGCACCGCGACAATCCGGACTTGACAGAACGTTTTGAATTAATGGTTTGCGGTAAAGAAATTGCCAATGCCTATTCAGAATTGAATGACCCAATTGATCAACGTGAACGTTTTGAAGACCAAATGCGTTTAGCTGCAAAAGGTGATGATGAAGCAAACGGAATCATAGACGAAGATTTCTTAAGAGCCCTTGAGTACGGTATGCCTCCTACTTCTGGAATGGGTATTGGAATGGATCGTTTGATTATGTTTTTAACAAACAATCCTTCTATTCAGGAAGTTTTATTGTTCCCTCAAATGCGTCCAGAGAAAAAACAAACCATTGAGCTTTCTGACGAAGAAAAATTCATTGTTGATTTGCTTACCAAAAATGAAAATAAAATGGATTTAACGCAGCTAAAAATCTCTGCTAATTTGAGCGGTAAAAAATGGGATGCTTCTATGAAAAACTTATCAAAACACGGTTTAACAAAAGTTGTTGTTGACGGTGATAGCAAAATGGTAGAATTAGTAGAGTAATATTCTATTTTGCCTATATAAACTAAAAAAGGAACTCGTATTGAGTTCCTTTTGTGTATATATCAAAAATTATTTCTTATTCTTATTATAATTTGCGTCTGGCAAATAATACAACCAGCCAAAACCAATCAAAAATAAAAACAATGAGGCTATAAAGGCAGGTATTAAAATTTCGGTATTATTTTCTAATGCATTATTTAAAGCAGTATATAATAACCAAATCTGTATGGCTACATTCAAGATCAAAACAAATATCAATGTAGATAAAATAACATTAAGTTTATTGGGATTGGCACTATTTTGTCCTCTTCTAAAAGTACTCATATTTTCTTATTTTACTGTAATTAAACGCTATGCTCTTCTTTAGTCTTAACGAAGCTTTTTACAAAGACATCATCGCCTTTAAAAAAAACTTCAAGACTCGGCAAATCTCTTGGTGGCGGTCCTGCCAATACTTCTCCAGTTTTAGCATCAAAAGAACCTTCGTGACAAGGGCAGTGAATAATTCCTGTTCCTGGTTTGTAAAAAACAGAACACGATAAGTGTGTACACTTTTGCTCATAAGCCTTAAAATCGCCATTTTCTAGATGAATCAAAATATACGGAATTGTACTTCCTTCGATTACAAAACCTCTAGTACCACCTACTGGAACTTCATTTTTTTTGCATATAAAATGTTCCCCTTGTACTTCCTCTTTAGGCATCAAATATGCTTTGGCAGCTACTAAGCCACTACCCACAACTAATCCTCCAGAAACAAGAGTCAAGAATTTTGCAAAATCTCGTCTATTAACGTGAGTTGCTTGTAGTTTTTCGTATGGAAAATCTTTTTTCCAGTTTTCTTTAAGATTATCTTCTTTTTTCATGAAGTCATTTTTAAAAAATTCTCAATTCTTTGCTTCCCTTTGGCATCATAATATTGACTTTAGTATTAACAATTTCTTCGCCAAAAATAAATGAATTTACAGGAGAACTATTAGGTCGCATTTCTTCGATTTCGTCTTTGGTTCCATAAAACAAAGCCCCACTCGGACAAACTGTTGCGCACATTGGTTTTTTTCCAACACTAGTTCGATCATAACACATGGTGCATTTCATCATCAAATCAAAGGATTCTTCTTTTTTAGGGACCCCAAAAGGGCAAGCCATAACACAGTTAGAACAACCTATACAACGCTCTGTATTTGCCGTATGCACAATACCAAATTCATCTTGCGAAATTGCATCAGCGGGACAAACATTGGCACAAACGGGATCTTCACAATGCATACAAACCTGAACTGTTGTTTGAACAGTAGTGGCACGATCTACATAATTGACATGTATCATCGTTTCCTGCCCGTTTGTTTCACATTCGGCACAAGCCATTTCGCAGGCTTTACAACCAATGCAACGTTGCATATCTACAAAAAATTCTTCGTGTTTATTATAATTTGTATAATTCATATGTACACATTAATTCATTAAACACTTGCAAAAGCTGTTGATTCACTTGGCGGAGGAGCTATCTCTCTCAAGGGTTCTAATTTACAAGCGCAAACTTTGAATTCCGGTATTTTAGAAATAGGATCTAAAGTTCCGATGGTTAACTGATTGGCTGATTTTTTTCCAGACCAATGATAAGGTATAAAAACGGTATCCTCTCGAATGGTTTCGACTATATTAGCTGGAAAAACTCCTTCGCCTCTTCGGGTTGCAACACGAACCAATTCTCTTTGTTTGATTCCGTACTGTTTAGCCATAGTGGGATGAATCTCTAGCAACGGCTCAGGAAACTGATCGACCAATTTACCAATTCTTCGGGTTTGAGTACCACTTAAATATTGTGACACTACACGCCCTGTGGTTAAAACTACAGGATATTCCTCATCGGTAACTTCGCCTGGTAATTTATACGGAGCTGGGTTAAAATGAGCCTTCCCATCAGGGGTTTTAAACTTTCTATCTTCCCACAAACGAGGAGTTCCTGGATGATCTTCTGTTGGACATGGCCAGAAAACTCCCATTTCTTCCTCAACTCGTTTATAGGTTATTCCGTTATAATCTGCAGTTCCCCCTTTTGATGCAATTCGTAATTCATTAAAAATGGCTTCACTATTATCGTAAGTAAAACGTTTTTTTTCGCCTAATCTTCTAGCCAAATCCAATATAATAGAAGTATCTGTACGTGCATCTCCTGGTGGAGTTACAGCTTGACGAATACGAATTACTCTTCCTTCTGCCGAAGTTGTAGTTCCATCTTCCTCTTCCTGTAAAGATCCAGGCAAAATAATATCGGCATGTCTAGCTGTTTCGTTTAAGAAAAAGTCGATGCAAACGTAAAATTCGAGTTTTTCTAATGCCTCACGAACATAATTACTGTTTGGCAAAGAAACCAACGGATTAAAACAAATTGAGATTAATCCTCTAATTTCTCCTCTGTGAATCGCTTCTATAATTTCATAGGCCGAAAGCCCTTTTCCTGGTAAATCTTTTTCATCTATCCCCCAAACACCAGCAATATATTTTCGATGCTCTGGATTTTCGATATCTCTATTCCCTGGCAATTGATCGCATTTATGACCGTGTTCACGACCACCTTGTCCGTTTCCTTGTCCTGTAATTGTACCGTAACCACAATATGGTTTTCCTATTCGTCCAGTTGCCAATACCAAATTGATACAGCCCAAGACATTATCAACTCCTTTTGAGTGATGCTCTATTCCTCGTGCATGCAAAAGGAAACTGGTTTTGGCTTTGCCCCACAATTCGGCAGCCGCTTTTATCTTTTCTTTCTTGATTCCGGTAATTTCTTCAGCCCATTCTAAAGTATAATCCTTAACAGAGTCTAAGGTTTCGACAAATCCCGAAGTATGATTGTCTATAAAATCATGATCGAGCATATCATGATCTGCTAAATATTTTAGCATTGCCCCATACAAAGCTGAATCTGTACCGGGTTTTACGTCTAGATGAATATCTGCAGTTCTTGCCAACGGAATTAATCTTGGATCTACTACAATCAATTTAGCACCTCTATCTCTAGCTTTCCAAATCCAATGGGTCAAAGTTGGGAAAGTTTCACTGATATTTGCACCAGCAACAATTATTACTTCGGCATATTCGAGATCTGAATAATTATTGGAAGCTCTATCTAAACCAAAAGCTTTTTTATTACCCGCTCCCGCACTTACCATACACAAACGTCCATTATAATCTAAGTTTTTGGTTTTTAAAGCCACACGAGCAAATTTTCCAACCAAATAACTTTTTTCATTCGTTAACGATACACCAGAGAGCATTGCAAATGCATCATGGCCGTATTTTAATTGAATTCTATTGATTTCGGTAATCACTTTATTCATCGAATCATCCCATGAAGTTGGAACGAAACCTTGTCCTTCGACTCTTTTCAAAGGGCTTAACAATCTATCTGGATGGTTGTTTTGCAAATAACGCTGTACTCCTTTTGGACATAATCTTCCTTCGTTGAATGGGAATTCCATCCAAGGATCAAAACCAACGACTTTATTTTCTTTTACCAATAATTTAATGCCGCATTGCATTCCGCAAAAACAACAATGCGTGTCTACTATTTTATCGGGTTCATCTCTACCTTCAAAACCTTCTTTGGGGCTATAATTTTTGTGTGGTCCAAAAAGTTTTACAATATTCTCAGCCGAAACAGGTAATTTTGCCATGTCTTCTCTTTTAAATTTAGTTTTTGATTTAAAAACAACTTAGAAAATTTATCCAAATAAATTTCCGCCTTCTTGTCTTGCTCTTAAATGTGCTTGTGCCAAACGAGAACGTTTCCCTTCTGGGCTCAAATCCAGATGAGAAGTTCCATCTGGTCTATCAAAATTAAATCCTAACTCTTTCGTTAATTCTTTCAAATCATCAACATGCAATTGAGTAGTAAACTCAGATCCTGTATGCTCACAAACAGCCATCCCTCTTTTGATTCCTTCTCTTTTATAAATGTGAGCTGCTATTTGAGCTGGACGCTGAATAATATGAAAAAATTTTCCAAATGGAATCCAGATTAAAAACATAATTACTGTTACGGCGTGTAAAACAGCCATAAAATCGAAAGCAAATCCCTTCATGAATTGATACGAATAGGTTAAAAACAATCCAGTTACCGAAATCGCTATCAATAAAATAAGTGGCAATAAATCGCCTTCGAACGATTGAGTCGCTATCAATCCAGGGTTTGTTAATCGTCTTCTCAGATAATAAACCGACCCAATAATTACCAACCATGACGACCAATTGAGGGCATGAAATGTTAAAAAAGCTATTACAGAGCCTAATTGAAATTCGAAAACCTTAAATCCAAAAAAATGCGCTTCATAAACCGAAATAGAATCAGCTGCAAGTGTAAAGTGAATCCAACCAAAGGTTAATGGAAAAGTAATAGCAAAAGCAGACATACATCCTACTGCGATACAAAAGTGGGCTATCCAACGGTATTTTCCCCTTGGATAAATAAATTTTTGAAATGCGATGTTTTCTATAGTTTCTTTTCCCAAAAACAAAAAATGGTTAAACACTTTTCCGGTAAACAAAAAATACATACTTCGTTTGAAATACAACCAAGTTGGCGGTCTTTGTAACCAAACAGAATATCGGTAAACTATTCCAAAAAAAGCAAATACGGTTCCAAATAAGTAAGTAACCAATGCGGCATCAAAATTTTGCAATTTTCTAGAACCATAAAACACCAACACTATCATCAAAACTGACAATGCTGTTGCTATGAGTAACGCTTTGGTATTGAATTTTTTGTCTTTCATCTGTTCTATATTAAACTGAGTTGCTGTACAACCCACACTAACTTAACAATTAACTCTCTTTATCCGCTTCAACCCTAAACACAAAACTAAGAAAAAATACGTAGCTATTTTACGTAAGCTGGATAATATCATATATATTAACAAAAACACATTTTTTGGTCAATAATAAGCATTACATTAAATTTTTCTTGTTTTTTCTATCAATATCTTTGGCAATTTCTGGTAATTTTTCTTTGGTCATTTTTACAATAACGCGATGCATCCAAATCAGGCAAACTAAAGATAGTGTCAAAATAAAAAGCCATGAACTAGTCCAAAATCCAGTAAACGAAAGTAGATACCCAAAAACAATAGGACCGATGAACCCTCCTAAACCACCAATCATTCCAACCATACCTCCAATAACTCCAACTTGAGTAGGGAAATATTCAGGTATATGTTTGTACACAGCAGCAGCTCCAATTCCCCAACAAGCTCCAATTAAAATCACCAAAACCAAATACACCCACATATTCGCTTCAAAATTTATTTTGGTAATTCCTTTGGCAATTAATTCTTTTTTGTGAACAGCCTGATTCTCTTTGACTACAACTTCTTGCCAACTGGTTTTAGAAGGCAAAAACTGACTAGTTTCAGCCTCAATATCTTTGGGTTGAATTTGATAATCTGTTTCGCCAACAACAATTTTGGAAGGAGTAACCAGAGTAACTGTTCCTGCTTTTTTGGCAATCATTCCTTCTCCAGAAGTCACAATATACATTTTAGGGAATAGCAATAGAAAACTCAAAACCACAGAACTACCCAAAACCCAATACATGACTTTTCTAGCACCAAATTTATCCGAAAGATAACCTCCAAATGCTCTAATTACTCCAGCTGGTAAACTAAAACAAGAAGTAAATATTCCTCCTAAAATTAAAGATGTTCCATAGACATTCATAAAATTAGGCAATAACCACTGTGAAAAAGACACAAAAGAACCAAACACTAAAAAGTAATACGTACCAAATCGCCAAACACGAATTTCTTTAAGTGGTTCTAAGAATTCTTTGGCTGTTTTGGGTTTGGCATCAACTTTTTTGGTTTTTGAAAAAAGGACAAAAATAATTCCCATTACTAACAGAATAGCACCATAAAGCACTGGCAACCATTTCCACCCATTTATTGGATCCGATTCTGAAAAATACTCAAGTAAACTTGGGGCTATAAAAGGAGTAATTGAGGCACCAGCATTTCCCATACCAAAAATCCCAAGTGCTCTTCCTTGCCATTCTTTTGGATACCAAAGTGAAGTATAAGCAACTCCCACAGCAAAACCAGTACCCACCATCCCAAACAAAAAACTCAAAATTGCAAACATCCAAAAATTGGTAGCAAAGGGTAGTAAAAAAAGTGGAATTGATGCTAAAATTAACAATGCAGAGAATACGATGCGCCCCCCAAATTTATCTGTCAAAATCCCCATTGGTAGTCTCATAATAGACCCTGTTAGTACTGGAATACCTAACAACCACCCTATTTGAACCATGCTCCAATTGAAAATCCCTTGATCTACCAAAAAGGTAACAAGAACACCATTTAAAGTCCAACAACCAAAACAAACTGTAAAAGCGAGCGTGTTTAAAAAAAGGATTCTATGAGATTTTGATAAATTGTCCATGCTTTTTGTGATTTAATCTTGTCCTATAAATATAATAAATTAAGGCCTCATACAAGGCCTTTTGAATGATACAAAACTAAGAAAAAGCACTTAAGTATTTATACTTAAACAAATAAAATAACAATATTTAATTTTCTTGATTGAATAACAACATTTTAAAAAAAATGCAATTCTTTAATTTATTCAAAATTATTGAAACTTAAAAATCTGAGGATTTACATTGATCATTAGCCAGGCCCAATTGTTGGTATGATCAACATCGCCAGATTTTACTCTTTGTAAAGTATCGGTTCCAAACATTTGTGAGTATCCTCCTTGAACGCTTACGTATTTATAAACAGCATAAGAAAAGGTTAAATCTATTTCGGTCCCCAAATAGTTATTCATTTTTTGGCCATTTAAATCGATAACGGTATTGGCAGCACTAAAAAAATGAGGCAATAAATTAATTTTCAACTTATCGATTGAATAACCAAAATTCAGGTAAGCATCTTGTAAACCTACAGTGTTTTTATAATTTCCTACATAAAAATAGTCCATATAGCCATTAAAAGCATGATTGGTTCCAAAAAGAGGGTTAAACGATTTAACATCAGTACTCAAATCATTTTGACTTTTACCAGATACAAATTCATATCCTAGTCCCGTTTTGAATCTATCGGTAACTGCATAATTAAAGCTAAGGGCTGCATTAAAAGCACTAACAGTATTGGTATTACTTTGGCCAGTTTGACCGTAAAACCATCCATTACATTCCCACTTAGTATTTTTGGAGTCAAAATAGGTTCCAAAGGTTTGCATATAATCTACCTTTAAATCTGGTATAGGTGTTGGGATCGGATCTGGCAATTTATTTTCGTAACCTGTATTCAAAAACAAAAAACTGGCGTTCAGCTTACCAAAAGCAGTATGAAACCATGCATATTGCATTGTCTTATAAGTTGAAACAGTATAAGGAGTAGCAATATCAGTTTCGGAATTGGCATTATAGGCCAATGCAACATCTAGCTGGTTTTTATTATCTTTAAAAGACACCAAAGCAGCATCATGGCTTTGTCCTTGTTGTGCCCAATCGATTTCTCCAAGAATACGTTGATTGTCATACGACATTACTTGACGACCTAATCGAGTACTCCATTTTTCATTAAAATTGTATTGCGCCCAAGCCTCAAAAATCTGGATTCCATTTACATCCGATTTTGTGTTTGTTACCACATCTCCCCAAACACGAATATTTTGAAAGGTTAATTTGGTAACCAACTTATCGTCTAACTTAAAATTTACCCCTAAGCGTGTTCTATTGGATACAAATTGAGCTGCTGTCTCACCATACGGAATTGGAGAATGGTAACCATTTCTAAATTCATAACGAGGTCTAATTTGTAAATTGACATCAAACTCTTGAGCAAAAGCACTCCCACAGAGTATTAAAAAAAATCCAATACTCATTTTTTTGAAATTATTCATAAGCTAAATTTTTAATTAATTTTGGCAGCTTCTTCCTTAATTTTTTCGATGGTAGGATCAGAATTTACACCCAATCCTTCTTGTTGATACACCAACTCCCCTTCGGTATTAAAGACACTAATTATGTTGGAGTGTGAAAAATCTATAGGAGATATTTTTTTATAATTGACTGCTAAAACAGCTGCAAATTCTCTAGTGTTTTCTTCGCTGGAACGCAAAAATTCCCATTGATCACTGTCCATTTTATTGGCAATTGCAAACTCTTTTAATCTTTTTGGTGTATCTACTTCTGGATCGATACTTACCAAAATAAGTTTAACGTCACTTTTTATCGAACTAGGCAGGCGTTTTTCTATATTTCGCATATCGGCAACCAAACGAGGACAAGCCGCTTTGCAGGAAGTATAAATCATAACCATCACGAGTACTTTACCTCTTAGATCCTTCATTTCGATATTTTGACCGTTTTGATTGGTCCATTTTGAAGGCAAATTATAAATAGATAAATCCGATATTGGTTTGTCGTTTGTCGCTTTTTCTTTTTTTTGGCAGCTTCCTAAACTAAATAGGAATAACAACATAAAAACTGCTGGTAGCATTGTTTTCATTTTTAAAAGAAAACGATTGTTTTTATAAATAGGTAGAAATTTCATTACGTTCGATTTTAATTAGCTCACGATGGCTTTCTTTAATCTTGTGCACATCGGAAACCTAAATTTTTAGTGGTATAATTTGCTTTAAGGCTTGCTCTAAAAGCATATCTCATAAAGGCTGCATAGTTCATTAAATCGGTAGCGTTTACAGATCCGCTTCCGCAAAAGAGATTTTTATCGGTATCTTTATCTTTTCTTGATTCACCAGAAAGAAAAATACTGTTGAAGTCCGAAGTCCATTCCCAAACCAATCCATGCATATCATAAACCCCCCAATAATTCTTAAAAGTTTGTCCTACTGGATTGGTATATGTTTTAGATTTTTCATACCAAGACAGGATAAACTTATTGAATTCTTCTTTGGTACGAGCATCGCTACGTTTTTCATCGGCCATTGCCACAAACTCCCATTCATCCATTGTAGGCAAACGCTTTCCTTGACATTCGCAATATTTTTTGGCGGCAAACCAAGACACGTTAGTTACAGGACTATTGCTTAGAACAGAACCGTAATTAAAATCACTTGTCCATTGATTGAGATAACTTTTATCGGCAAATAGCCCTTTTATTTTGGAACGGCTATATGCTGGGTATTTTTTTACAAATTGAAGAAACTGTGCATTGGTAACAGGATAAATATCAATCTTAAAAGGATCTATCTTGACTGGTTTTTCAGTAGTGGCTCCATAAAGAGGGACAAAACTTCCTCCGCTTATCGTAACCATTTTAGTTTCTTGAGCATAAAAAGTTCCCCCTATGAAGATGAGTATTAAAAAAAATTTTTTGAGTAGAAACATAGGGAGAGACTTTTTAAAAAAATTAATAATTATTTTCTTTGAGCTTTTACCATTGCTGGTGTTATTACCTTTTTTGCATTCCCCCAACTAGCATAAACATACGTTAATACATCTGCAATTTGTTGGTCTGTTAATGCTTGTGGTGGCATAGCCATTTTGTATTTTTTACCATTTACGGTAAGTTTCCCTGGTGAACCCTTGATTACTTGTTGAATACTAAGATTTACATTAGCATTTAAATAATCTGATTTTGCCAGTGGTGGGAACGCATTAGGAACTCCAGCTCCATTTGCTTGATGACAGGCTATACAGGTTTTGGTATATACGCTTTTTCCTTTATTTACATCTTGACTAAACCCTTTGAAGCATAATCCAATCAATGCTATTCCCAAAATATAAGTTTTCATTACTTGATTTATTTTTTTTTAAATTATTTTTAATTTTATTTTCCTCTTTCAGCTTTTACCATAGCTGGTGTAATTACTTTTTTACTATTTCCCCAACTGTTATAGACATAGGTCAATACGTCTGCCACTTCCTCATCAGATAAATTTTGACTTGGCATCACACTATTAATTTTTTTGCCATTTACGGTAATTTCACCGCTTAAACCTCTAATTACAGTATGAATGGCTCTATTTGGATCAGCATTTAAGTAGTCTGATTTTGCCAATGGAGGGAAAGCATTTGGCACCCCTTGCCCTTCTGACTGATGACAGGCAAAACAAGTAGTTCCATAGATGGCTTTACCAGCTTTAATTTGTTCCGGAAGTGATTTTGCAACTACTGGTTTAGCAGCAACTTTTTCAGCAGGCATAGTTTGGATAGTTCCTCCTTCTGGCAAATAAATACCTTCTTGAGTAGTACCTGAATAGATTTTTTTACTCTCTTTACCTTCAACTTTAAGCATTCCCAATGCTCCTTTATTGAAAGCTCTAAAAATAGAGTGATCTACTAAAATGAATGTTCCAGGAACCTCAACTTTCATTTCAACAATGGCAGCACCTCCTGCAGGAATCAATGTTGTTTGTACGTTTTTATTAATAAGATCTCCACCTTCAACATGAACTTTATCAAAAATTTCTCCAATTACATGGAAAGAAGACACCAATCCTGGACCACCATTTCCGATATAAAGACGAACTGTTTCACCCACTTTTGCTGTTAAGGCATTATCTCCAGAAATTCCTCCAACTTTACCATTAAACACTACATAATCTGGTTTCTCTTCTACAGCTTTATTCATATCAAATGGTTGTAAACCTTGTGCTCCATAAGCACCTTTGGTATAAAAATCACCCTGCATTACGTAATATTCTCTATCCACAGGTGGTAATCCTCCTTCTGGTTCTACCAAAATTAGCCCATACATCCCGTTAGCAATATGCATCCCAACGGGTGCAGTTGCACAGTGATACACATACAAACCAGGATTTAAAGTCTTGAAATTAAACACTTTTTCGTGTCCTGGAGCAACCACAGAAGAAGCAGCCCCTCCCCCTTCACCAGTTACAGCATGCAAATCTATATTGTGAGGTAATTTATTATCTGGATGGTTTTTTAAATGAAATTCGACCTCATCGCCAGCTCTTGTTCTAATAAAACTTCCAGGAACTGTACCTCCAAATGTCCAATACAAATATTTGGTACCGTCCATCATTTCTCCTTCTTCCTCTTTAATTTCCATATTGACAAACAATCGCATTGCGGGTCTATCACCTACTGGTTTAGGGACAAATGGTGGAGCAGTGAGTTCAGCTTCTTTTTGGCCTTCCATTTTTACATCCTGATAATAATCAGCATTTTTTTCTTCATCTTTATGACCACAAGAAAAGAAACTTACAGCAATAAGCAGCATAAAAATACTGACTGTAAGTGGATAACAAAGTTTGAGTCTTTTTTTCATAGTTTTTTTAGTTTAAAAGTGATATTTAATTAAGGATAATTTTATCTTTTATTTATAATGTAAAATTAAAAACTACTTACTTGAAAAAGAATGATAAAAGTCATGTTCTTTAACCTTTATTTAAGAATTTCATTCTTATGTCAAAAAAAATTAAAAATCAACCTAAAAACTGCTTACAAATTGCTGCTTTAAAACAGGTGTTCTATGAAAAAAATAAGAAAATAAAAAGCAACAATTACAAATAATAATAAGATGACTAAATTCAATTAAAATTGGCTTAAAAATTATTCTTCTTATAAATATAGTACAAAATACTGAATTCCAGCAGTATAATTCATAAAAAAAATCAACTAATAATTCGATCTTTTACATACTTCATTACAAAATTATCTCGATATACCAGACCCATATTTTGCGCAAGAAGTAATTCCTTTTTGCAGTATTGGCTAAAATGTTTTAACCATTTTTTTCAAAATTACTCCTTATGTAGACTATTTATAATTGTTACTATTTAGATTATTGAGATCATTAATTCTCATTAGACAATTGTTTTTCAATTCCAATCTAATAATCTTTTTTCTCCTTCAATATTTTTGATATCGGTAATATCCTGAGACATTTCGATTACACCTCTGTAGATTTTATTAGCATCTCTTACAGCAAAATAGCGGATATAAATCAATCGCTCTTTATAATTTATCCAAAATGAAGATTCATTTTTAGTTCCTTTTCTAAATTCGTCCAAAATTCTTAAAACTGTTCCAACACTTTTAGGAGGATGACAAAACTTTACCTCACGACCAATGATTCCGGCACTTCTAGGGAAAACGCGTTCTTCGCCACGATTGTAAAAAATCACCTTGTCGTTCTCATCCACATAGGTCAAATCTACAGGCATCGTTCTAAAAAGTAAATTAACCTGCTCTACGGTCATATAACCTTCATCATAATGTGAAGTATTCTCTAAAGAAAAAGGCAATTCTCTAATGGTAAAGTCTTCGCTTGGATGCACATACTCTTCTTTAGGATAAGCTGGTGGTGCTTGCGATAGCATCCAGCCAATTTCATCCTCTCCTTTTCTCATTTCAATCCAATCTCCCTCTGTTAAGAGTTCAAGTGAATTTGGAAACAAAACATCCTCTTCAACGGTTAGCAATCTATAAATTCCTTCCAGAAGAAGCGGTGTATTTATCTTGATACGTTCTGCATTATGCATCTTGATATAATACTGAATCAATCGAAATTGTTCCCTTAGATTATCGTGAAATGACCACATTCCTTGAGAGGGACCAACCCAACCTTTTTTTTCTAAAAAAGGAAAAAGTTGATTTTCTTTTCGCTCAAAACGCTTTTCTATCGTAAACAAGTGATTAAATATATTGATGTATTTTGGTAAATCTGTCAAAGGATTGACCTCTTTTAATTCCTTCAAAAGCGATGTAATCAATTCTTTTTCTAAAAAATAATTCCACACTGGATGACCCTCTGGTACTGTTGGCATATTGGCTGTATTTATCATAGCATTTTGGTTAGTTTCTTTTTTAAATTATATAATCAGGATAAAATATGAATAACAGAATACAAAATCTTTTTACCAATAAAGGATATTTTTATCTTTTATTGAATCGCAAATATATAAAAGATATTTTTGTCTTTTATTTGATTTTACTTTTTTTCTGAAAACTTTATGACAAAAAAAGAAAACAACTTGTTGTAAAACACATACAAAATAGCAATAAAATTTTCATGTAACATGATTTAAATCATATTCTTTTTACATAAACATTCTTAGTATTACAATTCTAAAATTGAGCAATAAAGCATTTATTTTCAAAACAATAAAAAAAATAAATTGAAAATATTTAATAAAGGATAAAGTTGTCTTTTATTATTAAAAAACATTATCTTTGTACTCATAAAATATCAACATTAAAATTAAGATCATGGAAATTCTAGAAAAAACAACAGTAGGAGAATATGTAGCAAAAGACTTTAGAACAGCAGCTTTGTTTTCAAAATACGGAATAGATTTTTGCTGTAAAGGAGATAGAACTTTGGAACAAGTTTGCGAAAAAAAAGAGGTGAATCCTGATGATTTATTGCAAGAAATCGAAGCCATTTTGAACACCAAAAGCGACGAAGGAATCGATTTTAATTCTTGGCCGTTGGATTTATTAGCAGATTATATCGAGAAAAAACACCATCGTTATGTAGAAGAAAAAACACAAATCATTCTTCCGTTTTTAGACAAACTTTGCAAAGTACACGGAGCTCATCATCCTGAATTATTTGCCATCAACGAACTATTTATAGGTTGTGCTGGCGAATTGGCTCAACACATGAAAAAAGAAGAACTGATTTTGTTTCCTTTTATCAAAAAAATGGTACAAGCCACTATTACAGACGAATTGATTGCTCAACCTCATTTTGGAACAGTCGAAAACCCAATCGAAATGATGAAACACGAGCACGATGCCGAAGGGGAACGTTTTAGAAAAATAGCCGAACTGACTAATAACTACACACCCCCAGCAGATGCTTGTAATACTTACAAAGTAACTTTTGCTATGTTGCAAGAATTTGAACAGGATTTACACAAACACATCCATTTAGAAAATAATATCTTATTTCCAAAAGCAATCAAACTAGAGAAAAATTTTTCTGCTCAATTATAATAACCACAAACACTAAACATCAACAACTATGGGAAAATATGTTATCAAAAGAAATGGAAAACACAAACCCTTTGAGCCCTATAAAATCAAAGACGCAATTGAAAAAAGTTTCAAAAGCGTTTCCGTAGTCGTTGATGGAAGTGTTTATCAGGAAATTAGCCAAATTCTGGACACTGAACAAATATGGGCTGTAGAAGATATTCAGGATTTAATAGAGAAAAAACTTTTTGATAAACAACATTTTGAAGTAATGCGTTCCTTTATGTTACATCGCCATACCCGAAAATTACAGCGAGAACATATTAACGGTTTAAACGATGATACCACTTATGTAGATAGCACACAAACTATTGAAGAATATATTAAAGAAACCGATTGGAGAATCAATGCCAATGCTAATACTTCTTATTCTAACGCTGGTTTGGTCAATAATGTAGCCGGTAAAATAATAGCTAATTATTGGCTGGATAAAGTTTACAACAAAGAAGAAGGCTATGCACATCGCAACGGCGACATACACATTCATGACTTAGATTGCCTCACGGGCTATTGTGCAGGCTGGAGTTTGCGAGCATTACTAAACGAAGGTTTTAATGGTGTTCGAGGTCGCGTAGAGAGTAAGGCTCCATCTCATTTTAGAGAAGCTTTGGGACAAATGGCCAACTTTTTAGGAATTTTACAAAGCGAATGGGCTGGTGCACAAGCATTCAGTTCTTTTGACACCTATTTGGCTCCTTATGTTTTTGCCGATGACTTGACATTTGATGAAATCCTAAAAGCCGTTCGTAGTTTTGTTTATAATCTGAATGTTCCTGCGCGTTGGGGACAATCGCCTTTTACCAATATTACATTAGACTGGGTAGTTCCCGAGGATTTAAAGCAACAAATTCCGACCAAAAACGATCATCATTTTTTTGAAAATAACATCGACTATTTCCTTTTGGTTCGTGCCAAAAAAAGAGGTGTTACAAAACTTACCGACTTAAGATACGAGCATTTTCAAGAGGAGATGAACCTCATCAATAAAGCATATTACACAGTTATGACCGAAGGCGATGCCAATGGTCAACCCTTTACCTTCCCAATTCCAACGGTAAATATCACCGAAGAATTTGATTGGGAAGGCGAAAATACCGATTTACTTTTTGAAAATACGGCCAAAATTGGTTCGTCCTATTTTCAAAATTTTATTGGGAGTCAATATGTTTTGGACGAAAACGGAAACCAAATCGAAAACGAGAGTGCCTATAAACCCAATGCTGTCCGCAGTATGTGTTGCCGATTACAATTGGATTTACGAGAATTATTAAAACGAGGTAATGGTCTCTTTGGTAGTGCCGAAATGACTGGAAGTATTGGAGTGGTAACTATCAACATGGCGCGATTAGGGTATTTGAATATTGGCGATAAAAAACAATTATACGCCGACTTAGATCAGCTTTTGCAGATAGCCAAATCGACTTTGGAGAAAAAAAGAATTTTCATTCAAGAAATGTATGATCGCGGTTTGTATCCTTACACCAAGCGCTATTTGTCGCATTTTAGAAATCATTTTTCGACCATTGGCGTAAATGGAATGAATGAAATGATACAAAATTTTACCGATAATAAAGACAGTATCGCATCGGATTCAGGGATAGAATTTGCAGCCGAAATCCTAGATCATATTCGCAATCGAATGAAAGAATTTCAAGAAGAAACAGGAAATCTTTACAATCTTGAAGCAACTCCTGCAGAGGGAACCACCTATCGTTTTGCCAAAGAAGACCGAAAACGTTTTGACGATATTATTCAGGCTGGTAATGGCGAAAATATATACTATACCAACAGTTCGCAAATACCAGTCGATTTTACTCAAGACCCTTTTGAAGCTTTGTTATTGCAAGACCAACTGCAATGCAAATATACCGGAGGAACCGTTTTGCATTTGTACATGAGCGAAAAAATAAGCTCTTCGGAAGCTTGCAAACAGTTTGTCAAAAAAGTGATATCCAATTTCAAATTGCCTTATATCACCGTTACACCCGTATTTAGCGTTTGTCCAAAACACGGTTATTTGAATGGTGAACACGAATTTTGCCCCAAATGCGACGAAATATTAATAACCGAAAAACAAAATCTAGTAACTCAAACAACTTAAACCTAAAAAAATGAAACCATCAACCAATCAAATTTTAGAAGAAAACCAAGAATTGCGTACCAAATGTTTGGTGTACACAAGAGTAATGGGCTACCACAGACCAGTAGAAAGTTTTAACATAGGCAAAAAAGGTGAACACAAACAACGAACACATTTTACCGAAAGAAAATGTTGCTAAACCCATTTATAGCATAACACCTTTTACTTTGTTAGACTATCCGCATAAATCAGCTTGCATTGTTTGGTTTGCAGGCTGTAATATGCGGTGTTTGTATTGTTATAATCCCGAAATTGTTTTTGGTAAAGGAAAAATTTCATTTGCAAAGGCGACCGAATTTTTAAAAAAAAGAAAACAATTATTAGACGCAGTTGTTTTTAGCGGGGGTGAATGCTTATTGCACAAAAAAAATATTTCATTTATTGAAGAAATCAAAAAAATGGGATTTTTAGTCAAAATAGACACCAATGGTTCCCAACCTCAAATCCTAAAAGAACTTCTCGATCAAAAACAAATCGATTATGTGGCATTAGATTTTAAAGCGATGCCTATTCATTTTGAAAAAATAACACAGTCTAAACTTTTTATTCCTTTCGAAAAGTCATTACATTTATTAATTCAAAGCCAATTGCCGTTTGAAGTTCGAACAACTGTTCATTCCGATTTATTAAAAAAAGAGGACATTTGTATGATGATCGACTATTTAGAAAAAAAAGGATACAGCGGGAATTATTACATTCAGCATTTTGTAAATGGGAGTTCAACCATAGAACCGTTAGGCTATTCGGTACAGGAATTAGAGAACGAATCTTTATCAACTCCAAAAATAAAAGTAATTTTTAGAGGATAATTCAATACACTATAAATTATGAACCATCATTTTTTACTAATCATTCATCTTTTAAGTGCTGCCATTTGGGTTGGTGGACATATCTTAATTGCATTGGGGTATTTGCCAAAAGCATTAAAGGAAAAAAATCCAAGCATCATTTTGAATTTCGAAAAAAAATATGAGCCTATCGGAATGACTTCATTAGTATTACTAGTCATTACAGGAATTTTGATGGCTTATCAATATGGAGTTTCTATAGAATATTGGTTTCAATTTGAAACTCCAATCGAAAAAGTGGTTTCGTCTAAACTGGCATTGCTATTAACCACTGTTGCATTTGCATTAAGCGCACAATTTAGAGTTTTGCCAGAACTTAGAAAAAATGCAGCCAAATTACCCGAAATGGCTTTTCACATTATATCCGTAACAACAATCGGAATTTTGATGCTTATTTTTGGGTCTTTTATTCGTTTTGGAGGTTTTTAAACACAATTGCAACTGCCTACCGTTATGCAAAAATCATGGATTCTAACTTGCTTTTTCAACTTTTTCGTTGCATCCCTTATGGGGTTACTGTTACGTTTTGTTTACGTTTGGCCTGTAGAAGGAATCAATTTTCAGTTCTTGATGCACGGACATTCGCATGTAGCCATGTTGGGCTGGGTGTACTTGATATTGTATTGTTTGATTATTCATTTTTATATTCCGAAAAAAGAACAAGAAAAGCCCGTTTTTAATCGCTTATTTTGGATTACCCAAATCGCCGTTATCGGAATGATGGTCGATTTTCCGGTTCAGGGTTATGCTTTTATCTCGATATTTTTTTCAACCTTACATATTTTTTGCAGCTATTATTTTGTATTCCTAATTTGGAAAAAAGCCAAAACCAACACTGTGGCAGAACAAAAAATGCTTCGAGCAGCATTGTTCTTTATGGTGATTTCGACCTTTGGAGTTTGGTGTTTAGGCCCCGCAGTTGGAATGTTAGGAAAAGCAAGTGCATTTTATCAAATAGCGATTCAATTTTTTCTTCATTTTCAATTTAATGGTTGGTTTTTATTTGCTGTATTGGCATTATTTTTCAAACAATATCAATTAAAAATTGAAGAACATACATTCCGTTTGAGTTTTAATTTGCTTGTCATTGCTACCATAATGACACTCGCATTGCCTGTAAGTTGGTATCTTTCGCATGCTATTTTTTACTGGATAAACGCAGTTGGAGTTGTTATTCAGTTACTGGCTGCGATTCTTTTCGTAAAACAATTGCAACCCCAATTTTCAAGATTTTATAGCTCCTTATCCAAGATAGAAAGAACAGTATATCTATTTACCCTTTTTTCTTTGGGGCTAAAAATCGTCATTCAATTGGTAGTTTTAATTCCCGAAATGGCACATATTTCACATCAAATCAGGAATTTTGTTGTAGGGTATATCCACTTAACAATGCTCGGGATTATAACGGGATTTTTGTTTGGATTGGTTTTGCAAAACAATTTTATCTCAGCAGAAAATACTGTTGTAAAATGGGGAATTGGATTCTTTTTATTAGGCTATGCGGCTACCGAAATACTATTATTTTTGCAAGGGACTTATTTGTTAATCAATCAAGAAACGCTTCCGGATTATTATTTGAATGTATTTATCGTTAGCATTCCGCTCCCTTTAGGGCTTTTGGGTATTGTTTTGGGTGAATTTATTATCAATGGAAAAAAATTCAAACAACAGAATTTAAATCGAGTATAGAACTTATTTTCTAAATTTGTAAAAAAAGTTAATTATGTTTTCAAAAACCTGTGAATACGGCATTAGAGCAACAATTTTTATAGCATCAGAATCCTATCAAAACAAAAGAGTTGGACTGAAAGATATTGCCAAAAAAATTGATTCGCCCGAAGCTTTTACAGCCAAAATTCTACAGATTTTGTCAAGAAACAACATTATCAAATCTATAAAAGGAGTTGGAGGCGGTTTTGATATCCCAAAAGAAAGCATGAAAGACATCAAACTATCACAAATTGTTACAGCACTAGAAGGCGATAGTGTATTTACAGGTTGTGGTTTAGGTTTATCGCATTGTTCCGAAGAACATCCTTGCCCCATGCACGACAAATTCAAAGCCATTCGGAATGAACTAGCTCATATGCTTGAAACAACCAACCTCGAGGAACTGGCTCAAGGAATAAAAAAAGGAGACACTTTTTTGAGATATTAAAAAATAGTTTAGTTAAATTTTTCAAATAAAAAATGTAATTCCTAACTATTATGAGCCAAAACAAAACTCCTGCTTTGAAAACACTTTTGAAGATTGACTATAAAGAAGACAACTCCATTTGGCTCACTAATAGTTTAACACTCCGCAAAATGATTGGAGTATTAGGAATGGCCTTACCCTTATTGTTATATACATTTTTGTATTTGGATAATGGTTTTCAATATCCTTTAGAATCCATTAGCCATTATTACTATACTCGTGTTAGCAGTATATTTGTAATAATACTCAGCCTACAAGCCTTTTTTTTGATTGTTTATAAAGGCAAAGATATTGTCGATTTTTATGTTTCTTTTTTCGCAGGGATATTTGCACTTTTGGTCTTATTATTTCCTACCAACAACATTACAAATCAATGTGGTGATGTGGCCAAAAAATATGCTGTCACTATTTTACCCGAAAGTGATTTCAGAATGTATTTTCATTATGCAATGGCAGGACTCTTTTTTATGTGTTTGGCCTATATGTCATTTTTTATATTTACAAAATCTGACAAATCAGCAAGAGCAAGAGGAAAACAAAAAACAATTCGGAATAGAATTTACAGGACCTGCGCATTGCTAATAATCTTTTCTTTGCTAATTCCACTTGCTGGATTATTAGAAATAATACCCGAAATTTATTTTGAAACCTACCCCATAACTTTTTGGGCCGAAACTATCGCTATAGAATCTTTTGGTTTTGCCTGGCTGATAAAAGGAGAAACGTTATTTAAAGATTAAATAAAAAAAGACCCAACCTAAATGCTGGGCCTCACTACTAATTCTCTATATTTATTTTATCAAATCGTTTGCTATTTAAACCGTTGCAACCTCAGGAATACCTATGGACTGAAGTTCATTTTTATATTTATTCAATTGTATTTCTAAGGTTTGTTTTCCTTTTTCGAACCAATTATGAGTAGCAAACAAAGACTGATAATACTCAATCCCATCATATAAATTACGCTTAAATGTATTCAGCTTTTTGGCTTGAGCCAAGGTAATTTGTTCCGAAAAAGAATCTATTTCCTTTTTTAAGTAATCCATATACATTTTCAACTCATTGATAACAACATTTGGGCGATCAATATTTCCAAGTACAGAAGTATTTCCATAAATATGTCTCACCATTTCTAAAAGCGAAACTTCTTTATCAAAATAAGCCAAATTTGGTCCTGGACAAATCACAACTCCTTGTGCCTGACCTTTTATTTTAATATTATTCTCAAGATACGAAGCATTTGCCAAACCTACACAAAGACAAGCTTTTACGGTTATCGCCTCTTTTCGTTTTGTATAAACATCAGCAGACAAAGAATCCTTTACGGCATCCAACTCTTCTAGTTTTAAATCCTGATATTTTTTTGACGCTGGACACATTCCTTTAGGACCATATTCTTTGCTCAAAGCTAAATATTTTTTAGGACAGGAGCTTCCTGCTTTATCTTCTTGAATACGTTTGTTTTTGTAAAAGTCATTTGTTGTACCTTTTACAGCGTTAAAAGGAATTCCTAGAGGCGAAAGGTCACTCAAATAAAAATCATCTTCTTTAGCTTTTTCTAGTAGCGCTCTAGTTTCCGGATCAACCGAAGTGGCCTCAGGAACCAATAAAAATGGCGACCCCCAACCTACAGAATCTACTTGATAATGTTCTAATAAAAAGTTATGCTCCTCAGCAGTACCAACACCTCCCTGCACCGTAATTTTTAATTCTAACGGTTGATGAGGAATTGCGACCCCTTTTAGCTCTAATGCCTTTACCATCAAATCATGAGCAGATTGGATCAACTGATCTTTCTTTTGTTTGAATTCTTCTAATATTGGCCCTAATAAATAACCATCGGTAGCAAAAGCATGTCCACCACAATTTAACCCTGATTCGATGCGGTACTCAGAAACCCAAAGTCCTTTTTTGGCTAAGAAATTCCCTTGAATCATAGCCGAACGAAAATCACTTACTTTCAAAATAATTTTCTTTTGCAACTTACCGTTTGCATCGGGATAAAACACTGGAAAGTTCTCAAAGTAAGCGTACAATCTAGGATTCATTCCTGCTGAAAGCACCACAGACGATGTCAATTTACTATTGGCAAAACCACGCAATGATGCATGAGCATCGTTGAACTCAACAGGCAATTGTTCGTTTTTTACAAAATTATCCTTATCTACTTTGGTCATAATGTTTACATCAATTTCTCCCAGTGTAAGATGTTCTTCAACATACTTTTTGACCGTTTCTTTTACAGCTATTCCTTCGTCTATAAGATTTTGAAGTCCTTGTCTAATTTCCGATTTATTGGGTAACATTGCAATGTAGTTTTCTAATGTCTGCTTGCTTTCGGACAATTCTATTTTAAAATTTTCGAATTTTTCTTTGACTATGGTATCCATCAAATTTAGATAGGAAGTAACGCGTTTGGCTCTAAAATCATGAATTTTTTCGCTAATTTCCTGATATGGGATTTTAAATTTTTTGCTGTAAAAAGCATTCATTTTTTCCATCAAATCATCATCTATAATAGAAACTACAGAAGATATACCATACTGAGCTACACGTATTGGACTATCAATCGTATAACCCAGACCCATTACTGGTATATGAAAAGTATGTTGGTTTTTTTTAGTCGTCATAAATATAAATTTTGCACAAATATCATTATAGAAATTTGCTTAAAACCTGATAAATGTCATACTCCAATCAAACAGATCCTAATACATTTGGAGATTGCAAAAACTCCAACTGCATTTTTTTTAACAAAAACATTTTTTTTGAACCTTTTAGAAAGCTTTTCTAAAGATGTAGCTTCAAAGTTTTACCCTATATTTGCATTGAATTACTATTCAATCATAAAAACACCATTAAAGTTATAATACAAATGAAAAGTCTTAAAGAGCGTATATTGGAATTGAAGAAAGAAAAAAATGCGGTAATCTTAGCGCATTATTATCAAGAATCCGATATACAAGATGTAGCTGATTATGTGGGAGACAGTTTGGGATTATCTCAAGAAGCAGCAAAAGTTGATGCCGATATTATTCTTTTTGCTGGAGTACATTTTATGGCTGAAACTGCCAAAATATTAAACCCAACTAAAAAAGTAATATTACCAGATTTAAAAGCGGGTTGTTCACTTGCTGATTCATGTCCTCCAGAAGATTTTAAGAAATTTACAGATGCACACCCAGATCATATTGTTATTACCTATGTAAACTGTTCTGCCGAAGTTAAAGCTTTGACTGATATTGTAGTTACCTCATCTAATGCCGTAAAAATTGTTGAGTCTATCCCAAAAGACAAACCAATTATTTTTGCTCCAGATAAGAATTTAGGTAAATATGTAATGGAACAAACTGGCAGACAAATGCTGCTTTGGGACGGATCATGTGTGGTTCATGAAGCATTTTCATTGGATAAATTAGTGTCTTTGTACAATCAAAATCCTGATGCTCAAATCATAGCACATCCCGAATCTGAGACACATATTCTAAAAACAGCTAACTACATCGGTTCTACCGCAGGAATGATTAGTTATGTAAAAAACAATCCAAGTAATAAATTTATTGTAGCTACCGAAGCAGGTATTCTACACAAAATGAAACAAGAAGTTCCGGATAAAATTTTAATCCCAGCACCTTCAAATGAGGATAACACTTGTGCTTGTAGCGAATGCGGATATATGAAAATGAATACATTGCAAAAAGTATATGATTGCTTATTGAATGAAACTCCAGAAGTAAATGTCCCTGATGACATTAGAGAAAAAGCATTAATCCCTATCGAACGCATGCTCGAATTATCATAATCAATGAGTACAACCAATTATTTAATTATAGGTTCTGGAGTTGCAGGTTTAACTTTTGCACTCAAAATGGCCAACCGTTTTCCCGAAAGAAACATTACCATAGTAACAAAAGCTACAGCTGACGAGTCAAACACTAAATATGCTCAAGGCGGAATTGCAATTGTTACCGACAAAACCGAAGACTCATATCAAAAGCACATTCAAGACACTTTAATCTGTGGTGACGGTTTATGCGATGAAGATGTCGTAAAAATGGTGGTAACCGAAGGTCCTAAACGATTAAATGAATTAGTTGAATGGGGAGCTCAATTTGATAAAAATGCCAAAGGCACTTTTGATTTAGGCAAAGAAGGAGGACATTCTGAAAACAGAGTAGTGCATCACAAAGACCAAACTGGTTATGAAATTCAACGTGCTATTTTGGAACAAGTAATGCAAAAAGAGAACATTAGTGTTCTGGATCATCATTTTGCATTAGAATTAATAACACAAGACAATCGTTGTATTGGCACTTATGTGCTTGACGAAAAAACAAACGAAATACTGACCTATCAATCCGATTATACCTTACTAGCCACTGGCGGAATCGGACATTTGTACGGTCATACTACCAATCCAATTATTGCAACAGGAGATGGTATTGCGATGGCTTACCGAGCCCAGGCTGCCATACAAGATATGGAGTTCATTCAATTTCACCCAACAGCCTTGTTTGACAACAGTAGCGGTTCTAAATTTTTAATCTCCGAAGCTGTTCGTGGTTTTGGCGCTCGATTGAGAACCAAAAAAGGAGATTTATTCATGCAGAAATATGATTCAAGAGGCGATTTGGCTTCTAGAGATATTGTTTCGCAAAGTATCGATTTGGAACTCAAAAAATCAGGAGATGAATGTGTTTATCTTGATTGTACACATCTTGATATCATAGGTTTTAAAAAACATTTCCCAATGATTTACAATCATTGCAAAAATTTGGGAATTGATATTGAAAAAGATTGGATTCCAGTAGTGCCAGCTCAACATTATTTGTGTGGCGGAATTGTGGTAGATCGTGACGGTAAAACATCTATCGAAAATTTATTTGCCTGTGGCGAATGTTCTAGAACAGGTTTACATGGAGCTAATAGATTAGCATCAAACTCTTTATTAGAGGCTTTGGTTTATTCAGACAAAATTTATCATTATCTAGCCGAAAATTCATTTGTATCTTCAAAACAAGCAAATCCTATTCAAAGCTGGACAAAACAGGGCAAAACTAAAATAGCTCCAGAATACATTGTCCAAACCAAAGCAAAATTACAATTGTTAATGCGCCAAAATGCAGGAATTGTCCGTTTTGATTCGGATTTAGTACCCACCCAAGAAACGCTCCAAAAACTGCAAAAAGAAATCAATGACGCAATTCAAAACCATATTGTTTGTAAAGATTTATACGAACTAAACAACATGATTAACATTGGAACCCTTATCGTACAACATTCTATTGAACGTAACGGTAATTGTGGTGGTTTTGTGAAATATTCTTCAAAAGACATTTAATTCTTTCCATAAAAAAAGATCTAATTATTTAAAATTCAATTAGATCTTTTTTATTCAATACAAATAGAGTCACTTATAATTTTTCTTCTTTTCTATTTCAGCTTTTATTCTTTTGTTAATGTCTATTTTAGCCCCTTTTAATACATAAATCGAAATTTCTCGCTCCAAAGCATAAACATTGATTCTTTTGCTTGCCAAATAAATGGTATCAAAAAAAGGTTTTTCTATTTTACGTTCTTTGTCCCGATCCCCTTCTTCTTTTACCAAAATGACATCCTTTATCTTCTTATCCAACACAATCCAGTCGATATAATCAGCATTAAAAGAATTAGCATTTACTTTTTTATTTCTACTATAATAATTTATCGCCCCAGCTTGCCCATAATTATCACAAAGAATTAAAGTGTGTTCTAAATCTGGCATCGTGGCACAAACAGAATCAACTTTGATTGCCAATTCTTTCCACCCCAACATATCGGCAAAATCCTGTGGCAAAGCATGATTTTTTCCATCTTCCCATCTAAGCAACCCTAAGTCTTCATAAAACTTACTATGGGCTACAATATATTTTGGACTTTGATTTGGAAATGCAACTTTATATAGCGGGATAAATGACAGTATTGGAATTCCTATCAAAATTAGGAGAAGATATCTCTTCTTACCTTCTTTTAATTTTTCGGCTAAAAAAACTGATCCAAAAGCAATATATATTGGATACAAACCAATGGCATAATAATCTTTGGCTCTTAAATAAATAAAAACGAACAATGTAAAAATGAGTGACCAAAAAAAGAATTTGTAATTCTCAAACGGTTTATAAATCATCAAAGCGATCCAACCACTAACAATCACCAAAATTGAACCAATAAAAAAAAGCAACTGCGATTTCAAAAAACCTACCCTGTCAACATGCACCAATTGAGTATCTGCCAATTCTTTTAAATGATGAATGACTGGAAAATCATTATCAAGTTGCCATAACACATTGGGCGCAATTAGCAGTAAACCAAAAACAAATGCGACATGAAATTTTGGTTCGATAAATATTTTACGCTGTTGGGTCAATAAAACAGCTGGAACCAATCCGATTAATAAAAAGACAATATTGTATTTGTTGAGAAATCCGTAGGCAAATACAAATGCGCCAATTAAAAGCCATTTTATTTTTTCGGTATTGATATATTTGATTAGAATAAAATAAAAGGTTGTCCAACACAAAACATCCAAAGAATTGGGCTGAAACAGAGTATTCAATCGCAAAAGACATGAAAACAAAATACTAGTGGCTCCCAAAATCAAAGCCAATAAGCTTCCTTTTAATTCCTTAATTGTTTTCCAAACTACAACAATCGTCAAGGCTCCAAACAAAGCAGGAAAAAATTTTACCCAAAAAACAGAATTCCCTAAACCATAAATTAAAAGCGAAATCCAAGATGTCAAGGGCGGAACCGATAAATACCCCCAAGCCAAATGATGCGCTTGATCTAAGTGCAAAAACTCATCACGCTGCAAGTCATAATCAGGACTTATCAATGAATATTGCAACACAAATTTGAGTAGAATAAAGCCTAGTAAAAGTGCTGTTTGTTTTGTCATCTAATTTGTATTATACCAACAAAGCCGATTTATTCTCTATATCATTTTTTACCAATAAAGATTCAATATTATTATAGGTCACCAATGCAATTTGAGTTAATGCTTCATTGGTAAAAAAGGCCTGATGCGCTGTCACCAAAACGTTTGGAAAACTCATCAACCTTTGAATAGCGTCGTCTTGAATGATATCGTCAGACAAATCTCGGAAAAACAGTTTTTCTTCCTGTTCGTAAACATCAATTCCAAGATAACCAACTGCCTCTTTTTTGAGAGCTAAAATTATATCCGAAGTGTTAATCAACCCACCACGACTGGTATTAATAATCATAACTGTATTTTTCATCAAAGCAATAGAATTTTTATTGATGATATGCTTTGTTGCATTATTCAAAGGGCAATGCAAGGAAATAACATCACTCTCTTTGAATACGGTATTTAAGTCAACAAATTCGACACCATCTTTTTCCATATCAGAATTGGCTACAATATCATAAGCCAAAACTCTGCATCCAAATCCCAAAGCTATTTTAGAAAAGGTCTTACCGATATTTCCAGTCCCAATAATACCTATTGTTTTACCGTGCAAATCGAATCCTAATAATCCATTTAATGAAAAATTTTGTTCTCGAACTCGATTGTAAGCTTTATTGGTTTTCCTATTTAATGTCAAAATCATAGCCATCGCATGCTCTGCAACTGCTTCAGGCGAATAGGCAGGAACACGACAAACTTTAATATTGTGTTTTCGGGCTGCTTCTAAATCGACATTATTAAAACCAGCACAACGCAATGCAATAATTTTTACATTTTTATTGGCCAACTGTTCAATGACAGACTCATTTACAACATCATTAACAAAGACACAAACAATCGCAGAATCTTGAATTAAACTTACGGTTTGTGGATTGAGTTGGGTTTCGAAATAATCTAATTGAAAACCAAACTCATTGTATTTATTAAAGAAATTTTTATCGTAAGGTTGTGCAGAAAAAAAGGAAATTTTGTGTTGGGTAAGATTTGTATTCATAAGCTTTTATACTATTTTTTTTTAAAAACTATTCTCATGAATAACAAAGCTACTAAAAACAAATGAAGATTTGCCACTAATACCCTAAAAATCACCCCCCAATCATAATCATACTTCGATTTTGAGAAAACAATTCGGGGTTTTGAAATTTAGTATCATCATCCATACCACCTCGCATAGCAAATTTGGATTTTATGTTCTGAAAAATGAGTGGTTCTATAGGCTCACCCGCTCTAAGTGTATCTAACAATGAGGTTTCGGTATTAGAGAACAAGCAATTTTTGAGTTTTCCATCAGCAGTCAATCGAATTCGGTTACAGGTACTACAAAAAGGGTTTGTAACCGAACTAATTACAGCAAAACTTCCTTGATAGTCCTTTATTTTATGATTTTTGGAAGTATCGTTTGGACTATCCTGTAATCGATTTACTTTTTTGTCAGTGTAAAAAGCATTCACCTTTGTAAGAATTTCAGAATACGAAACCAACTTATCCTTATTCCATCGATTATCATCAAAAGGCATAAATTCTATAAACCGTATTTGAACATTTCGTTCCTTGGTCAACTCAATAAAATCAACAATTTCATTATCGTTAAACCCTTTTATCAACACAATGTTCAGTTTTACTTTGAAACCATTATTTTCCAGCAAATCGATATTTTCGATTACTTTCTCAAAATAATTACGTCTCGTGATTTGATTGAATTTTTCTTTTTCTAAACTATCAATACTCACATTCAATGCTGTAATTCCGGCTTCTTTGAAGGTATCAATAAAATCATGAACCAAGATTCCGTTGGTTGTTAGAGTCAATTCTACACCTAATTTTCCTAACCTTTGCATAATGTCTTTGGCATCTTTACGGACTAAAGGTTCGCCTCCAGTCAATCTTATTTTAGTTACCCCAAGTTTGACAAAAGTTTCAGCAATTGTTACTATCTCATCAGCAGACATCAAATGTGCTCTCGGGGTCAAGGCAACACCCTCTGCTGGCATACAGTATGTACACCTCAAATTACAATGTTCTGTAATTGAGATGCGTAAATAATTGTGTTTTCTGCCGTGAGTATCTTGCATGCTAATCGTATTATAGTTTTATTTTTTAAGCTCCGTGATTAAACCCATTTAATATTTTAAACAAATGCAAAACAGACGGAAAAACGGCATCCATCGATTCGCTAGCTCCTGCCGTCGAACCTGGAAGAGCCATAATCAAGGTATTTCCTTTAAACCCCACCACCGAGCGAGATAACATTGCATAAGGTGTTCGATCTTGCCCGTAGGAACGAATCGCCTCTTCGATTCCCGGAATGCGTCTGTCCAACATAGGAATAACCGCTTCTGGAGTAACATCTCGATTAGACAATCCTGTTCCTCCTGTAATAACAACTAAATCCTTATTTTTCTCACAAAACGTAGTAATTGCCTCTTGAATATCATTAATCTCATCTGGAATTACCGTATAACTCGAAACACTTAAACCTAGTTTTTTTATTTTATCGGTAATGACTTTACCTGCTCTATCTTCTTTTTTACCACTCGCCACACTGTCTGAACAAACCATTACAGCAACAGATAAATCGAGTTTTTCTTTTGTTCTAAAGTCTGATTTTCCACCTTTTTTATGCAATAATTTTATAGTCGAAATCTCTACTTGTTTATCAATCGGTTTTAGCATATCGTACATTGTCAAAGCTACAATAGAGGCTCCGTGCATTGCCTCAACCTCTACACCTGTTCTGTAAATCGCTTTTACAGTAATCTGAATCACGATTGAATCTTCTAATAACTGGTATTCAATTCCAGTATATTCTATCGGCATCGGATGACAATCTGGAATAGAGTTGGATGTATTTTTTACAGCAAACAAACCAGCAGTTCGCGCCACTTCCAGTACATCGCCTTTAGGAACCGTTTTGTTTACAATAGCTTGCATTGTCGCTGGCGAACCAACTTTTACGATTGCCTGAGCTGTTGCTGTTCTTTGTGTAATTATTTTATGAGTTATATCTACCATTATTTTGTTTTATTTAATTTTCTATTTCGCAGAGATTCGCAAAGATTACACAAAGTCGCGCAGAGATTTTATTTCTCTTTGCCTATCTCTGTGAATTCTCTGTGTGACTCTGCGTAACAGTCTAACTATTTACTTTCCAAGTATAACTTTCGTCTTCAAAAAGTTCTTTCCCAAAAATGGCTACTTTTTCTTTTACTTCTTCTACCAAAAATTCTAAAGCTTTATAGACAACTTTACGTCTTGGAGCCGAAACAAAAATGAACAAACAAATCTCACCTGTTTGTACCGTGCCCAAACTGTGGTAAATATGTAAACATGTCAAATCGTATTTGGCAAAAGCAGCCTCTCTAATTTCATAAAAACTTTGTTCTGCCATTTCTTCGTAAGCCGTATATTCTATTGCCTTTACAGTTTTACCTTCGATCACATCGGCACGAACTTGGCCTAAAAAAATATTATGTGCCCCAATAGTTGTTTTGCTTTGGTGCTTAGCAATTGAATTCCCAATGAACTCTGATGTTATCTGCCCTTGAATAAAGGAACTCTTTTTTGGTTTATCTGTCATTATAATTTTTTTTAGCCACCGATGGCATGGATTAAACGGATTTTCACCGATAGTTTTTTATTTTATTGAAATTGTTTTTTCAACGATTCAATTCCTCTTCCTAAATGAAAAACACCTACAAATCCTGATTTTTTCAAAAATCTCATCGCTGCTAAACTACGCTGACCTGTTTGGCAAAACAAAACTATTTCTTGGTTTTTATGCCAATTCTTACTGTAGGCTTCCAATTCGCTCAACGGAATCTGAATCACATTTTCTCTATTAAAAGTAACATTTTCATCAGATTCTCGAACATCGACTACTACAATTCCTAATTGGTTGCATTTGTCTAAAAAAGCTTCAGGACTCAAATCTTCTATTGTTTTTTTCTGATGTAAAAGTTGACTTCCCTTAATAAATCCTTTCTCTATCTCTTTCGGATTTTTGACAAAATCGATAATCTGCGTTTGAAAGTGTAATGCATCATAAATCAATAATTTTCCAGACAAGACAGTTCCTATTTCTAAAATTATTTTCAAAACTTCGGTTGCTTGCAAAGTTCCCAAAGTATTAGGCAAAACTCCTAAAACACCAGATTCTACACAATTTTGAACCGTATTGACATTTGTTTTTTCTGGAAACAAACAACGGTAACTTGGACCATTTTTATAATTAAAAACCGAAACTTGTCCTTCAAATTTATAAATAGAAGCATAGACAACAGGAATTTTTTTGACCACAGCCACATCATTAATCAAATAACGAACAGCAAGAGTATCGGTACAATCTACTATTATTTGATAATCCTGAATAATTTCGATTGCATTTTGAGAAGTAAAAAAATCAGCAAAGACATCAACCGTTAGCTCTGGATTCAATTTTAGAATTGCTTTTTGAGCTATTTCAGCTTTACTCTTACCACAATCTTGCAAGGTATATAATACTTGTCGATGCAAATTGGTTTCCTCTACCACATCACCATCCACAATACCGATTGTCCCAACTCCAGCTCCTGCCAAATTTTGCAAAACAGGACATCCCAATCCTCCAGCACCAATTACCAAAACACGAGCATCTTGTATTTTTTGCTGACCGGATTTCCCAATTTCTGGAAGCATCATTTGTCTGGAATATCTCATATGTTTTAAATATTTAATGGCTTAAAGTTTAAAGTCAAGTGAGATTAACCCCTTAAACTCTAAACATCAAACAAATTTAACCTCCCGCAAAAGGAGGCAAAAAAGCAATTACATCCTGATCTTTTAGCTTAGTATCCAAACTACTCATTGCTTGATTGACCGCAATAGAATAATTGGTCCTTTTTAATTCTTCGTAAGCTGTCTCTAGTTTATTTTTCAAAACTGACACAGGCAATATAGGCTCCTCTGCAAAAAAAGATTCTTCTTTTTTCTGAGTAATATCAACGATGGAACCAAAATATTTAAGAGTTACAGTCATTTAATTAAATTTTGATATTCTTCTTGTGTATTTATATTTTGTACTTGATCATTCCATTTTTCTGGAATCAGAATAGTTTGGTGTTTCACATCATCAATTACTGTTTTTAATTTCAATTGATTACCTGCAATATATTCCCCAAAAACAGTTCGCATAGATCGGTCATAAACTGCAATTAAAGGACAAATTTTTCCATTGGCCGAAATTTGCGTAACCATGTCTGTTTCTTCATGATTGTCTAGCAACCACTGAAGTAATTCGGTCGAAATCATTGGCACATCTACACTCAAAACCAAATTTACTTTCGTTTTAGATGCACTCATAGCAGCATAAAGTCCGCCAACAGGCCCTTTATTTTCTATAATATCTTCAACTCTGGTATAACCAAATGCATCATAATCTTTGTTTCCGGAAATAATCAAAATATTGTTTCCGAAAATGGGATACAAGGCATCGCAAATATGCTGAATAAATGGTTTTCCTTTGAAATCCAGCAATCCTTTATCTGTTCCCATCCGCTGGCTTTTGCCGCCTGCTAAGATTATGGCAGTTCTTTCTTTTTGTGTCATTTTGGTTTTATAGTTGGTTTGGTTAATTAGTATTTACAACGAATGCTTCTCTAATTGCGAATCTAGAAAATCCCAACAAGCAACATTAATTTTCTCAAAAGAATCGATCAGCATTTTACCATAAGGAGTTACACAAGTTCCGCCACCTTTATTCCCTCCAATCTGAGTTTCGACAAGCGGTTTTTTGGAAGCTTTATTAGAGGCATCTACTAATTTCCACGCTTTTTGATACGAAATATTCATCTCTTTGGCAGCTTTACTCAAAGAACCCGTAGATTCAATTAACCTTAATAATTGAATTCGGCCTTCGCTAATGACAATTCCATCTTCGGTTTCGATCCAGATTTTGCTCTTAATTTTCAAGTTTTCTTTTTTCGTTATACTTCCACAAAGATAACGAAACCAATTTGTATAGAAAAACCAATATGACAACATTATTGTTACAAATCCAATTTTAAATATCAAAAACCACAAATAGATCAAACCAAAAAATCAATTATTGCATTTGCAACATTATTTTTTTTCCTATTTATATTGTTAAAAGAACTAAAAAAAACTAAATTTGAGTACCTCCAATAATCTTACTAATTACTTATCAAAACAATCGAATGAAACGTAATTACCTTACCTACTCAAGATTATAAAACATTTACTATAAATTCTTAAAAAAAATCAACATGAAGTGGCATGAAAAAATTTTTGAACGAATTTTTAATGGAATTATCATTTTTTTGATGCCATTAATCTTTTTGCTTTTTATACTACAAAAAGCATTATCACTGATTCAAAAAATAATTGAACCCATAAAAAATCATCTTCCTGATTTACATTTTTTTGGAATTGGAATTTTTACCATCGTAAGCTTACTTTTCATTCTCCTTATTTGCTATATAGCTGGAATTCTCATAGAAAAAAAGAAAATTAAAAAATTCATCAATTCCATTGAAAACGTATTAACATTACTTATTCCAAGTTATAATTTACTAAAAACCAGAGCCAATGAAACCATTGGCAATGAGGATGAAACCTGGAAAACAGTCTTGATCAACGATGGTGAAGATTGGAAAATTGGTATCGAAATTGAAAAAAGAACCGACAATTTTAGTATTGTATTTTTTCCAGAACCACCAGATGCAAAATCTGGAGAAATAAAACTCATACACGAATCTAAAATCAAAGCTTCGGATATGTCTGTAAGCGATGTTGTTGCCATTGTTAAACGATACGGAAAAGGGATTACTATCGAAAAATAAAAACTTCTTATTGGAAATTTAAAATAGAAAAAATGAAATCATATACTTTACACCTTTTTATATTGCTAACTTCTCTAGGTATTGCTCAAGAAAAAGAAAATAGCGAAGAACCTTTTAAACCTCATCATTCTATAGGATTAATGCTAGGTCACACTCATCTTAGAGAAGGAGAAATTGATGGAAATAAAAAATGGCTTGCCGTACCTTCGATCGGATTAGATTATAATTATGTTTTTTCTGAAAAATGGAGCATTGGACTGCACAATGACATGGTCATCGAAAATTTTAAAGTTGAAGATGAAGACAACGAAATAATTGAACGAAGCAGACCTATTGCCAGTATTTTGACAGGAGGTTACAAACCTGGAAAACATTTTACCTTTCAAGCGGGTTTAGGAGGTGAATTTGCCAAAGAAGAAAACCTATTTGTAACCAGATTAGGTGTTGAATATAGTGTAGAGCTTCCTGACGAATGGGAATTTCTTGTCAATGTAGTTTATGACAACAAATGGGGAACTTACGATAGTTTTTGCTTAGGCATTGGTGTAGCAAAAAAATTCGGTAAATAAATCTAAACAAATAACAATCAAATTCAAGAATCATGAGAAACGCATTACTCCTTTTTTTTGGACTATTATTCATAACAGCATTTGCTCAAAAAGACACCATTACTTTTAAAAATAAAGATATAATTGTGGGCGAACTCAAAGAAATGACTAGCAATATTTTGATTGTAAAAACACCTTATAGCGATAGCGATTTCAACATTACTTTTGACAAAGTCGAGTCATTAAACTTAGAGCACCGTTACTCTGTAGCGCTTTCGAACGGTCAAAGGGTTTATGGGACTATACAAACTGTACCACCTGACAACACGATCAAAATCACACAAGAAGACGGCACAACTGTTATGGTACAAATGAATCAAATTGTCACGTTAAAAAAAGTCGAAGCTGGATTTTGGAATCACTTTAAAGGTACGATTGATTTTGGCTATGTAATTACCAGATCCAATAATAGTCAGCAACTCAATTTTGCTGGAGCTTTAAATTATATAAGTGAAAAATGGATTCATCGAGCACAATACAACCAATTGTACACCACTCAAGATGATGTAGATGACATTAAAAGGGTTGATTGGTCTGTTGACAGCAAAAGATACCTTGCTCATAATTGGTTCCTTTCTTCCAATCTATCCTTTTTATCCAATACCAGTCAAGAACTCGATGCGAAGATTACTCCAAGCATTGGAGCTGGTAATTATTTGGTTCGAAATAATAAATTATTCTTTCTGGTCGGAACAGGAATAACTTACAACATAGAGAAATATTACAATTCGGCAGATGACAAAGAATCTACCGAGATGCAAATAATCACACAGTTCAATATGTTCAATTTTAAAAACATAGATCTATATGCATCGGCAATAGGATACCCTAGTTTATCTGAAAAAGGAAGATTCAGAGCCGATTACAGTTTTAAAATCAAATATGATTTACCTTTCGATTTCTATATCAAAACCGAGTTACAAGCCAACTTTGACAATCAGCCCGTCGCTTCGGCTATAAAAAATGATTATGTTTTCTCTACAGGATTTGGTTGGGAATTAAAATAAATTATTCAAAAAAACATTACATTCGTTTTTTATTTACAACATAACCAACTAAAAATGAACACAAAAGAAGCCTCTACTATAAACGAAGTTATTCAATGTTTAGATCTAATAATCGAGAATTCTAAATTAGAACAATCGGCCATAGGTTTATTCCCAACCTTATATAGAGAAGTTACGATGCAAATAAAAAATGGTATCGAAACTGGTTTATTTGAAAATCCAGAACGAATGGAAAAGTTGGATGTTGTGTTTGCTAATCGTTATTTGAAAGCCTATTACCAATACAAAGCTGGCGAAATGCCATCAGATTGTTGGGCGTTTTCATTTAGCAAAGGAGAAGAATATTGGCCAATAGTGGTACAACATTTATTATTAGGAATTAATGCTCATATCAATTTAGACTTAGGAATTGCGTGTGCACAAGTAAGCACACCCGAAAGTATTTTTGACTTGCATTCTGATTATAATAAAATCAACCAAATACTAAGTGACCTTGTTAATAGTGTCGAAGAATATCTGGTTAAAGTTTGGCCAACACTAACGTATATCTTAAAATTCTCGGGAAAAATTGATAACTTTTTTATTGATTTCAGTATGAAAACCGCTAGAGATGGTGCATGGAAATACGCTACCGAATTTGTTCTACTTCCCGAAAACCAAAGAGCTGCTTCTATAGTCGAAAGAGATAAAAAAGTCACCAAAATTGCAAAATTAATTACCAATCCAGGCTTTTTTGTGAATACCATTTTCAAATTTATTCGATTATTTGAAAGAGGTACAGTTGCCCAAAAAATAATAGATCTGGGCAAAGTTCATTATATCCCAAATAAAAAACCAATCGAAATTGCGAATAAAGTGTTATTAACTTAAAGCTGTTAAGCTTTTTCCTTTTCGAATCGAGCCATAACTTCCTGATAGTAATTAAAAGTCGTTTTAGCTATCGATTCCCAGCTAAATTTTTCTAACACTCTTACACGACCCAATTTACCCATCTGGGTTGCCAATTCTTCATTTTCTAACAATGCATTGATTTTGGCAGCAAATGCTTTTTGAAATGCTACTGGATTTAATGGATTGAAATTGGTTCTAGACACACTTTCCAGCGGAATCAAGTGACCCGTTTCTCCTTCGACAATAATCTCCGGAATTCCACCTACATGACTCCCAACAACAGGTGTTTCGCAAGCCATGGCTTCAAGATTAATAATTCCAAAAGGTTCATATAAAGACGGACAAGCAAACACTCTAGCATGAGAATACAACACTTTGACTTTGTCACGAGGTAACATTTCCGAAATCAGAATTACTCCATTTCTTTTTGCTTTGAGCTCATTAATTAATGTTTCTGTTTCTAGAGCAATTTCTTCGGTATCTGGAGCGCCTGCACAAAGTACGATTTGACAATCTTCGTTGAAATATTGTGCAGCTTCAATTAATTGAGAAATTCCTTTTTGACGAGTAATTCTTCCCACAAAAAGAACAAAAGGAATCTTCGGATCTATTCCGTATTCTAGTAACAAATTATCATCAAAAGTAGGCTTGTAAAACTCAGGATCAATTCCGTTATGAATAACCGTTACTTTTTTGGGATCTACTCCATAAGCTTCAACCACATCGGCTTTCATTTGTTCGCTCACTGCAATAACCCCGTCCGCAATTTTATAAGCGGTGGTTTCAATCCATCGGGACATAAAATAACCGTTACCCAATTGTTCTACCTTCCAAGGGCGATGAGTTTCTAGACTATGAGTAGTCAAAATCAAGGGAATTTGCAACAACTCTCTTGTAAAAACTCCGGCTAAATGGGTGTACCAAGTATGACAATGCACAATATCTGCTTTTGGAGTGGCTTGAGACATTTCGACATTTCGGCTTAAATTATGAAACATCTTGATGTGTTCATTTTCGGGATCCACCATTTTGGTCAAGCAAGACTGAATTCCTTCAACATGCATAGACCCTTTGTCTTCTTTTTGATCCCCAAAACATCTAACCTCAACTTGACCTAACTTAGCCAACTCATGACTCAAAAAATCAATATGAACTCCAGCTCCACCATAAATATTAGGTGGAAATTCATTAGAATAAAGTGCTATTTTCATTTGGACAATTTTAAATTTATAGAATAAATCGATAGAAAATTTTTCTTTAAAAAAAAAAACGAAACAACTTTCTAAGGTGTTAAAGTAAAAATACGAAACCACAATCTATTTTTAAACAGAAACGCTTAATTATTTTTTCAGCATTTTACACCAATTAATAAAAAAACATTAAGTTTTCATAAAATAAATAATTACTTAATAGCAATTTTTATGATAATTTAACTAGATTAGCTATAAAAAACCAACACCAATTAAACCGTCTAAAAGTTGAAATATGAAACAAAGTAAATCCGTTTTTGACAGTAACAATTTCGGGAAAATTGCCGATACCCTTATTCGCCTTGGAATATTATTTTTGTTAATTGGTTGGTGTTATGACATTCTTAAACCCTTTATCTTAATTATAGTTTGGTCTATTGTTATTGCAATTGCCTTTAATCCTGTTTACGAAAAAATAGTGAAACTATTTAGAGGAAAAAAAATATGGGCAATTCTCTTTATTTCGATCGTGTTACTGACTACTCTAATTACACCCAGCGTGTTGATAACTCAATCTTTATATGACGAAATTCATAATTTAACACTACATTATCAGTCGGGAGAACATTTGATTCCGCCCCCAAGTGAATCCACAAAAAGTTGGCCCACAATAACCAAACCTATAGTTGAAATCTGGACTGCTGCATCCGAAGATATTTCTAAAGTTATTCTAAAATATGCCGACCAGTTAAAAGTTGTTGGCGAATGGTTGTTGCTTTCCTTGGCCGGAATTGGGAAAGGATTATTACAATTTATAGCATCAACTATCATTGCAATGGGATTATTATTGTATTCGGATTCATTAACGAAGGTTTCCAAAAACATCTTTATCAAACTAATAGGTTCTAATGGCGAACATTATGCAGATGTTACCGTAATCACCATTCGCAACGTGGTTAGAGGATTTATTGGAGTAGCCTTAATTCAGTCCTTAATGATTGGTTTAGGATTCTTTACTGCAGGTGTTCCTTTTGCGGGTATTTTCACCGTAATTTGTCTTTTTCTAGCCATTATCCAAATCGGAATTGGTCCTGTTGCCATTCCTGTCGTGATTTATATGTTTTCGATTACCGATACCACAACAGCAACCCTACTGGCTATTTGGACCGGGATAACATTGATCTCTGATAATATTCTAAAACCAATCCTGTTAGGACGAGGTAATCCTCCAGCTCCTATGCTAGTAATTTTTTTAGGTGCCATCGGTGGATTTATTTTTAATGGATTCATTGGTTTATTTCTCGGTGCCGTTATCTTGACATTGGGATACAAATTCTTTCTCACTTGGATCGATATGGAAAACGAAGAACCTAAAATAGACGACTAAAATCAACCTTTTTAAATCATTACAAAAAAAATTACATGTTTATAGTTTCATTGACTTACAAAAAAGACATTAACGAAGTAGAAATTTATATCGAAGAGCATCTTCAATTTTTAGACAAATACTTTGCAGAAAAGAAATTTATTTTCTCTGGTCCAAAAAACCCAAGAACAGGTGGTGTAATTTTAGCACACAACATAGACAAAGAAACATTGTCAAAAATTATTGAACAAGATCCTTTCTATACAAACCAAATTGCCGACTTTGAGATAACAGAAGTAATTCCGACAAAATACGTCGAAAACTTTGCCAGTTTCATTGAATAAAAATATTATTACACCCGATAGAAAGAGGTTTAAGGAGGCAAAATAAATTTCAAAAGCAAAAAACAGTAACTTAGCGGTTAGAATTCTGCCCCTAGTTTCTGCAACTTCGAAAATACTTAAAAATCGAATTAGTTTCTTGACCACTTACCTACTGCTGTCAAATAGATTTAGTAATAACGTAATAAGTAAAAGGCATAATGGCAAAGATAAACCCACATATTAATTTTAATGGAAATGCCGAAGAAGCATTTACATTTTACAAATCCGTTTTTGGTGGAGAATTCACAAAAATTGTTCGATTTAAAGACCTTCCTACTATCGAATTCCCATTATCTGAAAATGAAGCTAACAAAATAATGCACATTGCTTTACCCATTGGAGCTAATGTTTTAATGGCAAATGATGTTCCTGAAATTTTAGGACGAACAAATGAAAACGAAAACAGAAGTAAGATTTCAATTCAAACAGAAAGCAAAGAAGAAGCCAGTAGATTATTCAACGGACTTTCTGTAGGTGGACAAATTGAAATGCCAATTGCAGAAAGCCCTTGGGGTTCTTATTTTGCAATGTTTCGAGACAAATATGGTATTGAATGGATGGTGAATTTTGACCCTAATGAAATTGCCTAATCTTAAAAAGCAACAAATCCATTTCTTTTTTTTGGAAAAGTAATTGTATTTGGTCAAAATTCAAATTAAGATCTGAACATCTTTAACCCTTATGGCAATGAACCCAGAAATTAAAACCTATAACAGCACACAAATCAATACTGACAAAGAAATTTGCGATTGTCTTGCAACAATTATTGACCGTGAACTAAACGAGGCTAAAAACAAAATTTGGCATGCACATCCTGTTTGGTTTTTAGACGAAAATCCAATTGTGGGATACAGCAAACAAAAAAGAGGAATCCGATTGATGTTTTGGAGTGGTGCCAGCTTTGAAGAAAAAAGCTTGGCAATTATTGGCGAAAAATTCAAAGATGCTTCAATTTTTTATAATAATATTACTGAAATTATACCTGCTGATTTGATTCGTTGGTTAGAAAAATCAAAAGAAATACAATGGGATTATAAAAACATTGTAAAAAGAAAGGGATTACTAGAAAGATTAAAATAACATTACGATTTCAATCTAAATTTGAAAGACACGAGCAAACATGATGACCGAATTGCAAAAATGACATTTGCTTCTGTATATCCGCATTATGTAACAAAAGTTGAAAAAAAAGGCAAAACTCAGGCAGAACTACACCAAATTATCGAATGGCTAACGGGATTTGACACTCCTACAATCGAACAACAAATTGAAAGCAAAACTACTTTCGAACAGTTCTTCGAAAAGGCAACACTAAATCCAAATGCACACCTCATAACTGGTGTAATCTGCGGATATAGAATAGAAGATATCGAAAACAAACTAACGCAAAAAGTACGCTATTTAGATAAATTGGTTGACGAATTAGCCAAAGGAAAAGCCATCGAAAAAATTTTAACAAATTAGAAAATCAAATCCTGTTTCTTCTAGAAACGCAAATGGTTATATTTGCGAAATGAATTACTCTTTTAGAAAAGCAACAATAGCCGAAATTCCTGAAATATGGGAAATTTTGCAACAAGCAATACTTCGCAGAAAACAAGATGGCAGCCAACAATGGCAAGATGGCTATCCAAACCCAACTGTCGTACAAAATGACATTAATAAAGGTGCTGGATTTGTACTAACCGAAGGAGAAACAATAGTTGGATATACTGCAATTTTAATCAACGATGAACCAGAGTATGCAAACATTAAAGGCAAATGGTTATCTAACGATGATTTTGTAGTCTTTCATCGCGTAGCTCTTTCTGAAAAACATATTGGTAAAGGTTTGGCAAAAAAAATATTTGAATTTATTGAAGAATTTGCCAATCAACATCAAGTTTACAGCATCAAAGCGGACACCAATTTTGATAATGTTGCTATGTTGAAAATCTTTGAAAAAATGGGTTATGTACTTTGTGGAAAAGTATACTTTAGAGGAGGTGAAAGATTAGCTTTTGAAAAAATCTTACCTCAACTCAGCTAACCATTTCATTCGAAACTACTCATCCCTCTTTTTACAACAAATACACTTCAACTTCGTCTCCTTTTTTCAAGTCATAATTCCCATCTGGAACATAAATCAATCCATTTGAAATTGAAAAAGAATTTAGCATCGAGGAAGCTTGATGGCTCAAAACTTGAACTTCAGTATTTTTAACATTAGCTTTCAAAAACTGAGCTCGGGAATTTTTTACATTGTAATCATGTGCAATAGGCAGCCTAACTGCTTGTTGGTAATTGGCTTTGGCTCCCGAAATTACATTTAATGTTGGCAAAACATATACATAAAAACAAGTGAGACTAGCTGCGGGGTTTCCAGGTAATGCAAAAACCATTTTATTTCCTAACTTTCCTGAAAACAAAGGCTTTCCAGGTTTTTGATTGACTTTATAAAACAAAGTTTCGACTTCAAGTTCTTTCAAGGCTTGAGCAACAAAATCATAATCTCCAACCGATATTCCTCCAGAAACCAACACTACATCATTATTCGAAAAAGCTTCTTCAAGTTTATTTTTGGTATTTATAAAACTATCATCTACAGCATACAAAGAAACTTCGTCATAAAAATTATCTTTCAAAGCTGATTGCAGCATAATTCCGTTACTTTCATACACTTTCCCATATTCTAGTGGCGTTCCTGGTTTAGACAACTCATTACCAGTAACCACTATTCCAATTCTTGGTTTGGGATAAACTTTGACTTCGGTAAAACCCAATCCTGCCAAAAATCCAATCGCAGCTGCATTTAAAATTGTTCCTTTTTCTAAAGCCAAATCACCAGTTGAAATTTGCTCTCCAATGGGTCTAACATTCGTATTAGGAGGAACCAAATCTTGTAATTGTAATTGATTTCCATTTACCAACACTTTCTCTATCTGAATAACAGCTTGTGCTGAATCGGGTATTGCAGCTCCTGTAAAAATTTTTATGGCTTGCCCCGGAAGTAATGTTACCTGATGCGAATCGCCTGCTTTTATTTCGCCTATAATTTCGTAAACCAAAGTATCGTGCAAACCTAAAGCAAAACCATCCATCGCCGATTGACGAAAAGGAGGCATATTTATAGGAGAATGTAAAGACTGCGCCAAAATATGCTTTCTGGCTTGAGCCAAGGAATAGCTTACTTCTGAAAGTACAGGCAAATTATTTTGTAAAATCGAAAAGGCTTCTGAAACCGAAATCATAAGCAGTTGGAATTAATTATATTTTCAAAAATACAATTCGAAAATGATTTCACACACTTCTCTGAAATAAAAAATGACTCAATTCTATCCTACTAACCGTATTGCGAAGCATCCAAATTATTATTATCTTTATTCAACACAATCCGTAAACCACTAAAACAGTGCATTTTGAACTTGTAATCAAAAAAAAAAAAAAAAAAAAAAAAAAAAAAAATGAAATCACAAATTTACAATAACACTAAAGGCTATTTTAAATTTAAAAACACAGCAGTATTTATAGTCTTACTATTCGGCATTCATTTCTCAATTTTAGCACAAGTAAGTACTCCACAGCCTGGTGATCCTAAAACGACCATTGAGGAACTAACTCCAGCTGAAAGACAAGAAAAATACATAAATCATCTTACGAAAGAACTAAACCTAAATACCGATCAACAAGTTATGGTTGCAAAAATTTTGGCTGAAAAAAGCGAGAAAGCCGAAAAATTGAAAGCCGAAAAAGAAGCTAGACAAATTAGTGGAAAAAGATGGACACAACAAGAGAAGAAAGCCCTCAAAACAAAATTGAAAGCAGAAAAAGCAGACACCGAAGCGCAAATGAAAGCCATACTATCTTCGGATCAATATGCAAAATGGATAACATTGAGAGAAGACAAAAAAGAGAAATTCAAAGAGCGTCGTAGGGAAAAAAGAGCATTGTAAAAAATAAATTCCACGAATGTTCACGAAAATAATTCGGAATCACTTGTGGAATTTTTGTATTGAATTCTTTTGATTTATTAAAACGTTTTAGACACTTTATCAATAGCTCGAATTGTAAAATCTAAATCTTCATAAGTCAAAGCATCTGTTATAAACCATGTTTCGTAAGCAGATGGTGCGATATAAACTCCTTCAGCCACCAACCCATGGAAGAACTTTTTGAAGGTTTCATTATCACCTTTACCAGCAGTTTGAAAATCAGTCACAGGATTCGCATCAAAATGAACCGAAATCATAGAACCCACTCGGTTGATAGTAAATTCTACATTATTATTTTTTAAAACCTTTTCAATTCCAGCTGCCAAATATGCTGTTTTGTCCTCCAACCTTTTGAAAATTTCACGATCAGCATCCAACGCTTGTAACATTGCCAAACCAGCTGCCATTGCCAATGGATTTCCTGATAACGTTCCGGCTTGGTAAACAGGCCCAAGAGGAGCAAGGAAATTCATAATTTCGGCACGAGCTGCAAATGCACCAACTGGTAAACCTCCACCAATAACTTTTCCGAAACAAACGACATCAGCATCAATTTTCAATAGTTCTTGAGCTCCCCCTCTTGCCAATCTGAAACCAGTCATCACCTCATCAAAAATTAACAAAATTCCGTTATCGGTACACAATTGACGTAAACCTCCTAAGAAACCTTTGGCAGGTGGAATACATCCCATGTTTCCTGCAACTGGCTCAATAATGATGGCCGCAATTTCATTTTTATTGGCTTCTATTAAAGCTGAAACATTTTCTAAATCATTGTATTTTGCTAGCAAAGTATCTTTGGCTGTTCCTGCGGTAACCCCAGGACTATTTGGAGAACCAAAAGTAATGGCTCCACTTCCCGCTTGTATCAAAAAAGAATCAGAATGTCCGTGATAACATCCTGCAAATTTGATAATCTTATCTCTTTTGGTAAAACCACGAGCCAAACGTACGGCGCTCATACAAGCTTCTGTTCCTGAGTTCACGAATCTAATTTTATCAATATTCGGAACCATCGAAACGGCCAAAGCAGCGATTTGAGTTTCTAATTCGGTTGGCATTCCAAACGAAGTCCCTAATTTAGCTCTTTCAATCACTGAGCTTACCACAGGTTCATAAGCATGTCCCAAAATCATTGGTCCCCAAGAGTTAATATAATCTATTAATCGGTTACCGTCTTCGTCATACAAATAAGCACCTTTGGCACTTTTTACAAATATTGGAGTTCCTCCCACTGCTTTAAAAGCTCTTACTGGCGAGTTTACACCCCCTGGTATTACTTTTTCTGCTTCAGCAAAAAGCTGACTGCTTCTTTTATAAATCATTATTTATTTACTATTTATTATTTTAATTTTAACAAACTCACTCCTTGAACAGAGAGTAATTCTATTTTAATTTAGTTTTTATTTAAATCGAATTTGCAAATTTAATTTAAAAACCATCATTTGTTTTTTAAAACTTTGTTAACAAAAAATAAGATTGTTTCAGGAACTCAAAATTGATATTTAACTTTCTCCATTTGTATTTCTTACAACTACTAAATTATTATCATAACTAAACTCAAACACTCCATTTGTTTCATTGTGAAGCACTTTGATAATTAAGAACATTAAAGCCTCTATTCTATTTAAATTGCTATCACTTGTGTAAAGTTCCTTACCTGAAATGACTTTTAAAAGCGTGTAAATTTCATTTTCTCCAATGTTTTTTTATACTGTTTCTCCAATCATTTCATGAAAACATTTGTATAATGCCATTCTAAAAATTCTTTAGAAGGAATGAATCTATCAGGCAAAATAATAGTTTGATTCTCATGTTTTAAAAAGAAATCAGGAACTGCTTCGTCTTTTTTTAAATCATCAAAACATTTTGAAACTTTTATTTTGTAATCAGGTGTAATGGTTATAAATCCTTTATCAAAAGCTTTATCGTGAATTGAATTTAGACATAAACCATTATGAGGATTTAAACGATTGTTTTCATCTTTCTTCCAAGGAATTATATGACTTGCTACTAAAAATTCAGGAATTGACAACCCTGTAATACAACATTTTAAATTATAAGATGAAAGTATTGTAGAACGGAAAAAAATCTGATTTACTCTTTGTCTAATTATCGTTTCTCTTTCTGTTCCAAGTGGAAATTCAAAAACTTCATCATCAATAATTTCTTCAACTTTCTTGTTTTGAAATTCAGCTACCAATAACTCGCTTTCATATGCTAATTTTTCCCAATTACCATTAAATTCATTCCAAACAATTTCATCAAGTTTGCTTCCGTTTCCTAATCCAACAATTCCCTTTTTTCTCAATTCTGGATCAAGTCTTCCAAAATTTCCAACTTTCATATTTAGGGCTGAAGGACTTCTACCAATTATATTGGCATATTTAATTATTATAGGGTTATTTTTACTACTATTTTTGAAAGGGACTTTACAATAAACATTAAAAGCAACAATCGTTTCTTCTTTTGTCCAATTATTACTTTTTTTCATCATTTCTATCTATTACTTCAAGATTACTAACACAATAATCTTCTAAAATTTCATTTAATAAATCTGCAGTTATATCTGAATTACCAACTAAAATTGTTCTGAAAATTTCAATTCTATCATTAACAGTTAGTTCATTTATTTTTTCAGTATCACGAAAAAACCCCATAAAATCTTCTCTTGATATTTTTTGATATTTTTCCATTTTAAACGACTCTTCTTTAGTTTTTTTTATAGGAAACGAGTTAAAAAAATAGAATGGAAAGTCCGCAGAAGTGAATGTCCAAATATTCATTTTCTTTCATACCTACAAAAAATATTTTTTCAAAAGTTTACTATTATGCAAAAAATGAGTGATAACAGCCTCTTTGTTGTTTTCACATTCAACATGCTTTATTTTGTATTCTCTCTCAAATACTTTTTCAAGCGATATTTTCTCTTTTAATTGCATTATTGTTACATTTTAGTCAACGATAAATTAAGTCTAAATTAACAAAATTGAACTTAATTTTTAATTACGATAAAGACTACTTCACTTTCAATTTCTGACCAATAGAAAGTGTATTGTCTGATAAATTATTTTTTTGTTTTAATTCTTCAACTGTCAAATTGAATTTTCTAGAAACCGAATAAAAAGTATCTCCTTTTTGTATTTCATACCAATCGCTTTTGGGGGTGCTAAAATCATCATTAACTAACACTTTCGTTTCCTCTTTTTTAGATTTTTTGCCCAATACTTTGTTATCGTATTCATGTAAATTATAGGTTTCTATATAACCAATTAATTTTTCGGGATATCTAGGATCTGTGGCATATCCCGCTTCACGCAATCCTTTTGCCCATGCTTTATAATCTCCTTTTGCCAAGGTAAACAAGTTGGCATATCTTTTCTTACCTGTCAAAACCATTGCATGATCTCTATAGGATTCTGAAACCTGATCGTATTTTCTAAAACACTCATTAGCCGAATCGTCGTCTTTATATACCTTATCTCCAGTCCAATCATTATGGCATTTTATTCCAAAATGATTGTTGGCATTTTTAGCCAAATCACTTTGTCCTGCCCCCGATTCAAGTATTCCTTGTGCCAAAATAATACTTGCAGGAATTCCGTACGTATTCATATTTCCCATTGCTACTTGATTGTATTGGGCAATATATCCCTTTACAGCTTCATTGGTTGACATTGGTTTGGATACAGCCTGAGAAGGTTGCGAAATGGTTTTGCCTGTATTCCCGTTTTGAATTGGTTTAGAATATTTCCATCCAACTGGTTTTTTGGTAGTTTGTATTTTTGATTTTGATGAACCACAACTCGTTAGAGTGGCTATAAAAAGAAATAAAAATAGTTTCTTGACCATATATTATGCTATTTTTTTGGTTTTATCGTATCCATCATTTTAGAGTTAACAGTCATTAAATCTCTATCAATGTTTTGTTTTTGCTTTTCAAAAGCGCATTCATTCCCTGAATTCCCTGTAATCCTCCTGTATGAATCAATAAAATCTTACTGTTATTGGGAAAAAAGTTTTTATGTATTAAATCCATAACGCCGAAAACCATTTTTCCTGTATAAACAGGATCTAATGGAATCTGAGTTTGATGGTAAAACTGATTTATAAACTGAATTAATTCGTCGCTTATTTTTCCGTAGCCTCCAAAATGATAATCCGTATTTAATTCCCAATTTTGCTTGGTGGCAAATTTACGAATTTCATCTGTTAAAAAATCGCCTTTTAAGGCTGGAAATCCCAAAACTTTCTGATGTGGCAAAGCGCTATTGATGAGCCCCGAAATTGTTCCGCCAGTTCCAACAGCACAACAAATAAAATCAAATTGAGCATCCTCAGCTGTCAAAATTTCTTCGCACCCTTTTATTGCATATCTATTAGTTCCTCCTTCGGGAACCAAAAAAAAGGAGTCAAATTTATGCTTCAATTTTTCGATAAAATCAGGCTCTGTTTTGTTTCGATACGCTTCTCTAGTCACAAATTCAAATTGCATTCCACAATCTTGTGCGAACTTCAGGGTAGGATTTTCTGTGATTTTATCTCCAAGTTCATCACCGCGAATTATCCCAATTGTTTTAAAACCTTGTTCTTTTCCCGCATAAGCTACAGCTGCAATATGATTAGAATAAGCACCCCCAAAAGTGAGTAATGTATTTTGGCGTTCGGTTTTAGCTTGAAGAAGATTGTACTTCATTTTTCTGAATTTATTTCCCGAAACAAAGGGATGCAACAAATCATCTCGCTTGATTTCGAGTAAAATTCCGTTAGGGAGATTGTAGGTGAGTTTTTGGTTCAATTTTTAATTTTATTAATAGCACACAGAATACGCAAATTCTTGATTTAGTTTTCTCAACATTTTAACTATTCAAACTTTTCTTTTCTCATTTAAATACTTAAAAAAACTAAAAAATCTTCTTTTCATCAGATAATCCAAATCCAGTTCATTATTGTAAGCCTCTCTTTCAAAACTAATATTTCTATAGGCCAAATGAACATTTTTGTACTGAAATAAGCGTATCGAAAATTCTATAAAATACCAAAGAAAAAAAGGAGCCAAAAGTAATTCCAACTGCTGTCGGATATGGATTTTTTCATGATTTACCAAAGCATTGTTCTGAACATCATCTCCATATTTTAAAAAGACAAAAGGAAAAACAGTCATCCCTCGATATCCCTTTGGAATTAAATATTTGGCAACAATAACAAACATTGTTTATAAAATTTATAGATTTGTAAAGGCAATTTAGCTTAAATTAAAGAAAATCACAATTCCACAACAGCAAAGCAAAAAAACCTTCTACAACTAGCGAAAGAATGACAGAACAAAGTAATGAAAATAAATTAATAGAGGGCGAAGATTTTTATTATACCCCCGAAGGCTACAAATGCTTTACTGAAAAACACCATCTCAAAAGAGGGTATTGTTGCAAAAGTGGTTGTAGGCATTGCCCTTATGGTTTTGATAAAAAAACAGGTGAAATAAGAAAAAAATCATAAGTTTAGTATTACTCAAAATGAACGTTTTTGTTACTAAAAATATTCCTGAAGTCGGGATTCTTTTACTTCAAAAAGAAGGGATCAACCTTACCATAAATCCAACAGAAAACATTTTATCTAGAACTGAATTCATAGAAATTTGCAAAAAAAATGACGCTATTCTCAACGTAGGCACAAACAATTTTGATGAAGATTTTTTTGAACAATGTTCTAATTTGAAAGGGATTGCATTATTTTCCGTTGGATATGATTTTGTTAACATTCTATCAGCAAACAAACGTAAAATCCCAATTGGAAACACTCCTGATGTTTTAAGCAAAGCTACTTCGGATGTCGCTTTTTTATTAATGCAGAACGTTGCTCGAAAATCATTTTACAATCATAAAAGAATTTTAAACAACGGTTGGACCAGTTTTGACCCAATGGCCAATTTAGGTCAGGAACTTTATGGTAAAACACTTGGGATTTTCGGTTTAGGTAGAATCGGTTTTGAAATGGCAAAAAAATGCAAAGCGGCTTTCGAGATGAACATTATGTATCACAATCGTTCTCGTAACGAAAAAGCCGAAAAAGAACTAGATGCAAAATATGTTGATTTTGAAACTTTACTATCAAAAAGTGACGTTTTAAGTGTTCATTCTAATTTCAGCGCAGAGAACACCGAAATCTTCAATAAAAATGCTTTTGTTAAAATGAAACGCAACTCCATTTTCATTAATACCGCTAGAGGAAAATTTCACAATGAAGCTGATCTTTTTGATGCTTTAACTAATGGAACAATTTGGGGTGCTGGCCTTGATGTTACTAATCCAGAACCCATGCAACCAAACAATCCTATATTATCATTACCAAACTGTTGTGTTTTACCACATATAGGTTCGGCTACGTATGAAGCACGAAATGGAATGGCTATTTGCGCAGCACAAAACCTATTGGCCCTTTTTGAAAATAAAAAAATGCCGTTTTGTGTAAATAAAGAAGTTTATTTTTAATTAAAAAACACTCAATAAATTTAAAATATAACAAAATGGATATTCACTCAAAAAAGTTTAGGATTAAAATCCACAAGTCCTATCATAGGTCGGATATCCGCTATCCCTAGCTTGTCATTTCTCATTAAAAACAAGTCGATTTTAAAATTAGAAAAATCTCCAATAAATTTTTCAATTTTAAATCTTTTAATCTTTAAAATTTAAAAAAAATGACATTTCAAGAACAAATACAACAAGGAATTCCCAATATATTACCTCAGGCCAAACCATATGATTCTTCCATTAATCATGCGCCAAAACGAAAAGAAATATTGACCGGCGAAGAGAAAAAACTAGCACTCAAAAATGCACTTCGCTATTTTGATCCAAAACATCATGCCGAGTTGATTCCTGAATTCAAAAATGAATTAGCTACTTACGGCCGTATCTATATGTATCGTTTGCGTCCCGATTACAAAATGTATGCTCGCCCAATAGATGAATATCCTGGTAAAAGCCAACAAGCCAAAGCCATTATGCTGATGATTCAAAACAATCTGGATTATGCTGTGGCGCAACATCCTCACGAATTGATTACCTATGGCGGTAACGGAGCGGTTTTCCAGAACTGGGCTCAGTATTTATTAACGATGAAATATTTATCGGAAATGACCGATGAGCAAACCTTAACCATGTATTCCGGACATCCGATGGGGTTATTCCCTTCGCACAAAGAAGCACCAAGAGTTGTGGTTACCAACGGAATGGTAATCCCGAATTACTCTCAACCCGATGATTGGGAACGTATGAATGTTTTAGGGGTTTCGCAATACGGACAAATGACTGCAGGAAGTTATATGTACATTGGCCCACAAGGAATTGTACACGGAACAACCATCACCGTTTTGAATGGATTTCGAAAAATAAAACGCAGTCCAAAAGGTGGTTTATTTGTAACTTCGGGATTAGGCGGAATGAGTGGCGCTCAACCCAAAGCTGGAAATATTGCTGGTTGTATTACCGTTTGTGCCGAAGTAAACCCAAAAATCACTCACATACGCCACAGTCAGGGTTGGATAAATGAAATCATAGAAGACTTAGAAAAATTGGTAGAACGAATTAAATTGGCCAAAACCAATAACGAAACCGTTTCTATCGCTTATCTCGGAAACGTGGTGGATGTTTGGGAACGATTTGACCGAGAAAATTTGTATATCGATTTGGGTTCCGACCAAACTTCGCTTCACAATCCTTGGGCTGGTGGTTATTATCCTGTTGATCTTTCTTTTGAAGAAGCTAATGAAATGATGGCTAACAACCCTGAATTATTTAAGGCGAAAGTACAAGAAACCTTGCGCCGTCACGCAACTGCCATCAACAAACACACCGCCAAAGGAACCTACTTTTTTGACTACGGAAATGCCTTTTTGCTAGAAGCTTCTCGTGCTGGAGCTGCTGTTATGGCCGAAAACAATATCGATTTTAGATATCCTAGTTATGTCCAAGACATCATGGGCCCTATGTGTTTTGATTATGGCTTTGGCCCTTTCCGTTGGGTTTGTACCTCAGGAAGACCAGAAGATTTAGCTAAAACAGATAACATTGCTTGTCATGTCCTTGAAGAAATGGCAACAAATGCTCCAAATGAAATTCAACAGCAAATGCAGGATAATATTCAGTGGATAAAAGGAGCTCAGGAAAATAAATTGGTTGTTGGTTCTCAAGCCAGAATCCTCTATGCTGATGCCGAGGGCCGAATAAAAATTGCAGAAGCATTTAACCAAGCCATAGCAAAAGGCGAAATTGGCCCAGTAGTTTTAGGTCGTGACCATCACGATGTTTCAGGAACAGATTCGCCTTACCGTGAAACTTCCAACATTTATGACGGTTCTCGTTTTACTGCTGATATGGCGATTCACAACGTGATTGGAGATAGTTTCCGAGGAGCTACTTGGGTTTCTATTCACAATGGTGGTGGAGTTGGCTGGGGAGAAGTAATTAATGGCGGTTTTGGAATGGTTTTAGACGGTAGTCCCGAAGCTTCACGCCGTTTAAAATCGATGTTATTTTGGGATGTCAATAATGGAATTTCTAGACGTAGTTGGGCTCGAAATGAAGGAGCTATTTTTGCCATAAAACGAGCCATGGAAGCAGAACCATTATTAAAAGTAACACTCCCAAACCTTGTTGACGATGGCCTTTTAAATTAATTCTTTTTTAAGAAAAAAAACAAAAAAAATCAGCTAACTTCACAGGGTTAACTGGTATGATTTTTGTAGTCAGTTAATTTTCAACGTAAAACTCGAAAATATGAAAACATTTAGATTCTTATTACCCATCTTATTACTAGTTGTAGTTGTTTCTTGTGATTCAGTACAAGTATATTCTGATTATGACAGATCAGTCAATTTTGCGCCCTACAAAACTTTTGCCTTTATGAAATCTGGCATAGACAAAGTAGAGATTTCTGATTTGGATAAAAAAAGAATTCTAAACGCAATCGATCAACAATTACAAGCTAAAGGGTTGACCAAAAGTGAAAATCCCGATTTACTCGTAAATATTTTTACCAAATCTCGTGAAGAAGTAAGCGTAAACCAGTTCAATGCTGGATGGGGCTACGGATGGGGATGGGGTTGGAATCCTTACATGTACGGAGGACAAACAACAGTGACTTCATCTACCGAAGGGACATTGTACATTGACCTTATCGATGCTAAAAAGAAAGAACTAATTTGGCAAGGAGAAGGAACTGGAACACTTAGCAAAGACATGAACAGAAAAGACGAAATTGTCAATGATATCGTGACTCAAATTTTGGCACAATATCCACCTGCTCCAGAAAAAGAAAAGAAAAAATAACACGATTTCTTTTGCTATTTCAAAAATCAATACATTTGTGCATTCAATTAAAACAATGAAAAACTTAATCAACATCATCGTTATCATTATCATTAGTATCATTATCATTTGATAACTATGGCGAGGTGTTGCATAAATTAAGTAATTAATATATTTATAAACCTCCCAATGCGGGAGGTTTTTTTTTGACTAAAGCAATAAAACAATTTCAAAAATGAATTTATTTAAAACAATTCAAGAGGCCCAAAAAAATCTAGAACACGTAATCTCTCCTACTCCATTACTAGAAAATTTAAATATATCGCAAGAGTTTGGAGCGACTGTATTGTTAAAACGTGAAGATTTACAAATAGTACGCTCTTACAAAATAAGAGGGGCTTATAATAAAATGAGTAACCTTACTAATTCTGAAAAAGAACGAGGAGTTATTTGTGCCAGTGCAGGAAATCACGCTCAAGGTGTGGCCTATTCTTGCCAAATATTAAAAATGATGGGCAAAATTTATATGCCCAAAACGACACCCAAACAAAAAATTAAACAAGTTCAATTATTTGGAAAAAAATATGTCGAAATTGTTTTAACAGGAGATACTTTTGATGATGCCTATGCCAAAGCTTTGGAAGATGCCTCTCAAAACGATAAACCTTTTATTCATCCTTTTGATGATCTTGAAGTGATAGCAGGACAAGGAACTGTTGGCCTAGAAATTCTCGACACTTACCACAAACCTATCGATTATGTCTTTATTCCTATTGGCGGAGGCGGTCTAGCATCGGGTTTATCTACTGTTTTCAAGCAATTAAGTCCCAGCACCAAAATAATTGGTGTAGAACCACAAGGAGCCCCTTCTATGAAAACTTCTATTGCTCATAAAAAAAACACACCACTACAATCTATAGACAAATTTGTTGATGGTGCAGCCGTAAAACAAGTAGGCGACTTAACATTTGATATTTGCCAAAAAAACTTAGAAGACATCATCCTAGTTCCCGAAGGAAAAGTATGCACCACCATTCTGCGTTTGTACAATGAAGAAGCAATGGTAGTAGAACCAGCTGGCGCATTGACTATTGCTGCTTTAGATTTTTACAAAGAAGAAATAAAAGGCAAAACGGTAGTTTGTATTGTAAGTGGCAGCAACAATGATATCGAAAGAACGGCCGAAATAAAAGAACGTTCACTACTTTATGAAGGTTTAATGCATTATTTTATGATCCAATTCCCGCAACGTCCAGGAGCCCTAAAGGAATTTGTAAATGAAATTCTAGGACCAGATGACGATATCACTTATTTTCAGTTTGCTAAGAAGAATAGTCGCGAAGTAGGATCTGTAGTTGTGGGATTAGAATTGAAAAATCCAAACGACATTCATGCCATCAAAAATAATATGAATACCAAAGGTTTTGAATACCGTTACCTCAACGAAAGACACGACCTTTTCACTCAGCTGATAGGATAAATTAACAATTCTTTTCTATCGACTCTTTAATTATAGCCTATCTTTGATACATTATTAAGACTCAAAACCATGACTAACAAAGACATTTCAAATATTGACGATATAAAATTATTAGTAGATACTTTTTATGCCAAGGTTCAAAAAGATGATTTGATTGGGGCAATTTTCAACGAAAAAATTAGAGACCGTTGGCCTGAACATTTAGAGAAAATGTACCGCTTTTGGCAAACCATTTTATTAGAAGAGCATACGTATTCTGGGAGCCCATTTCCGCCTCACCGACAGCTCCCTGTCGAAAAAAAACATTTTACCCGTTGGATGGAAATTTTTACCCAAACGGTTGACACTTTGTTCGCAGGATCTATAGCTGAAGAAGCTAAACTTAGAGCCAAAAACATGGCCGAAATGTTCAATTACAAAATTGAATATTTCAGACACGAAGGCAAACATCCCCTTTTGTAAGACGCATTATATTCCTAACATGCCACATAATCCTGTTAGGAATTTTATTTTATTGTTTAATGATTTTAAGAAAAGAAACGCCATCATCAGAAATTAATTTCACGATATAAAAACCATCAGGGTAGTTTGCTCCAAATGTTACCAAATCAATAGATTTTCCTCTCTCAATCTCAACACCAGCCATATTATAAACTAAATAATCAAAAGCTCCTAAATGCTTTACTGTAATTGTTTTATGGAATGGATTCGGATAAGCAATTTTATCATCACTAACATACCTTACCTCATCCATACCTAAATTTTCGCTCAATTTTCCTACTCCTGAATAAGTAGTCACTATATTTTTTACATCATCGGCATTTAAATTAAGAACAGTAGAATAATCGTATGGAATATTAGCTTCACAACTTGTAGGATAAGCTTCGCTACTAGTACAATCTACCTCTTTATTATTGACAATTTCAGCCGTTCCTAAAATTGTACTATTCTTAGAATACACCGTATTTTTAGACTTTTCAAAGTAATTTCTTTCGACTTTTACACAAGCATTTACACGAGTATTCACAATCCCACTGTAAACATCATACGTATAATTATTAAAAAAATGAGCTTCTGCACCTCTATACAAAGGCACGCGTTCTTGAATGGTTTTATAATAATTATGATGAAAAGTGATTTTTCTATCCGCAAATAAATTTGTGTCGGAACTACCAATCAAACTACATTTATGATGGTCATGAAAATAACACCAAGAAATCGTAATAAATCCGCTATCATCCTTTACATCTACCAATCCATCGTACAAATCTTGATTTGTTTGTACTCGAGGATCTTCCTGATAAAACTCACAATGATCAATCCAGATATTAGTACTTGCACCAGAAACTGAAATTAAATCTCCTCCATTCACCAAAATCTGTGGTCGTCTTTCATCTCCTAATTTACTGTATATGTTTGCTATATCCTCAGAATTAGCAGGAATAGCTTTGGCCACAGAGATCAATGAAAATTTGATATTCTGTATAATAATATTTTTGGCATCTTTAACCGTAAAACCAACTCCATCAAGAAAAGCGCTATCATCAACTCCTATAATACTTTTATTTGATGTTACTTTGATAGAACCAACATAATTCTTTTCGGCAACACTACCAGAACCCGTTATGGTTCCAGCTATTTTAATAATGTATTTTGTATCCTTTGTTTCAGCATACTTCTTAAGATCTGCAAAAGTAGTTACCACAACTTCTGTACCTCCTTGGCCTCCTGTTGTACCTCCGTTTTCGGTCGCAAAACCAACCAAAGAAAAATCAGGTGTTTGAGAATAAGTCTTTACCGTAAAACAACAAAGCAGCAATAAGATTCCGTTTAGTAATTTATGTTTCATAATTGGGGTATTAAATGAATTAAATTAATTTAAAGATAGTTAAATGTAATCGATTACAAACAAATTAAAAAAACCACTTTTACTTTATATCACATAATTCGCATAATTAGTGTTATTTTATCCCAAAAAGCATTCATAATACTTCTACTAGAAGCGAAAACCCTCTAAAAAATTAAAATTAAAAGAATAACACTGCTTAAAACAAACAGTCTCCAGAAGCGTGTTTTTACAAATCCGATACAAAATAGCTTTATAAACAGCAAAAAAATGTAAATTTGCTAAAACTATATCGTTTTCGCTATGAACTCTAAAATAAAAAGCAATCCTCTTTTAGATCGTTTACCAAAGCATTTAAAACAGTTTATCAAACCGCAGGAATACAGTAACTACACTCCTATAAATCAAGCCGTTTGGCGTTATGTGATGCGCAAAAATGTAAACTATCTATCAAAGGTTGCCCATAATTCCTATTTAGAGGGATTGAAAAAAACAGGGATTGAAATTGATACCATTCCGAGTATGTACGGAATGAACCGCATATTGCGTGAGATTGGCTGGGCTGCGGTTGCGGTAGATGGTTTTATTCCGCCAAATGCATTTATGGAATTTCAAGCCTATAATGTTTTGGTGATTGCTTCAGACATTCGCCAATTAGAACATATAGAATACACACCTGCTCCTGATATCATTCACGAAGGTGCTGGACATGCCCCTATCATCGCCAATCCTGAGTATGCCGAATATTTGCGCCGTTTTGGTGAAATAGGTTGTAAAGCAATTTCATCCCATAAAGATTATGAAATGTACGAGGCAATTCGGTTACTTTCTATTTTAAAAGAAGCCGAAGATACACCACAATCCAAAATTGAAGCAGCCGAAAAAGCAGTTGAAGATCTGCAAAACAATATGGGCGAATTATCCGAAATGGCGCAAATCAGGAATCTGCATTGGTGGACGGTAGAATACGGACTGATAGGAACTTTGGAAAATCCAAAAATTTATGGAGCCGGTTTGCTGTCTTCGATAGGTGAAAGTGCTTGGTGTATGACGGATAATGTAAAGAAAATCCCTTACGATTTTTCAGCTGTACATCAAAGTTTTGACATCACCAAATTGCAACCGCAATTGTATGTAACACCCGATTTTGCATATTTGAGTTTGATACTGGAAGAATTTGCCAACACTATGGCACTTCGCACAGGTGGCTTGTCTGGCATTCAAAAACTCATAAATTCGAAAGCATTAGGAACTATTGAGTTGAGTACAGGCTTACAAATTTCAGGGATTTTCAGCAATGTGATTGAGCAGGACGGAAAACCTATTTACTTTCAAACCATAGGCAAAACAGCTTTATCTTATCGTGAAAAAGAATTGGTAGGCCACGGAATCGAAACGCATCCTCATGGTTTTGGCAGCCCGATTGGAAAACTAAAAGGAATCAATTTAGCCATTGAAGAAATGAGTCCACGGGACTTAAAAGCGTATGGAATTTATGAAGGACTTAGTGTTACTCTAGAATTTGAAGGCGATATAAAGGTGGTTGGCGAAATTATCACTGGAAAAAGAAATCTACACGGGGAAATTATTTTAATCTGTTTCAAAAATTGCACCGTTACTCACGGTGAAACAGTTTTGTTCCAACCAGAATGGGGAAATTACGATATGGCGGTAGGTAAAAAACTGGTTTCGGCTTTCTCAGGTCCTGCCGATGTAAACAGCTTCGATTTAATTTCACATGTTCCTTCAACCAAAACCATTAAAGCCAAACAAACAGCCGAAAGAGACGACTTGGAAATTTTATACCAAAGCATCCGAAACATTAGAGAAACCAACGACTCAACGACTTCATTAGAACCAATTTTTAAAAAAATTCAAGAAAATCACCCAACCGATTGGTTGCTTTCGGTTGAATTGATTGAACTTTTAAATACCAGAAACGAACCTAGTTTAATGAAGGAAGTACTCTTACATTTAGAAAACCTTAAAAAACAACGTCCCGAAATTACCAAACTAATCGACTATGGATTGGAATTGATTTTTGAAAAACAAAACACAACACATTAATAAATATGAATTTTACGAATTAAATAAATACAATTCGAGAAATTCGTGTCTTAATAGCCTACAATTTCAAATCTCGTTGCAGTTCTTTTTCATTACCAATGACTTTCCCGTTGTATTGTAATTTCCATCCCATCGTATTGGTCAGAATCAAGATTTTGGAAAGCTCACTTATCAAACGATTTTGAGCATTCGATTTTAAAGAAGAATTATTAATTTTTTTAGCCAAATTTGCTCTTACTGTCTTGTTTATGGCATTGTAATCCTCTCCTGAAAACTCATTCATTTGGCTTTGCTGTACATCATAAAACTTAATATCGGGACTAATTTTTATTTCCTGTTTAGGAATATTGGTAATAGTGATGGTTTTAGTCGTCTCATCAATATCATATTTCATTTGATGCAAATCATACGAAACTGTAACATCAGCATTAACAATCACGATGGCTTTCTTCTCGAACGAAAGCATATCCATCATATATTTTTGTTGGTTTTTATAGGTAATCACTTCTGCAAAATGTCCTTCGGTCACCACCAATTTCCCAACATTCAGGATTTGTTGTTGAATCAAGTTGGTATTGTATTCTACTGTTGTATCATCATCTTTTTTAAATGTACAAAATTTGAATACCAAAAGGATTCCTACAAGAAGAATAGCACCAATGATTATTTTTTTTATCATATTTAAAATTTCATATGTGGAAAATGAACTACTAATTTCGTGATTTTTTCTTTCAAATTAGTAACGAATTTTTGATGACTTTCAGAATTTGGATCAAAAGGTCGATGTTGCAAACTTTTTTGAACACCCTCTACAGCATCCATAATACTATAAACCGTTTCTGAAATACTAGATTCCTTGAATCGTTTCCAGATATAATTGATGGCAACCTGACTCGGATGCAACATGTCTTCCGCATAAAAACGATAGTCACGTAGCTCATCCACCATTATTTCATAGCTTGGAAAGTAATCCGATTGCAAAATACAGTTTTCAGATAACAAATTGTGAATTGCAGTAATTAAATGAGATTTACTTCTTTGATTTTCGACAAAACCATCCTTGAGGTGACGTACTGGCGAAACTGTAAAAACGAAATTCACATTTGGATTTAAAGTCTGAATTGACCCAATTGTATTTTGAATACTTTCCTGAATAATCTCAACAGACAATAATTCTTTGGTAAATTGTTTTTGAGGTACTTTATGGCAATTGGCAACTATTTTGTTGCTTTCATTATTTCTATACACCCAAGAAGTTCCGTAAGTGATAATGATATGCGTTGCTTCTTGTAAGTGATTTTTTGTCTCTTTCAAAACCCGGTTCAAACTTGTCAAAAATTCCGCTGCATCGGAACAACTTAAATCCGAATGTACTTCAAAAGACTGCCAACGTTCGTTGTGAAAAAAAATATCTTCTTCTGTAAACAAATCTCCATTGACCACTCGATTGATAATCTTCTCAATAGAAACCGGATTAAAAATAATTCCGAATGGATTGGTCTCGCTTTGAAACTTAAAATACTGGAATTTATCCCCTATATTTTCGGCAAAACAGGAACCTAAAGAAAGTATTTTCGAATTATATTCGATTGGAATTTCATTTTTAAGAATGGGTATTTTGGTTGTGAATTGCATTAGAATAGTTTTACACAAATTTAATTTTATTATTATAAAAAAACCCTTTCAAAGTTTTGAACTTTGAAAAGGCTCCTATTTTTTGATTATAATTTGTGAAAAACAAATCCTAATTGATCACTATTTCACAAATTCAACTGCTTTAGCCAAAGCTTCTGCAATTCCGTCCACATTTTTACCTCCTGCAGTAGCGAAGAACGGCTGCCCTCCTCCTCCACCTTGGATGTATTTTCCTAATTCACGAACTACTTGACCAGCGTTTAGTTTTTTGTCAGCTACTAATTCTTTCGAGATATAGCACGTTAGCATTGGCTTTCCTGCATCGGCGGTTGCCAAAACCAAGAATAAATTTGTACCTAAATTACCCAATTCATAAGCCAAATCTTTAGCTCCTTCTGGAGTTAAATCGACTTGTTTTGCTAAGAATTGAACACCATTTACATCTTGTAATGCTGCCGCCAACTCGCCTTTCATATTTTTAGCTTTATCTTTCAATAAAACTTCCAACTGTTTCTTAAGTGAAGCGTTTTCGTCTTGCATCAATTGAATCGCTTTCACAGGATCTACGGCGTTTTTAAGCACTTCTTTAATTTCATGAAACGTTATCAATTGTGATTCAAAAAAGTCTTTGGCAGCTTCACTAGTAATCGCTTCTATACGACGAATTCCAGCTGCTACAGCTCCTTCTGAAACAATTTTGAAATGCCAAATATCACTGGTATTTGCCACGTGCGTTCCTCCGCACAACTCTACTGAGTCCCCAAATTTTATCATACGAACCAAATCTCCGTATTTTTCTCCAAACAATGCCATGGCACCTTCTTCAAGGGCTTGGTCTTTTGGTATCGCTCTTTTTTCTACCAATGGTAAACTTTCGCGGATTCTGGCATTTACGAAATCTTCTACTTCTTTCAGTTCTTCATCGGTTACTTTTGAGAAGTGAGAAAAGTCAAAACGCAATGAAGCATTACGCACCATCGATCCTTTTTGTTCGATATGAGTACCCAATATTTTACGCAATCCTTGGTGCAATAAGTGTGTCGCAGAGTGGTTTGCCGATGTTTTAAAACGCTGCTTCTCATCGACAACAGCAGTAAAACTATCAGTTAAATTATCTGGTAACGACTGTGCTAAATGTATGGTTTGATTGTTCTCTTTTTTGGTATCGATGATATAAATAATATCTCCGTTTTGTGATTCAAGATATCCTTTGTCTCCCGTTTGTCCTCCGCTTTCTCCATAAAATGGTGTAGCGTTGAAAACCAATTGAAAGATTTCTCCATCTTTGGCACTCTCTACTCTTCTGTATTTTGTGATTTTAACGGTGTGCTTCAATCTATCGTAACCTACAAATTCCTGTACATCATCCTCAACCAAAACATTCCAATCACCAGCCGTAACTTTTGAAGCAGCACGAGAGCGCTCTTTTTGTAATTGTAATTGCTCTTGGAAACCTTTCTCATCCAATTGCAAACCTTTTTCGGATAAAATCAAAGCTGTTAAATCAATCGGAAAACCATACGTGTCATACAACTCAAACGCTTTTTTTCCATCGATTATCTTACTTGAAGTCGTACTGATTACAGCATCAAGTAACACCAATCCTTGGTCTAATGTTCTTAAGAAAGAACTTTCTTCTTCCCGAATTACGTTAGAACATAATGCTTTTTGAGTTCTAATCTCTGGGAACGAACCGCTCATTTGTGCGCTTAGGGTTTCGACCAATTTATAGATAAAAGGTTCTTTGGTATCTAAGAAAGTAAATCCGTAACGAATGGCACGACGCAAGATTCTACGAATCACATAACCTGCGCCTGTGTTAGAGGGCAATTGTCCATCGGCAATGGCAAAAGCAACCGCACGAACGTGATCCGCAATTACACGAATGGCAATGTTTATTTTTTCTTCGGCTTCGTTTACCGCTTTAACCGTGTATTTTGTACCCGTAATGGTCTCAATTTCACGAATTAGCGGAGTAAAAACATCAGTATCATAATTTGATTGCACACCTTGCAAAACCATACACAAACGCTCGAATCCCATTCCGGTATCGACGTGTTGTGCTGGTAATTTCTCTAAAGAACCATCGGCTTTACGGTTGAATTCCATAAATACATTATTCCAGATTTCTACCACATGTGGATGATCGGCATTTACCAATTGTTTTCCTGGAGTAATCGCTTTTTCTTCAGCAGAACGGATATCTACATGAATTTCAGAACAAGGCCCGCATGGCCCTTGGTCTCCCATTTCCCAGAAATTATCTTTTTTGTTACCAAGGATAATTCGGTCCTCATCGATTAATGTTTTCCAAATATCCCAAGCTTCTTGATCGAAAGGAACATTTTCATCAGGGTTTCCTTCGAAAACTGATACATACAGAATGTCTTTTGGTATTTTATAAACTTCCGTTAATAATTCCCATGCCCAGTGAATGGCTTCTTTTTTGAAATAATCGCCAAAAGACCAATTTCCCAACATTTCGAACATGGTGTGATGATAGGTATCGATACCTACCTCTTCGAGGTCGTTATGTTTTCCTGAAACACGAAGACATTTTTGGGTATCGGCAATTCTGTTGCTTTTTGGAGTTCCAAGACCTAAAAAATATTCTTTGAACTGTGCCATTCCAGAGTTATTGAACATTAGGGTTGGATCATCTTTAAGAACGATTGGAGCTGATGGAACAATAAGATGTCCTTTGCTCTCGAAAAAATCTAGGAATTGCTTGCGAATGTCTTGTGATTTCATTTTGAAATTTAAAAATTTAAAGATTTAAAAATTTAAAGATTAAGGATTTTGGGATTGAATATTTCAATCTTTGAATCATTTAATCTTTCAATCTATTTTCTTGCCCCAGATAAAAGTGGAAAGCTTCGAGATTTAGAACCTTATTTTTTCTTGAGCAGGCAGAGCGACCAACGGAAGCTCCTGACGGCTCATTAGAAAAAAAAGGTTTCTAAACGAGAACTTGTAACGGTTAGCTGGATAAGGCACATTATTTTATTTATTATTAAAAAAAGAGTCGAACATTTGAAACATTTATTAAATTTGTTCGACTTACCTTATAACTAGTTTGCAAAAATAGGGTATTTTAAAATATGGCGAAAGTAAAATATTATTACGATTCAGTAAATCTGGCCTATAGGAAAATAAAAATTAGAAAAAGAAAGAAATTTGGCTATGCTGTTCTGTTTTTATTGGCTTCGGCGCTTTTTGGTTTTTTGACTTTTGTGATTTTATTGAACACCCCTTACTTTGATACTCCAAAGGAGCGTTTGCAGGCACGAGAAATTGAAAATTTGAAATTGAACTATGCCATTTTGAGCAAAAAAATGGATCAAGTAGATGATGTGATCGAAGATATTGAGGAAAGGGACAATACTGTCTATCGTGTTTATTTTAACACTCCAGCTATCCCGATAGAGGAACGAAAAGTTGGGTATTCTAAAATTGATCATTATGCATCGTTACAGGGCTATGACAATTCGAAACTAGTAATAAGCACTACAAAGAGAATAGATGCGTTGCGTAAAGAATTGGCTGTTCAATCTAAATCATTGGATGAGATTTTGAAATTAGCAAAAGCAAAAAGCAAGTTATTGTCTGCAATTCCAGCTATTCAACCTGTAAAAAATGAAAATTTGAAACAAATGGCTTCGGGTTTTGGATACAGAACAGATCCGTTTACCAAGGCCAGAAAAATGCATGAAGGGATGGATTTTACGGCCAAGACAGGAACTCCAGTATATGCAACTGGCGACGGAGTTGTGGCTAGAGCCGATAATACAGCCTCGGGCTATGGTAACCATATTGTAATACGACATGGTTATGGTTATCAAACTTTGTATGCGCATTTGAGCAAATACAATTGTCGCCCTGGAAAAACCGTTAAAAGAGGTGATATTATTGGATATGTGGGTAGCACGGGAAGATCTGAAGCTCCTCACTTGCATTATGAGGTTCATAAAAACGGAAAAGTGGTGAATCCTCTTAATTTTTATTACGGAAATATTTCGGCGGTCGAATATGTTGCGATTTCTAAGATTGCCAACCAAGAGAATCAATCGTTGGATTAACGATTTTAGATTACTGAAAACAGATTATAGAAGAAAACTAAGAGCTAATCACTTAGAACTAATTACAAAAGAAAAAAATGCACATAGACTTATCTCCAGATAAACGATATTATAGCATAGGCGAAGTAGCCAAAGCATTTAATGTGAATGCCTCGCTAATACGCTTTTGGGATAGTGAATTTGACATTCTCAAACCCAAAAAAAACGCCAAAGGCAACAGGATGTTTACCCCTGAAGACATCAAAAACCTGCAATTGATTTACCATTTGGTAAAAGAACGAGGGTTTACACTGGAGGGGGCCAAAATCCATTTGAAAGAAGGCCAAAAGAAAACTTTAGACAAATATGAAATTATCAGTAAATTAGAAACTATCAAATCACAACTTATTAGTATTAAAAACGAATTATAATTAAAACAAAAAACAAACCTTAAATTAAATTAACATGAGAAGATTTTTGCCTTGGATTATCGGAATTGGAATAATAGCAATCATTGCTTTTTGGGTAATGGGTGTAATGAACAAAGGACTACAAAAAGACCAAGCGGTAAACAAAGAATGGGGAAATGTAAACACAGCTTATCAAAGACGAAATGACCTTATTGGAAACTTGGTAAATACCGTAAAAGGAGCTGCAGATTTTGAAAAAAGCACTTTAACGGCTGTAATCGAAGCTAGAGCAAAAGCTACATCGGTAACCATAGATCCTGCAAATGTAACTCCAGAACAATTGGCAGCCTTCAACTCGGCTCAAAGTGGTGTTAGCAGTTCATTATCTAAACTTTTAGTAAGCGTAGAAAAATATCCTGACCTAAAAGCCAACCAAAATTTCTTGAAATTACAAGATGAACTGGCCAGTACCGAGAATCAAATTCTTACCGCCAGAACTCGTTTTAACGAATCTGTTCAAGACTATAACGGTTATGTCTTGGCAATGCCGCAAAGTTTCTTTTTAGGCAAATACAAAGAAAAACCGTATTTCAAAGCGGTCGAAGGCGCAGAAAAACCTGTTGAAGTAAAATTCTAAAAACCAAACCCCGCTTCGGCGGGGTTTTTAAAAACAATACGATGTCTAAGGTAGAAGATTTTTTAACACCTGAACAAGAACAGGAAATTGTTGAAGCGATTCGCACAGCCGAAAAAAACACTTCTGGAGAAATCCGTGTACATATCGAAAAAACAACTTCCCTCGATCCCTATGATCGTGCCATGGAAGTTTTTCACGATTTGCGTATGGATGAAACTCAATTACAAAATGGTGTCCTAATTTATGTGGCTGTAGAAGATAAGACTTTTGTTATTTGTGGCGACAAAGGTATAAACGATTTAGTAGAACCCGATTTTTGGGATTGCACTCGTGATGCAATGGTATCCCAATTTAAAAAAGGAGACTTCAAACAAGGTCTTGTTGACGGAATCCTAAGAGCAGGAGAACGATTGAAAAAATATTTCCCTTGGCAAGAGGGCGATACAGACGAATTATCTAACGAAATATCAAAAGGATAAACAAATGAAAATTCCATTCTTAAAAAAAATAAATTCCAAAGGAATTTTTAAGTTAACACTTTTGCTGATTGTTCTTTTTTCGAGCAATCCTATTTTTTCTCAATTTACCATTCCCGAAAAACCCAGTTTTCAAACATCAGTTTATGATTATGCTAATGTTTTGGCGCCCGAAGAAAAAGCCCAACTCGAACAAAAACTGATTAAATATGCCGATACGACAACTACCCAAATTGTTGTAATTACCATAGAAAGCCTTCAAAATGAAAATATCAATATCCTAGCAACCAATTGGGGGCAAAAATGGGGTGTTGGCGGAACCCAAAAAGACGACAATGGCGTTATTATTCTTTTGGCCAAAAAAGAACGAAAAATAGCCATAAACCCTGGATACGGACTCGAAGACAGACTTACAGCCGGTATTGGTGGTGAGATTATTCGAAACATCATTATTCCCGAATTCAAAGCGGGCAGCTATTATCGTGGACTTGATAAAGGAACAGATGCTCTTTTTGATGTTTTCAAAGGAAAATACAAAGGAGAAAGAAAACAAAACAAAGGAAATAGCTTCCCTATTTTTCCTTTAATTTTTATTGCAATCATTGTTTTGATACTATTATCCAGAAACAAAGGCGGTGGCAACTCTGGCAATCATGGCGGTGGCGGTGGTCCTAGCCTACTTGACGTTATCATACTTAGCAATCTCGGACGAGGCGGTAGCGGTTTCGGAGGAGGAGGATTTGGAGGATCATCAGGCGGAGGCTTCGGAGGTGGAGGCTTTGGCGGAGGTTTCGGCGGAGGTTTCGGCGGAGGCGGATTCTCTGGCGGTGGTTCTAGCGGAAGTTGGTAGTTATGATGGTCTGATTACAAGTATAAATACAACGGGAAAGAGTTGCAGGACGAGCTGGGACTGAATGTTACAGCAATGGATTACCGTCAATATGATGCTGCAATAGGTAGATTTTATAGTCCCGATGTCTTGGCTGAATTATCACACTCAATCACGCCTTATCGTTTTGCATATAATAATCCCATTTTTTTTAGCGATCCAACTGGATTGTATGAAGTTGATGGAAATGGAAACATTACCATAACAGACAAAAAAGAGATTAAGATGTTTACGGAATATTTAAAAAATAACCAAAAAGCATCTGTTAATGAAATGTCTGAGCATATTTTCGATGCAGATAACGGATTTGCATATGAACTAAAGGAAGTTGTAATTCAAAGTGGTAGTAAAAAATCTGAAAATGATCTTCATGAAAATGTTCTTGGACAAATAGGGGAATCTCAAAAGAAAATCCAATCATTCGATGGTACAATATATTCTAACAATCAAGAATATGACGACGAAGGTATTCCTAATTCAGTTCATGCGGGAGCCGTTGGATTAGCAAGTACAGTGGGAGATGCAGTTATGAAGGCTCGCTTTAAGGAAACTTTTAAGGCTATGCAAACAGCCAATTTGAATACTAGTTTTACAAAAACCCTAAAAACTACAGGAAAAGTTTTTCAAGTTGCAGGAGCAGCAGCTTCTCTATATACATATTATCAAAGTGACGGCTCTGGTGCAGATAAAGCCCGCTTAGCTGGAGCTGCATTAATTACAGGATCAGCATTTATTCCAGTTGTGGGTCCATTTTTATCTGTTGGGTTAGGAGTTTTAGATGGTGTAGGAGCTTTTGATGGAGTTTATGAAAAATTTGATTAAATTATGAATATTATTTTTATTATTATCGGAATGAATGTATCAATAGTGTTTCTCTTTGATAAGAGGATACTTGATGTAAAAAAGTATTTTAATGTATTATTAGTTATTAATATATTATTGTTTTTAATCACATCAATACTTTTATTAAGCAACGTAGCTTCTAACACAGCTATACGATCACTATTTATTCCTTTAATTAGTCAATCGATATACTATTTTATGAATAAATGGTATTATATGAGATATGAAAGAAATTCAAATGATACATTTTGGACAATGGACAGAAGTTTGTATACTGATGGATGGTTTAATGCTATTTTTTGGATAATTTCTATTGTCCTTTTTATGCTTGTACTTTAAAATATTCCCCGCTAGTAAATTCAAGGAAAATCAAAAAAGCCTCTTCTATTACGGAGTGGCTTTTGGTTTTATAGTGTTGCTACATTTTTCTGAAAGAAATCTTTAAACTCCCTCTCGAGAAGTTTTAGGAACTAGCAGGACACAAATCTTCTGGGACTACGGAGAAATATATCAAAGTGGATAGTTTACTGCAACGGGAAATGATAAATAGATTTTTTCCTTTGTAATTTATTTTAATGACATAAGTTTCACTTTAGTACAACTTTTGTATATTTGTAAAATGAAAAAACAAAGAACAATCATTTTTTATAAAGATTATTTTGAAGAATTCTTTGTAAAACAACGAGATAAAGTAAAAGACAAAATTATCTGGACGTTACAAGTAATTGAAGAACTAGAAAGAATTCCCGAAACGTATCTTAAACATATTGAAAATACAGACGGATTATTTGAAATCAGAATTCAACAGGGTAGCGATATTTTTAGAATCTTTTGTTTTTTCGATGACGGGCAATTGGTAGTGTTAGCAAATGGATTCCAAAAGAAAACACAGAAAACGCAAAAAAACGAAATTGAAAGAGCAATGAAAATTAAAAATGAATATGAAAACGAAAAATAATAACATCAAAACATTAGACCAGTTTAAAAGTAAACATTACGGTGAATTGGGAACTGTCAAACGTGATGAATTGGAAGCTGGTTATGAAAATTTTCGAATTGGGGCAATGATTCATGATGCCAGAATCCAAAAAGGTTTAACACAGGAAGAACTTGCCGAAAAAGTGGGAACAACTAAATCGTATATTTCTAAAATCGAAAACAATGTAAAGGAAGCAAGATTCTCAACACTTCAAAAGATTGTAGAACTTGGCTTGGGTGGGCATTTGGAATTGTCCATTAAGATATAATAAATCATAAATGAATTCTTTAAGCTCTCGAATTGAGAGCTTTTTTTATTCCTTCAATTAGGATATTAACATAACTAAAACTTATTTTCGTGATTGATAAAAGTTCTTGTATATATTGGATTTAGCTAGTTTTAACACTGCTTCTATGTAGTATTGACAGGTTTGCAAAAGCCCGATGGCTCGGATATATCAACGCAACGATAGCGCAGATTTGCAATCTGTGCACACAAAGAGAATCAAAAAAGCCACTTCAATAACGGAGTGGCTTTTGGTTTTTAATCCAATAACAGGAATTTTACAAAAGATTATTAGGTAATCAAAAAAAAGACACCATGTAAAATATTTTGTACTTTTTTATATATTTAGCACCTAAAACCACTAATAATGAAATCATTAACCCCCTCTATTATTTTTTACACCTTAATTACTTTTAGCATATCGTTTATCAGTCATAGCCAAGAATTAAATCCATCAATCGAAAAAAAAATTGACTTATTACTAAAAAGCATGAGCCTTGAACAAAAAATAGGTCAAGCTTGTTTAAAAGGGACTTCGAGCAGAAGCAAAGGTTTGTCTGAAGAACTAAAAAATGAGGTTCGACAAGGTCTTGTTGGAGCAATATTAAACCTGACAGACCCCTCACTTGTATTTGAAATACAAAAAATTGCTGTCGAAGAAAGTCCAAATCATATTCCGCTATTATTTGGTAGAGACGTCATTCACGGATACAAAACCATTTTCCCAATTCCGTTAGGCTTAGCTGCTTCTTGGGATATGCAATTAGTAGAGAAAACATCAAAAATAGCAGCAAACGAATCCTACTCACGATGCATCAATTGGACATATGCTCCAATGGTTGATATCGCCCGAGATGCCCGTTGGGGAAGAATAGCAGAATCGCCAGGTGAAGATCCATTATTAGCTTCAAGATTAGGAGAGGCCTATATAAAAGGGTTTCAAGGTTCCGATCCTTCTGTCCCAGGTCAAATTTTGGCATGTGCAAAACATTTTGCTGCCTATGGAGCCGCTGAAGGAGGAAGAGACTACAATACGGTTAGTATGGCCGAATCGTTACTTCGAAATGTATATCTAAAACCATTTGAAGCAGCTGCAAAAGCTGGAGCAGCAACTTTTATGACATCATTTAATGACCTCAACGGTGTCCCAGCTTCTGGAAATTCGTTTTTACTAAAAAAAATATTAAGAGACGAATGGAAATATAGTGGGTTTGTGGTTAGTGATTGGAATTCGGTTACCGAAATGATCAATCACGGATATGCCGTTGATGAAAAAGATGCCGCTCTAAAATCGGCCTCGGCTGGACTTGATATGGAAATGACCAGTTTGTCTTATGCGCATCATTTAAAAACATTAATCAAGGAAAATAAAATTTCTGAAAAACAATTAGACGAAATGGTTCGTAATATTCTTAGAATGAAATTCAAAGCTGGTATTTTTGAAAATCCCTATTTCAAGGATCGTGAAAAATTTTCACTATTAAATGCCGATGCTTTACAAACGTCTAAAATAGCAGCCATAAAAAGTTGTGTTTTATTAAAAAATGACAATCAAATTTTGCCTTTGAAATCGAATCAAAAAATAGCGGTAATCGGTCCTCTTGCAGATGCTCCTCGTGAACAGTTGGGAACTTGGACATTTGATGGTAATAAAGAAGATTCTCAGACTCCTCTAAAAGCATTGCAAAACAGTTTTGGAGCTAGCAATATTTTCTATTCCAATGGACTTTCGCACAGTAGATCATTATCTGAAGAAGGATTTGAATTGGCAATAAAAGAAGCCAAAAAAGCCGATATAATTGTGTTTTTTGGAGGAGAGGAAGCTATTTTATCTGGTGAAGCACATTCTAGAGCCAATATTAATTTACCAGGATTACAAGAAAAATTAATATCCGAATTACAAAAAGCAGGCAAACCAATTGTTTTGGTTCTAATGGCCGGAAGACCCATCACTTTGGGTGCAGTTCTACCAAAAGTAAATGCCGTAATTATGGCTTGGCATCCAGGAACTATGGCTGGGCCAGCAATTTCGGATATCCTTTTGGGATTAGCAAACCCGTCTGGTAAACTTCCAGTTACTTGGCCTAAAGAGGTGGGGCAGATTCCTATTTATTACAACCATCCTAATACGGGACGACCAGCAGATCCAAAAACTTTTGTGGCCATTCAAGACATTCCTATCGAAGCGTGGCAAAGCTCATTAGGCAACAATTCACATTATCTAGATGCTGGTTATGAACCGCAATTCCCATTTGGATTTGGATTGAGCTACACTTCCTTTAAATATGAAAATTTAAAAATCAATAAAAACACATTCAAAAGTAACGAAACAGTTTCGGTTTCAGCAACAATTACCAATTCAGGTGACTTAACAGGAGTAGAAACTGTTCAATTATATGTTCGAGACATTGCAGGAAGTATTGTAAGACCTATTAGGGAACTTAAAGATTTTGTTCAAATCGAATTACGACCAAAGGAATCGAAAACGGTACAATTTGACATTCCAGTTTCGGAACTGGCTTTTTACAACGACAAAATGGAATTAAAAGTAGAACCTGGTGACTTTAAAATATGGATTGCTTCGCATGCTGAAAATGGTTTAGAAGAGAATTTCAAGGTTGAATAATTTTGCCAATTTTTAGAATACTCCTCCTTTAAAATAAAAAAAAAGCTATATTTGATTCCGTAAAACAATTCTTTAGTAAGAATTTTACAAATATCATATACAACACAAAAAACTAATCTGCTCATATGCTTTCACATAAAACTAAATATGCCCTTAAAGCACTTCTGTATTTAGCTCAGCAAGATGAGAACCATATCTCAAGAACAATTGAAATTGCAGAAGAAGCCCAAATTCCTAAAAAGTTTTTGGAACAAATTCTTTTGGATTTAAAAAGAGGACATTTGGTAGGAAGCAAGCAAGGAAAATTTGGAGGTTATTATCTCTTAAAAGACAAAAATTCTATTACATTAGCTGATATACATCGCCTATTTGATGGAGCCATAGCTTTACTACCCTGTGCTTCTTTAAATTTTTACGAACCTTGTTCGGATTGCAAGACCGAATCCGAGTGCAATTTGCGCCATGGATTGATGATTATCAGAGATGAAACCCTAAAAGCCATGCAAGGAATTACAATAGCCTCATTGGTAAATAAATAAAAAACAGAAAACCGTTCTCAATTTTACTAAGAACGGTTTTCTATTTTATATACCTTCATTATTCCTTAGACTCTTCCGTTGTTTTAAATTGACTATCTGTAACAACTTTTTTGATATAAACATCTTGTTGCGGAAAAGGAATCTCTATATTATTTTCCTTGAAAATAGTATCAATCGCAATAAACATATCACTTCGTACATCATTAGCATAATCAACATTAGCAACCCAAAATTTTACAGCAAAATCAATTGAGCTATCATTAAAATTAGTAACCCAAACAATTGGTGCAGGTCTTGACAGAATTAAAGAATGTTTTTCGACTACATCTAACAACAGTTGTTTTGCGTTTTCAAGATCAGTACCATAAGCTACCCCCACGGCTATTTCGACTCTTCTTTTATTATTCCCTAATGTCCAATTGGTCAAATGCTGATTTAATAAATCTCCATTTGGAATAATTACATCTGCTCCATCAAAAGTAGTCACAACACTACTTCGTATTCCGATAGATTTCATTTTACCCATTTGACTACCCACCTCAATAATATCGCCAATATTAACGGGCTTTTCGAATGCAATAATGAGTCCGCTCACTAAGTTATTAACCAATGCCTGCAAACCAAAACCAATACCAACTCCCAAAGCACTAATTATAATGGTTAGTCTATCTATTGGGATTCCTGCCGATGCAAAAGCTATAATGATACCTATCGTAAAAATAACAATTTGAATAAGCAACAACCAACTTCCTAACTGATTCCCTTTTACACCTGTACTAGAAATTGAATGGCTACTGGATAAAAAAGAAACAATCTTTGCCAAAAAAACAGAAATGATTAAAATCAAAAAGAAAATAAAAATACTTGAATATGTATATGTAATATCTCCTAATGACCTGTTGGTCGTAAAAAAATCTGCGAAGGGATCAACAATTAATTGAAACAAATAGGAGTTCTTACCAATAGAAACTATCCATCCTAAAACAAAAATAAAAATGATAAATGAGGAATGATTTACCTCTTCAATGGTTCTAATATCAATTTTCTTTTCCTCGTCGGTTTCGCTTAAATATTTGGAATAATTAATCACTAAAATAATTAGCTTGTAAGTATTAGTAAACAAATAACACATTAAAACCGTTATCAAACCATTTACCATTAATAATTTTCCTAAACTATAATTACCTAATAAGATAAAAACAACGGACAACAGCTCAAAACCAATCACAACATAAAGAGTACATTTATATAAGTTGCTTAAAACCATTTTACTTTTGATAAATGAAAACCAACTAAAAAATAAGGTGGTCAATGCCAAAAACAAAATAAAATAAACCTCTACTACCGAATGTATTAATATATTATTATCATAAAACCCTAAAAGGAGTAAGATAGCATAAACTCTCCAAATTCTTTTCTCATTATTATTATTTACTTCCCTATTTACAAACGTTAAGGCAAAAATCGAAATCATCCATATAAATGCTGTAAAAGCAAAAGGCGGGAAAATAAAAAAGAAGTTAAAAAGAGTAAATGAAATTAATAGAGCAGAAGCTATTGGATGTCTAAAAATTTGTTTAGAATGCTCTATTTTATTATAAATACCAGCACTTTGATATTTGTTTCTTAAAAATAACAAATAAACAATTATACAAATTACAAACAAAACCATTAATGAAATTGCATCGATATGGTTCGAAATAAAAAACAACAAACTAATCATTTCCTTTTCAAAAGAATATACAAATGATTCATAAAATGTTTTTTCTCCCGGATCTCGAACAAAAATATCATCAGAAGTAGAAAATAAATGGGTAAACTCGTCTTTTCGAATATTATCAATTTCGATTATATCATTTTGCAAGGAAAATTTAAGCTGATTCCCCTTAACTTCAAGTTTAGCGATACTATCAAAAGCATCTTTAAATTTCTTATTGATAAGTGCCGTTTCTTGACTCATCGATTTAAACTTGTTGTAATACAAAACTTTAATCACGGTATCTTTTGGAACAACATAAATGGATTCATCGAGAGTTAAAGAATCAATTTTATTTTGTACCAAAGTTAATGCAGCATTATTATTTTGAATATTAGCCATTTGCTTATCGATACGTATCTGCAATTCTTTTAACATTACAGTCGTAACGGTTATATTTCTGATAGTCTGAAAGTCATTTCTATTATTTATTACACCATCTATTGCTTTCTTTTTCAAGCGAATTATTGTAGCAAGCTCTTGGGTGAAACTCTTATAATCTAATCCTGTTTTAAGAATGAAATCGGCATTTTGAATTTCTTTTTCTATGGCATCAAAAACAACTTTTTGCTTTCTGCGTATTGTATTTTCATAAAAAACTTCCTTACTTTTTTCGGGACCCAAACTCAAATATTCTTCAATTTTCTCAACATTCGACAAAGTATCATTTTGAGGTACAACCTTTTGAGCCAAAGCTGAAAAAAAACAAACTTGTAGTAATAGTACAAAAACAATTCTAAACTGATTCTGAATTGAAGCCATAAGGAAGCGGTTATTTAGTTGAAAGCTGAAATTAAATTAATAAAAAAAATAATGCAAACAATTCAAATGCAAAAAAAACAACAAAACAAACATTTTAAATGACTGATTATCAATATAAAATAGATTATTTTAAAAAAATATTTTTAAATTCTACTAATTACATAGAATTAATTATATTTTTGCATCAAAATAAACAACAACCTATCAAAAATGAAACGTATGAAAACGTACCAAAGTAAATTTACTTTTATAGGAAATGTGTCCTTAAAAAAAGAAATTGGATCAATTGAAACAGTAAATATTCATAATATGTGTATGTGTTATTAGAAGCCAAAAAAAAAAAAAATAATTTTAAACTCTACTAATTACATATAATTTATATAAAAATGAAAAATATCTATACCAAAACAATTACTAGCTTACTATTAGTATTCATAACAGCAACATCATTTGCACAAAATCGTTTGGAGGGAGTTGTAAAAGACGATCAGGACTCCCCAATAGAAGGAGTTAATATTGTCGTAAAAGGAACAACCAATAATGCAACATCAGATATAAATGGTTTGTTTACGATTGATGCCAAAGAATTACCGTTTACCATTATCGTGCAATATGCAGGATACACCACAAAAGAAATTAAAGTTTCTGAGTTACCAGCTAATTCTCGTCCGTTGCAAATAACTATTTCTACAGGAGAAGAAAAAGTACTTTCGGAAGTAGTAGTTACCTCCAGACGTAGAATAGAAAAAGCGCAGGATATTCCGATTGCTGTATCGGTAGTAACCGGAAAACAAGCTGAACAAGCAGGAGCTTTTAATGTAAATCGTATCAAAGAACTTATACCTGCCGTACAACTCTATTCTTCAAATCCACGAAATACAGGAATAAACATTCGTAGTCTTGGTTCACCCTACGGACTTACCAATGACGGTATCGATCCAGGAGTAGGATTTTATGTTGACGGTGTCTATTATGCGCGACCAGCAGCTACCACTTTAGACTTTATTGATGTAGAACGAATAGAGGTATTACGTGGTCCACAAGGATCTTTATTTGGAAAAAATACAACTTCAGGAACTTTTAATATCACGTCACGCAAGCCAAGTTTTACCTCAGGAGCTGATTTTGAAGTGAGTTATGGAAATTATGCTTACCTACAAGCCAAAGCCTCTGTAACAGGAGCATTGACCGAAAAAATAGCAGGACGTTTATCCTTTTCGGGTACACAACGTGATGGCTTAATAGACAATATTGCTACAGGAAGACCTACCAACACACTGAACAATCAGGGTTTTAGAGGACAATTACTTTATACTCCAACAGAGAACACTAACCTTACATTGGCAGCCGACCTTACTACACAGCGCCCAGACGGATATGCTCAAGTAGTAGCTGGAGTTGCTCCTACACAAAGAGCTGCTTATCGTCAGTTTAATGCTATTATTGCCGATTTAAATTATCAACTTCCAAGTTTAAACGCTTTTGATCGTAAGATTGACCACGATACACCTTGGAGATCAGGACAAGATTTGGGTGGTGCTTCTTTAAATGTTGATACCAAAATTGGAAAAGGTACCCTGACTTCAACAACAGCATGGCGTTTTTGGACATGGGATCCATCAAATGATAGAGATTTTACAGGTTTACAGGTATTAGCCAAATCACAAAACCCTTCTAGACAAACACAATTTACCCAAGAAATTCGTTATGCAGGACAAATTACCTCAAAATTAAGTGGTGTTGCAGGAGTATTCTTTATAGACCAAGAAGTAAAAACAAGAGGAACTGAAGAATCAGGAGATGCTCAATGGCGATTTTCACAAAACACCACCAATACCGAATTATGGTCAACTCCAGGGCTATTTGAAGGTTACGGAATCAATACCAAATCAAGTATTAAATCGACTAGTGCTGCAGTATTTGGTCAATTGGATTGGGCTATTACCGAACGCTTGCATGTATTACCAGGCTTGAGATATAATTATGACAAAAAAGATGCTGATTATAACCGTAAAACATACGGCGGCTTGCAAACTACAGATCCTGCTTTAATAGCATTACAAAAATCGGTTTACTCCGATCAAGCTTTTGTAACTGGGAAAAGCGACACCGACTTTTCTGGAAACATAACGGTTACTTATAAAGTTTCGGATAAAATCAACACTTATGCTACTTATGCCAAAAGTTATAAACCTATTGGTGTAAATGTAGCTGGGCTTCCAACTCTTGCAGGGCAACCAATGCTAGAACTTGCAGTGATAAAACCAGAAGATGTAAATCATTATGAAATAGGAATCAAAACAACTCCATTCAAAAATTCTATTTTAAACTTGACCTTGTTTAATACTGAAATCAAAGATTATCAAACTAATGTTCAAGCGGCTGAATTAGGTGTAAACCGTGGATATCTTGCCAATGCTGATAAAGTTCGTGTAAGAGGTGCAGAACTAGATGCTAGTTTTGTTGTAAACAAATACCTAACTATTAATGGTGCTGCTACCTATACTGAAGGTATTTACCAAAAGTTTACAAATGCTCCACTACCTTTAGAAGAAACTGGTGCTTCGGTAGCGTATAAAGATGTTTCCGGAACAGATTTACCAGGGGTATCGAGATGGGCGGGAAGTTTTGGAGCTGAACTTTCAGACAAAGCAAAATTCTTTGGTAATTCGGGTAGAATATTTTTAGGAATAGACTCTTATGCTCGCTCTGAATTTTCATCAAGTGCATCTGCATCAAAATATTTAATAGTACCAGGATATGCTATTTTTAATGGTCGCTTAGGATTCCGTGCGTCCGAAGGCTTATCGGTTAGTTTATGGGGGCGCAACTTGTTCAACAAAGATTATTACGAGCAATTATTACCCGCTGGAGGAAATGCAGGACAATATGCTGCTGTGTTGGGAGATCAATTAACATATGGTGTTACTTTGAAATATTCCTTATAATTATCAATTTTATATATTGAAAATCTGAATCAATAAGACCCAAACACTCCTTAACAGTGTTTGGGTCTTTGTTTTCAAATTAAAATAATTTTGATTAATTCATATCGGTATTGCCTCCTGCATCATCACCTCTATTCCCGTCGCCATTACCCCAATTATCTCTAGATTCTCTCATTCTATCTCTAGCAGCAGCTTCATTGGCTTTCATTTTTTTATACTGCTCTACAGTTAAAATCGTTTGAAGTTTAGCATCGTTTGCTTTTTTTTCTTCTTGTCTTTTGGCTTTCAAGGCTTCTCTTTCTTCAGCAGTCATTTTTTTGGGTTTCTCTCCCATTCGTTCTTGTCTCAAGGCATCCATTTTTGCACTTTGTTCTGCAAGAATCGGTTTTATTTGTTCTTGTTGTTGAGGAGTCAAATTCAACTCCTTGGTCATTCGGTCTAACTGTGCCTGATTTCTTTGTTCTGGAGACATTTTTTCTCTTTTAGGTTTATCCAACTTTTTGTTTCCTTGAACTTGGTCTTGTGCAAAAGATGAAACACCTACGACCAACAATGCTGCAACGATTAACTTTTGTCCCACAATTTTGAAATTGTTTTTAGGATTTACTAAGATCTGTGATTTCATTTTATTTATTTTTTAAGATTATAAGCATAAGACTATTTAGACATTAAATAGTTTAACAGATTAATACTTAATTTTTTACTAAATTTTTATTCATATCAAAAATTAAAAATCACAACAAAAAAACACTATCTCTCTCCCTAGCCCTGATAGCAGTGAAAATCCTTTTGTAGAGACGGGTTTGAAACAGGAGACGGGTTTGAAACCCGTCTCTACAAAAGATTGCAACGGATAGCAGGAATCCTCTTTCTGAAATTGCCTTATTTTCCTGCTCCTAAAAAATTAATTCATATTATCGGGGCCTCTTCTAAATCCACCACCGTTTGGGCCACCTCTTCTGTCCTTTGGTTTAATGCTTCCCAAATCATAGGTTACAGAAAACATTGCATATCGTTTTAAAACGACGTTTTCTTCGTCACGAATGGTTGTTGCCGAAATGGTTCTTGTGGCACTTTGGTTTTGATTTAAGATATCGTAAACCTTTACTTTTAAGTACATTTTTTTATCAAAAAAACCATAAGACAAACTGGTGTTCCATAAATAGAAATCTTTTTTGAAGTCACCCGAAATATTAGAATTGTAAGTATAGCCAAAATCATTGCCCCAAATCCAATTTTTTGGCCAATAACTGGTCGTTTGCAAATTGATTCTGTGCACTACATTGGAGCTGGCATTTAAGGAGGAATTGGTATATCGAGATTCATTGTAGGACAAACTATAATTTGGGGAAAGAATAAGCAATTCGCCATACTCATAAGTAAAATTGACTCTCGGAGAGATTCCTAAAGATTTAGCTTCGTACAAAACTGCATTGGTAAATCCTTTGTCTAGCGCATAAGAACCGTTTAAACCAAAGCCAAATCTAAAAACATGTGCATTGTTTTTTATTGTTTTGTTCCAATTTCCTCCTGCCGAAGTAGTATAAGTTCCCTCAACATTTTTATAGGTTGTGGTTCTTTTGCCGCTATCATCGTAAATTGAAGTAACAGCAATTTGGCTATCATAAAAATCACCTCTTGCGAACAGAAAAAAACCAGAACGAGTGCGCATATCAAAATTTCTATAATTGATATTGACACTATTTTTTTTATTCAAATTTAAATCTGGATTACCAATAATGGTATTTAACGGATTGGCCAAATTGGCCACAGGCAGCAACTGGCTAGTTGAAGGAAGCGTACTGGAATAATCGTATCTCAAAACAAGGAATTTTGTTTTATCCATTCTGTATCGAACTTGAGCTCTACCGTATGGCAAAACATACTTTTTATTCAAATCGGTAGTATTGTTTAAATACAAAGAATGATTATCAAAATCTACAATTGAAGTACTCGAATTTAAATTGAAAGTAAACTTATTTTTTTCGAATGAAAGTCCCACTTTTGGAGTAATCGAGTTCTGACTTGAGGTTGTATAATTGGTTTGCAAATCATTTAGGAAAGAATAGGTTTGCGAACTATCATCAAAATCATACGTTTTTACATCGTTTACCTCGTTTTGCCAACCAAATTCAGAACCAAAACGAATGCGTAACGAATCGGTTATTGGTTCGGTAAATTCGACTTCAAGTGAATACGAATCATCGGTATTATTAGACAATCCGTTTTGATTTCGATCATCATTAGGTTTACCTCCTTGATAAAATGTGGTATTCGAAATATTTATAGCTTCAGAATCACTTTTGTTGTTACTGTTAGTAAAAACGAAACTCAAATTTCTAGCCTTTCTTTCAAAAGCTTTATTAAAGTTTATCGTATTACCAAAATTGGTAGATGAGTTTTCCTTATAGGACTTGGCAGAACTCTCGTTTAGATCATTTCCATTTTCATCGGTAGAAAAACTCGAAGATTCAGACAAGCTATTGGTACGACCTTGCTCTATTTTGGGAGTAACTACTATTCGTGTAGTAGGATTCATTTTGTATTCGAACTCAAAATTGGCTTTGTTACCAGTGTTTTCATTTCTGGCTTTCGAATCGGCTTCGGTAAAAATAGTTCCAGTAGGCATAAAATTGGCCTGATTGGATTTGGTTTCATTTTTATTGATGGTATTCGAAAAATTATAACTAGCCGAAGCATCTAAGCCTTTGGCCCATTCATCAGTATAATTAAATCCTAACAAATTAGAAGTAGTAATCCCCTTGCCTGTTCCCGATGCTCTGTTATTAGAACTGGTATTACGTCCGCCTCCCATGTTATCAAAAACTTGATCCATAGAAAAACCAGTTGAATTTATATTATTTGAAGAACCTAGTAAACTTATTTTTTGATTATTATTAAAATAATTTAGGATAAAACTCGCCTCATAACGATCATCTGTTCCGTATCCGCCAGAAAATTTTCCGAAGTAGCCTTTGTTTTTCTTTTCATCAACAGTAAAATTGATACTGGCATCATCGGAGCTTGCCTCTTGTCTGGACAGTTCTTCTTTTTTGGTTTTAAAGTCGGATACTTGCACTTTTTTAATCATATCAGCTGGCATATTTTTTAACAAAATAGACCCATCTTTATTAAAAAAAGCTTTTCCGTTTACCAAAAACTGCGTGACCCCTTTTCCATTTACGGTAACATTTCCATCAGTATCAACCTCAACTCCTGGCAATTGTTTCAGCAACGTTTCAACATTTGCATCTGGACGCACTTTATAGGAAGAAGCATTAAACTCTAACGTATCTTTTTTAATTCTAATAGGAGGAGCTTCACTTTTTATGATGACTTCATTGAGTTCTTTTGGATTTTCTGTCAAATATAATTTTCCAAAATCCTTATTGGCCAAAATTCCATTTTGCTGCTCAACATACTGTTGGTACCCCACATAGCTTATTTTTAGAAAAAATGGTTTTTCGTATTTTCTGGTTGTTATCTTAAAGATTCCATCCTTATCTGTAGTAGCATATTCGATAACTGTCGAATCCTTGACATTTGATAAATAAACTGTAGCCAATTCTATTGGTTTTTTTGTTCCACTATCATAAACACCACCTTTGATTACAATTGTATTTTGGGCTCTAACAGTAAAAACAATTAGTAAAAAAAAGAAAGAAAAGTAAATCTTATTCATAATTCCATTTTAAGCATGTATTGCGAATAAGACCACAAATTCCCTAAAAGGTTTAATTGTCTTTTTAACATTTCTTAAGCAAATTGCTTATTTCTCCTTTTATCAACAAATTAAAGCTATTATGTTGCAAACACAATCACTAATAACTCTATAAAAATTATAGCGTTTGTGTACATTTGCCGAAAATTTGAAATTGCCTTAATGAAAACCATCAAATTATTATTTTTTTTATTCGTCTGTTTTATTTCAAGAGCCCAAACCGAAAAAAACGTTGAACATCAGAACCTACTCTGGTTCCGCTACTACAACATACTATCCGTTACTGAAAAATGGTCAGTTCATACCGAATTTGACAATCGTATTTTCATTAATCCAACTAAGGAAAATATTTATGTTTTCCGAATTCAAGGGCGTTACAAAATCAATAAAAATTTTGAAATAGGGGCTGGATATGCACATTTTAAAGTATTTACTCAAAATCCTGAAATTAGCTACAATTTTCAAGTCCCTGAATACAGAGCCCAACAAGATATAGTTTGGAAACAAATTTTCAATAACTTTTCTCTTTACCAGAGATTTCAAGTAGAAGAACGATTCATTCATAATGCAAACAAAACCGAATTGCTTCCTGGAACAACTTTTTACTGGAGATTTCGATACCGCTTGCATGGAGAATATACGTTTTGGAAAAAAGACAAGCAATACCTAAAAGCAATTGCTTCTGACGAAATCATGATCAATGCTGGCAAAAATGTAGCCCATAACACTTTTGATCAGAATCGTTTTTATACTGCATTTCAATATGGACTTAACAAAAATATCGCTTTAGAATTGGGGTATCTCAATAGTTTTCAACAACGGGCCAGCGGAGTTGATTATTATGACCGAGATATTTTGCGTTTTAGTTTGTACCACAAAATAAATCTAAAAGGAAAACCTAAAGAACAAACTAACTAAATACCATAAAAAAATCCCCTATCGGGGACTTTAAAATTTTTATTTTTCTCTAATATAAATATCAATTGGCACTCCTGCAAAATCCCAATTTTCTCTAATCTTATTTTCGAGATAACGTTTGTAAGGTTCTTTTACGTATTGTGGTAAGTTGGCAAAAAACACAAATTGCGGTGTATCAGTTGGTAACTGCATACAATATTTAATTTTTACATATTTCCCTTTAGTGGCTGGTGGCGGATAAGACTCTATCACCTTCAACATGTATTCGTTGAATTTTGAAGTTGAAATACGTTGTTTTCTGTTTTCAAAAACCTGAACCGAAGTTTCCAATGCTTTCAACAAACGTTGTTTGGTTAATGCCGAAACGAACAAAATCGGCACATCGGTAAATGGCATTAACTCTTTTTTAATCTTTTCAGCATAATCACGAGTTGACATGGTATCTTTTTCGACCAAATCCCATTTGTTAACCAAGACCACCACACCTTTTCGGTTCTTAGCAGCTAACCAAAAAATATTTTGGTCCTGGCTTTCAAAACCACGAGTAGCATCTATTACCAAAATACAAATATCAGCATGCTCAATGGCACGAACAGAACGCATTACGGAGTAAAACTCTAAATCCTCTTTAACCTTAGCTTTACGACGAATACCAGCCGTGTCCACCAAGTTAAATTCAAAACCAAAACGGTCAAATTTAGTATCAATAGCATCACGAGTAGTTCCCGCAATATCGGTAACCATAAATCTATCTTTACCAATAAGCGCATTGATAAAACTAGATTTCCCAGCATTAGGACGACCTACAACTGCAAAACGTGGCAAAGCAACTTCTTCTTTTACAGGTTCTGGTTTTTCTGGAAAAGCATCAATCAAAGCATCTAATAAATCCCCTGTCCCGCTTCCAGAAATACTGGCGAATGTGTAATAATCACCCAAACCAAGATTGTAAAACTCCACAGCATCTTTCTCACGCATGGCGTTGTCAACTTTGTTTACAGCCAATAAAACTGGTTTTGTTACTTTACGAAGTAATTTGGCAACCGTTTCATCCATAGGTGTAATACCTTCTTCAACATCTACCACAAAAATAATAACATCGGCTTCGTCGATAGCAAGCTCCACTTGTTTACGGATTTCGCCTTCGAAAACGTCATCAGACCCGCGAACGTATCCTCCGGTATCAATCACAGAAAACTCTTTTCCGTTCCACTCGCTTTTACCATAGTTTCTATCACGGGTCACCCCAGATACTGAATCTACAATAGCCTCTCTTCTTTGTATCAGCCTATTAAACAGGGTCGATTTCCCCACATTAGGTCTTCCTACTATCGCAACAATGTTATTCATTTTTTTGAATTTTAGATTTCGATTTTTAGATTTTATCAATTAATTCACATTAATTTATAAATCCAAAATACTTTCTTTAAATTTTTTGCAAAGGTAGTTAAAAAAACCACTTATTTGCTATCCCGATAACTATCAAGACTAAGTACCTAGATTTTCATATTTTTTAGGAGCTATTTCCAGCTGTCCACTCTATCTTATGTGGCGAACCCCGCCACATAAGGATGCCGTTCCCATCTGGGCTAAGGCATCACGGTTACAATAAATTTTTATTAATCAATTTAACAAAAACTATTTCTGATTGTACCCGAATCGTTTCAACATATTGGCGTTGCTTCTCCAGTTTTTGTTCACTTTTACATAAAGTTCAATGTGAATTTGTTTTCCGAAAAATTTCTCTAAATCAGCACGGGCATCGGTTCCAACTTTCTTCAAAGCTGCGCCTTTATGTCCAATGATAATTCCTTTTTGCGTATCGCGCTCCACCATAATTACCGAACGGATTCGGATAATTTTATCATCTTCCAAAAATTCTTCGGTTACAATTTCTACGGCATACGGAATTTCTTTACTGTAATTCAAAAGAATTTTTTCACGAATGGTTTCGTTAACAAAAAAACGTTCTGGCTTGTCCGTCAATTGATCTTTCGGATAATATGCTGGTGATTCAGGCAATAACGAAATGATTCTCTGAAAAACCTCAGGAACATTAAAATTCTGTAAAGCCGATATTGGGTAAATTTCGGCATTTGGTACTTTAGCCGTCCAAAAAGCCACCTGCTCCTCTAGTTGTTCTTGATTCGAATTGTCAATTTTATTCAACAACAACAAAACTGGAATTTTAGAATGGATTATTTTATTAAAAAAAGCTTCGTCTTTTAAGTCCTGCTCACCAATTTCGACCATGTAAATCAAGACATCTGCATCTTCAAAGGCCGATTTCACAAAATCCATCATAGCCTCTTGCATCTCGTAAGCTGGTTTTATGATCCCAGGAGTATCCGACAATACCATTTGAAAATCCTCTCCATTTACAATCCCAAGAATACGATGACGAGTCGTTTGTGCTTTTGAAGTAATAATTGATAATCTTTCCCCAACAAAGGCATTCATTAAGGTTGATTTTCCAACATTTGGATTCCCTATGATATTTACAAAACCTGCTTTATGTGACATTTGAATAAAATTTATTCCGCAAAGGTAGTTATATCAAGTCAATACAAGAAATAAAACATTTTTTAAAGTTTTTCTTGTTTTTCTATAAATTCAACGTATCTTTGCACCCGAAACATCGCGGGATAGAGCAGTAGGCAGCTCGTCGGGCTCATAACCCGAAGGTCACAGGTTCGAGTCCTGTTCCCGCTACTAAGATAGCCTTATTGAGATTACAAAACGCACATCGCGGGATAGAGCAGTAGGCAGCTCGTCGGGCTCATAACCCGAAGGTCACAGGTTCGAGTCCTGTTCCCGCTA
>NZ_JBDLZX010000004.1:0-73429 GCF_040045115.1 Flavobacterium adhaerens | reverse complement strand
CTGAGAAGAGAACTTATTTCAAGTTCTCTTTTTTTTTTATCTCCTAAAACCAAGAATTTACACTACTTCCCTATTTATCGGATCAGACACAAAAGTTAGATCAAGTCTAAAAGTCGTGACTTAATTCTGCCGACACAACGTAGAGAAATATCATTTGAAAATTTTTAAGATCAGCTTAACACTGAAAGATATTGACAAAAAAATATTGATATAAATAATCAACCATAACAATAAAATTAAAATCTTTTTTTTTTTATATATTGTATTGTTTTTGAGCTATACCTTTATTTAAACCATTTATAGTAACAATCACTAATTAAAATCCATACGCTAACAATCAAACCCTCCAAAAAAAAAATGAATTTCATAAAATCAAGTCGTTGTTCTTGGGTAAATCTGTATCAAAAAATACTTTTCCAATTTTAGAATTCATAATCTTGCTTATTCAAAAACAAATCACTGAAAAATATATTTTATTTCTATTTCTCAAAAAATAGAATAGAACTCTAATGCCTCTTTTTCAAAAAACCACCCCCAAATAATGAAACATACAATTCTAGCATTATGTTGCTTTCTTTTTTTATCAAATACTTTACAGGCACAAACATCAGGCACAGTTAAAGGATATGTAACAGATACAATAAATCATTCATCTTTATCAAAAGCATCAATCTCTTTGTTAAGAGAAAAAGATTCTATTTTAGTAAAATTTACCCGAGCCACAGAAAATGGTTATTTTGAGTTGAATAATATTAAAGATGGTAAATTTATTTTGTTGGTTTCTTATCCAAAATATGCTGATTTTGTAGATCAATTTTCGGTTGATTCTACACAGCTAATCAAAGATTATGGCAGAATCAACTTGGTTGATAAAGGAAAATTACTATCGGAAGTAATTATAAAAGGCAATAGAGCCGCCATGAAATTTAAAGGAGATACGTTGGAATTTGATCCAAAAGCATTTAAAATAGAACCTAATGCAAAAGTAGAAGATCTGATAAAACAATTTCCAGGAATACAAATTGATAAGGATGGAAAAATTACTGCTCAAGGCGAAACTGTGACAAAAGTTTTGGTTGATGGAGAAGAATTTTTTGGTGATGATCCCACTTTAGTTACAAAAAACTTACGTGCGGACATGGTTGATAAAGTACAATTGTACGACAAAAAAAGTGATCAAGCAGCTTTCACAGGAATTGATGATGGTCAGAAAACCAAAACGCTGAATGTAAAACTTAAAGAAGACAAGAAAAAAGGTCATTTCGGCAAAGTAGAACTTGGTGGAGGAACTGATAATTTTTACAAAGGACAAGCCATGTATAATAAATTTTGGGATAAGAAAAAAATAGCAGTTTATGGTATTTTTGGCAATACAGGACAAGTAGGATTGGGATGGGGTGATAAAGATAAATATGGACAAAACAGTTATCAGGTAACTGATGATGGTGGTATTTATTTTTCAAACAATGGAAATGATGAATTTGATAGTTGGGACGGACAATTTAGTGGTGAAGGAATTCCAGTTGCTCAAACGGGCGGAATACATTTTGATAATAAATGGAACAACGACAAAGAATCTATCAATATGAATTATAAAATTGGCGATATCAAACTTTCAGGAGATCGCAATGATATTAACCAGCAAAATTTAAGTACTAGCAGCATTTATAATACTTCGGACAAGAGTTTTGAAAAAAACATGACTAAAAATAAACTTGATCTAGCTTATGAAATTAAAATCGATACTACTTTAACTTTAAAATTAAATGTAGATGGATTATTTAAAAACAGTAATTCAAGTGAAGCAGAAATGCAAAAAGGTACTGACGAACAAGGTAACCAATTGAATAATTTGAAGCAGACAACTACAAACGATGTAGATGATAAAGTATTTAATATAAACACATTATTGACTAAAAGACTTAAAAAAACAGGCCGAACATTCTCTCTTAATTTAAACCAATCAAGTTCTGATAGCAAAAGTGATGGTTATTTAAACTCTATAGCTGAATTTTTTACACCAGCTGTAATTGTTCCCGATAGCACCAAAATAATCAATCAAAACAAAGTCAACAATATTCGCAATACAGCTTTTAAATCAAATTTGATTTATACCGAACCTTTATCCAAGAGCCTTACTGTAGTTCTTAATTATGGATTCAACTTTAGCAACGGAAAATCTGATCGTAAATCTTTTAATCAATCTTCAAATGGCGACTATAGTATTTTGGATCCCATCTTTAGTAATAATTATGAATTAGACCAAACGATAAACCAAATTGGAGCGATTTTTAACTACAAAAAAAACAAAACTGTTTTTTCTTTTGGTTCTAAATTTAGTGGTGTAAACTTTAAGCAATATGATGTTTATAGAGATAGTTCTTTTAAGCGAAAATTTATCAACTACATGCCTCAGATAAACTATCAATATAATTTTAAACAAAGAGAATCATTACGTCTATCATATAACGGAAACACAGATCAGCCAACATTAGAACAAATACAACCGATAGCAAATAATCAAAACCCATTAAATACGATTTTAGGTAATCCTAATTTAGATCCATCTTTTAGAAATAATTTTAGAGGTAATTATTATTCGTATAAAGTACTTAGTAACCAGTTTTTTTCGATTAATGGATCGTATAATTTTACGCTAAATCCAATAGTAAGCGATGTGGTTACAAATGATAGAGGACAAAGTATTTCTCAATTTGTTAACCTAGATAACAAAGCTACAACAAGTTATAATTTGAATACTAATTTTGGAAAAACAATCAAAGCCATAGACCTGAATGCAGGAATTGGTTTAAGCGCTAGTAAAAATGTAAACTATAATTACATCAATACGCAGCTAAATCAAACTAAAAATTCAACTTATACCTTTAATTTAGAATTTTCAAAGCAGAAAGAAAAAAAATATAATTTTGATGCTTACTTCGGACCTACTTATAACGTTGCTAATGCAAGCATCAACGAAAATAGTAAAAGTAATGGTTGGGGTTTTAATGGAAATTTCTGGTCTAGTGTACAATTACCTTTCAAACTAGAAATTAGCACAGATGGAAATTATCAATACAATGGAAAAACGCAAGTGATTCAGGAAAGTTTTGAACGTTTTATTTGGAATGCATCTATCACTAAAAAATTCTTAAAATCAGATAATTTAAGAGTTTCCATAACAGGAAGAGATCTTTTGAACCAAAATGTAGGATTTAATCGTTCTGCATTCAATGGAAATATTAGCCAAAGTACTTATACGACTATCCAAAGATATTTTATGTTCTCTGTAAGCTGGGATTTCAGCAAAATGGGCGGAGGAGAAATTAAACAAAACTAAGGTCATGAAAACACTAATAAATCACATCTTAATTTTAATAATTTTACTGACAAGTTGCAATACTTTTGCACAAAATGACCACTTTGTGCAAAATGGCGTAATCGAATTTGAAAAAAAATCAAATATGTACGCTTTGATTTCCAAAAAAATAAAAGGAGAAACAGAGAGTTATTATCAATTAGCTTTTGAAAGTTATAAAAAAAACAATCCGCAATTTAAAACTACAAAAAGCATTCTAAGTTTTTCTAAAAACAAAAGTTTATACAAATGGGAAGAAACAAATCAATCAGCAAACAACAGTTGGATTGCAGATGATGCAATGGCTAATTTAAAAAATGTTATCGCCACAGATTTAGATACTCAAACCAGTGTTACCCAAAAAAACATTTACGATGATTTATATTTAGTTAAAGATAGTTTACGCAAAATTGACTGGAAAATTACTGATGAAACTAGAGAAATTGCAGGTTATGAATGCCGCAGAGCAAATGCTATAGTTCTTGATTCTGTTTATGTTGTTGCTTATTACACCATTCAAATTCCATTTTCAGGCGGTCCTGAATCCTTTACAGGTTTACCAGGAACAATTTTAGGTTTGGCTCTACCACATGAAAATATAACATGGTTTGCCACAAAAGTTACTGAAATTCCAGTACCCGAAAATGATTTAGCTCCTCCAGTAAAAGGTAAGCCTACTAATAATAAAGAACTAAACAAAACCCTCTTGGAAGCTTTAAAAGATTGGGGGAAATGGGCAAAAAAAACATTACTGGCCTACTCTTTGTAACAAACCATTAAAGCTTATAGCTTCACAAAAAATAATTTTTGAGAACTATTCTTTCGTTTTAACTGATGTAATTAAAAGATTTCCAGACCATAATTACTCGAATTCATCCTCCTATCTTAGTCTTTTTATACAAATAATGATAATAATTACTACTCTTTTCCAAGATATACCATAGCTCTATACTCGTTTTACAGCAGGTTGTAAAAGTACATCACCGATTTTAAAATATCTCTCACTTTAAATGTTTTTAATTTAAAGAAAAGTCATACATTCGCTTAATTTTTCTTAAAAATTTGCTTAACATTTACTACAAATTTTAAAACACTATGAAAAAAACAAGTTTGTTTTTGCTAACACTTTTATTATGTACAACAACAATTCATGCAAAATACATTAAAGCCGTTCTATATATGGAGGATGGAACTATAAAAAAAGGGCTTTCCGAAAAAGTAGAACTCAATGATTCTAAAGTAAAATTTAGAACTGATGAAAATGCTAAAACAGAAAAAATTTCAAGTGCTGATATTAAAAAAATAGAATATACTAACGAAGAAAATTTAAAAATAACTGTAGAGCGATTATACGTTACAACTGCTAATATTTTGACTGGAAAATTTTCGAAATCGAGCAAAAAAAAGTGGATGTATATTATTGATGACAAAAATGTCAAAATTGGCTACATATACGAAGCCCCTGTCAACCGACCAAATGCGGCTGGAACAAGTAGAGTAATTATGTTGGCAAGCACAGCTTACTATTTTGGAAAAAAAGATAGTGATGCATTAGTCTTTGGATTCGTAGGCGGATCTACTGTGACTATTGGAGCTGATTCATTAATTCGAAAAATGTCAAGAGAGGCCTTTGCCGATTGTCCTAAAATTATCGATGTGATAGAAAAAACAAATTTCAAAGTCAAATCCGCAGTTGAACAACTGCAAACAATTTTTGAAAAAAATAAATGTAAATAATTTTAGAATTAGATTATTGCCACCAAGAAGCTTCAGAGAAATCTGAGGCTTTTTTTTAATCGCATCAATATACTTCATAAAAAATCAACTCCTATTTTCATCAAAACTTTGTGCTTTGGAGTTAATAAAATTGACATCAAATTCATCATTCTACACAAATGTAGTCATAGCGACAATATGTAATTTCTTTTTTTAATATTTTTGCTTTTATAGAAAAGTGCATAAACTCTAATAATTCTATCTTAAGTTGAAAGAAGTCAAACAAAGTAAATCAGATAATTCAGAACCTATTTGGGTTATGAGAGATATTACTATAGACTGCGCCATATTCGGTTATGATTCTGGTTGTCTCAAAATACTTTTAATTCAACATGGCGAAGGTGTATCTATAGGACAATGGGGACTCCCTGGCGGTTGGATAACCGAAAAAGAGCACATCAGAGATGCTGCAAATCGATTACTTCATAAAGTTACAGGACTTGATAATATTTATTTAAAGCAACTTAAAGCTTTTGGTGCGCCCGATAGATACCCCGCTGCACGTATTGTTACGATAGGTTATTATGCGTTAATAAAAAAAGATGATTACAATGTTACAGCTGGTGGTAATACTTTTGATGCCCAATGGTACAACATCAAAGACGTACCAAAACTTGCTTTTGACCATGACAAAATACTAAAATACGCTATTAAGAAACTACAAAAAAAAGTACGAAAAACACCTATAGGTCTTGCTTTGCTTCCCAAAAAATTCACCCTTCTAGAACTCATGCATTTATACGAGGAAATACTTGGCTACGAAATGGATAAACCAAATTTTAGACGAAAATTTTTAAACATGAAACTATTGAAAGCCCTTCCAGAAAAACAAAAGAATTCAAAATATAGAGCAGCTCAACTCTATGAATTTGATCCAGAAGTCTATCAAGAACTTACCAAAAAGGGTTTCAATTTCGAGTTTTAAACAATTAATTTTTTTTTTATAAAATAAGCTGTACTTCCAAAAAGTACAGCTTATTATTTTTAATCTAATACATTATTAAAAACAATGACTACTTTCTTTCCAATGACTAATACTCAAACCAGTCGAAATCAGCAAAGGAGTCTTTCTCTACTTTCCCATCTGCAAACAAGCCTAGAAAAACACCCGTAAAACCACCAGCAGTTTCTGAACTTATAAAACGGGTATTAATCTGACCAACATCTTGTCGAGTACCGTCCGAAGTTAAATAATAGAATTTATAAAGTTCTCCACTCCCATCTACTCCAAGCACAACTTCCCCATTTTGCAATGGAATTTCTTTTTCTGTATGCCTAAGTGCTCCCAAGGAATAAGTTAAACTCAAAATAAATTTGCCTGAAACATGTTTCACACTCATATCATAATGATAATCATTAGCCATATAAACAGTAATACCAGCCCTAGAACCTTCTTTAAGTTTTGAATAATCCAAAGAAACAGATGATTTAAAATCAATATGTTGCTGTCTACGTCCAACAAAAGATGGATTTCCGATCATATCCAGCGATTTTTCTGAAGGTCTGATTCTTAAAAATCCTTTCCGCTCTGTAAGCGAATAATTATTCATATTGGGAATACACAAATAGTTCCATTCTTTTCCAAGTACAGCCTTGTCAAATTCTGTCCTAGGGTTTTCCACTGCCACAAGAACTTGAGGTAAAGTTGGCACATTCATATCCAATGCTACTGTTCCGTTTTCATTGACTATAGGCCATTTACCAGCATCCCACTTTACTGGTGCCAAAAAAGTTTCCTACCCAAAAGATGATGAGTATAGGACTGAGGACGAAATCCCAAAAAAACAGCCCACCATGAACCGTCCTGAGCTTTAATAAAATCAGCATGACCCGTTCCCTGCCTGAATAGGACTAAATGCTCCACTCTGATTGATATGGGTCAAAACAGGGTTATCTGGATTTAATTCATAAGGTCCGTAAAGACTCTTACTTCTTGCTATACTGACTTTGTGTCCGTATTCGGTACCGCCTTCAGCAGTTACCAAATAGTAAAAACCGTCTTTTCTATAGATATGCGGTGCCTCAGTATGGCGTGCACCACTCCCCGTCCAAATCTGCTTGGATTCAAAAAGTTTTTTTCTGGTTTTAATATCGATTTCCACTATATGAATTCCACCGTTGGCATTTACAAAGTAAACTTTACCATCTTCATCAAAAAATAGATCCGGATCAATACCTCCTTGATCTACCCAAATAGGATCAGACCAAGAACCTGCAGGGTCTTTTGTAAACACAAAAAAATTCCCCTTGTCAGATGTATTGGTTGTTACCATATAATAGATCCCTTTATTAAATCGAATAGAGGGAGCATAAATTCCATTCCAAAAACCAAGATTCTCTAATTTAATCTGAGAAGGTCTATTCAGAACATATCCGATATTCTCCCAATGAATGAGATCCTGACTGCGATGCAATGGAACACCCGGAAAGTACTGAAAACTACTGTTTACGAGATAATAATATTTACCGTCAAAACAGACACTCGGGTCAGGATAAAAACCAGGTAATATTGGATTTTTATATCCCTGCCCATTGCTCATAAAACTTAAACTGCAGAATACTACAGTAAGAAAAAAGACTTTAAATTTCATTTCTATATTATTCAATTAAAATAAACAATTAATATGTCAACACTCCCTCTACAACTAATACTTTGTAATATAAACTATTTTACTTCTTCCCAATACATAACTGTACCATCTTTCCTGTCCGGTCGCGCTCCTAGCCAATCAGCTGAATAGGGTTCTCCTGTCGCAGGATCCAATCCTACATATCGGTTTGTTTTTAATGACATCAACATAAATTGGCCTCTTAACATATCCTGCCATTGAAAAAGAGCTGCTTCGGTTTCTTTATTCATCAAACGCACATCTGCTGGTAATCCCTCTCCAACTACTGTAAGAAATACTGAACCATTTAAAGCTTCTAAAACAACTCTTCCCTGACCACGGTCATGAACCTTAAAACGACAGGCATCCGAATTATCCTCTGGCGATCCTGTCCATGCAAAATGCAACATCCCGTGTGGATTTGCCCATGCCTTTAAATTGTTAGAAAGATTTTTTATAGTGATAATTTTTTCAAAAGGGATATTCTTTGACTTATCAGCAAGAGACTCCTCTACTTTAAAATTATCAAATGTAGCATACCCCCATCCTTTCCAAGAGTATTGTAAGCAAACAGAGCATATCGAACTCCTTGAAAAGTTTTCATTTGGTAAGTAAGTCTCAAATCCCCACCGATACTTGTAAAGTTCTTTCCATCTGTACTAAAGCTCATCCATGCACTATCTTTATCATAATTACCTCCAGTCCTCAGATAAATTTTACTGCTTTGAAGAGGCTACTCAATATTTTCATTAGTTAGTTCATTTAAAAATGCATTTTTCATATGGTTTATTTTTTTACTGGCTAAAAAGCATATATTAACTTAATTACCAATTTTAAAAGATTTTTTTTTACAATCTTATTTAAACATCCAATAATCAAAAAAGGCAAGTTCCCCCACACCATGACCTTTAAATACGAAATAAAGATCATGAACACCACTTAAAGCAGCAGTATCAATAGTCTGAATCGTCCACTTTCCATTACCACCAGTTCTTGGAATATTCACTGTCCCTACAAGTTGTCCCCCGGCATTATCAATTCTGATTTCCATTTTAACATCGTTATGGGCAGTAGCCATCCTTGCAGTAAACTTAGACACTCCAATTTTACCAAAATCAACATCACGCACCTTAATAAAACTTCCGTCTTTTACAGCAGTTGCAAAAACACCAACCTGATCACTTTCTGCTGTCTTAACACCTTCTGACCAAGCTATAGTTTCGGCCTCGTTTTTAAGATATGGATTTAAAACAGTAAGTCCTTTTACAATATCTTGTTCCATTTTAAGCTGTGGTATGGAACCATCTGCATTAAAACTAAATTCACGTACACAAACTGACCTGGTAAAACCTCCGCCACCAGGCAATGCACCATTGTGATAAAACAAATACGTTTTACCTGCAAAATCAATTACGCCCGGATGATTTGTAAAACTTCCTCCCTCGGCAGGCATCAACGTTCCTCCGTACTTCCAAGGACCGCTAGGTTTGCTGCTGGTCGAATAACCTAAATGTTCCGGAAGAGGCCCTCCCGCCCAGAACAGATAGTATAATTTGTTTCTTTTATACAACCATGGCCCTTCTTCGTATAAGGTTGAGCGTTTAGGATCACCTGTTCTTTTTCCAAACGAAGCCTCTGTCAATGGTATAGTAACAATACTGCCTTTATATGAAATCATATCTTCATTTAGCAATACATATTGACAATTAGGGTTACCCCAATATAAATACGCCTGACCGTCAGAATCCAAGAATACAGAAGGATCTATATCTCCAAAACCTGTCGCTGCCAATGGTTTTCCAAGTGCATCATAAAAAGGGCCATAAGGACTGTCCGCTACTGCCACTCCTATTGCTGGAGAATGTGTCTCTCTATCTATAACAGGGCAATACATAAAAAATTTACCATTTCGTTCAATACACTGAGCTGCCCAAGCATCACCCTCTGCCCAACTGAATGTTTTATAAGAAAGTGGCGAACGGTGCTCCGTCCAGTTTACCATATCACTGGAAGAATATAATTTCCAGTTGTTCATGCTGAACCAGGTAGAATTATCCTCATCATGTCCTGTGTACAAAAATACTTTTCCATTATAAACTAATGGTGCAGGGTCTGCAGTGTATGCGGATTGTACAATAGGTTTTTGTGCCAATAAAGCTGTGGAAAAGATTCCTACAATTACATATAGCGAGTACTTGATTTTGTTTTTTTTCATAATAGATTATTCATTTATATTTATCTTTTGGAAATAAAATTCTCTTTTAATAGAATTCACTCTCATCTTGTATTAAACAGATGCCGTAAATACATCTAATTTATTCAGTTAAACAGATTGAAAAACATTAATAGTCATCATGACAATATTAAAAAAGTTTTTGGATAATTACAGTCCCTTTTTAAAGAATTACATTATTTTAAGCGAAAATTAAAATAATCAACAAAAAATAAATGTAACATATACATTTATTCTATAAAAATGAATTATTTTCAATATTAAATCTATTTTAAAAAAATAAATTAAAAAAAACACATATGTTTTTTAATCTTGTCCATTTATTTTTAAAGTCAAAATTTGCTCAAACAAAAATTTACGATTAAAATTGTAGTCAATAATACTATTATGATGTATTAAGGGTTTTCTTCAACAAACCTGAGTTAATTTATAAGTTGATTTCAAAAAAACAAATTTAGTTTCACATCTTTTAATCCCATATCTGTTTTATTTTGAATTATCTAAAAATCACATGTCTCGTTTTATTGCTTTTCAACTGTCAGATATGGTCACAGTCAGGAAAACTATACACTTCAGATACTGAACTTTCTAGCAGCTTAATTAACAGCATATATCAGGATAGCAAAGGCTATCTTTGGTCTGCTACCGAAGATGGACTAAATAGATATGATGGTTCAAAATTTATCATTTACAGAAATGAGAAAAACGTCTCAGGTTCACTACTTAATAATTATGTAAAATCAATCTTTGAGGATGCTAATAAAAATTTGTTTTTTGGTTTTATCAACGGTTTACAACTATATAAACACACGACAGACTCATTTGTAACGATACCTATGTATAATTTAGGAAATACAAAGACAAATCCTCATGTGAGTTGTATCTTTCAAAGAAAAAATGGAGACATCCTAATTGGAACATCTGGTTATGGAGTTTTTAAAGTTAATTTAAAAAAAGAATCCCTTACCGCAAATTCTATAAAATTATCGATTCCCAGCGGTATGATTCATGAAATTTACGAAGATCATAATCAAAACCTTTGGATCATGACTCAAGACAAAGAGCTTTGGAAAATTGACAAAAACAACAAAGTAAAGCAATATCTTTTCTCTAAAGAACATTTGACCATCATTACCAGTATGTGCGAAGATAAAAATGGAGGTCTATATGTTGGCACCCTCAATGATGGGCTTTTTATTTACAACAAAGCAACACAAAAATTTGATTCTTTTGATAATTCCGCTCCGCTTCCTATCAAAAAGCTTTATTTAGAAAAAAACAACAAAATACTCATTGGAACAGATGGAATGGGGTTATATACTTATGATATTACTAAAAAAACAATGTCTGTTACCAATTTTACTGTATCCAATTTTGATTTTGCAAGATCAAAAATACATATCATTTTAGAAGATAGAGGAGGTAATTTATGGTTGGGGTTATTCCAAAAGGGATTATTATTATTACCCCCAAAAGAGAGTAATTTTAAATATTTGGGTTATCAATCTATAACCAATAATGTTATTGGATCAAGCTGTGTAATGTCGGTTTACAAAGATCACAAAAACATACTTTGGGTTGGTACAGATGGAGATGGCTTATATGGAATTTCTGAAAAAGGCAAAAGAGAATTTCATTACAGTCTTGACAAAAATGGTTTTGGTAGGATTGCCATTATGAGTATTTTTGAAGATTCAAATAATGATCTTTGGATAGGTACTTACCTTCACGGAATGGCCAAATTAAACAAGTCTTCCAACAAATTTGAGTTTATAAATACACTCTTAGATCATGAGGGCAAACCTGTAGAAAGTGTCTATAGTATTATTGAATCTAATGACAAACATTTATGGATAGGCACACAAGGTGCAGGTTTATTCAAGATGAATTTACAAACACTCAAAGCGGTTAATCTGGATTCTTTTCGAAAAGGCAAAAACAAAAACGTTCCCTATGGGAATCGATATATTAATTGCATTTTGGCCTCTAAAAACAACAAACTATATATTGCTACTTATGACGGATTGTACTGTTGGGATCTTAAAACGAAAACTTTTATCGAAAAAGGGGGACAAAACCATATTTTGAGCGAAAAAATCATCTATGCACTAAACGAGGATAAACTTGGTAATTTATGGATTGGAACTTCGGTTGGATTGGTTTACCTAAACAAAGAATGCGAAATTATAAAAACCTTTACTACAGAAGACAATTTGCCTAGCAATATCATCTGTGGGATAGAAAGAGATAAAAAAGATAATTTATGGATTAGTACCAACAATGGAATTTCTAAATTCAACACCAAAACCAAGAAGTTTTATAATTTTTATTTCAATAACGGATTACAAGGCAATGAATTCAGCAAAAACGCTTCATTTGTAGATAATCAGAACCAAATTATTTTTGGCGGGATGAAAGGAGTTACCTACTTCGATCCCGAAAACATAAAAGACAATGGCAAAACTACCAAAGTTTACATTACTGGTTTATACATACAGGATCGATCTGTAAAACAGGGGATGAAATCGGATGGGCTTGACATCATAAACAGTGCACTCATCGATGCTAAAACTGTAGATCTGGGCTATGAAGACAATTCGTTTAGTATCGAATTTTCATCTTTGGATTTTATCAACCAACAACATATAACCTATTACTATTCTTTGAATAGTGATAAATGGAATAAACTACATCAAGGCAATAATACCGTTACATTCGACAATCTTGAACCAGGAACCTATAATCTTAAAATAAAGGCTGAACTCTACGGCAAATTTTCGGAAGAAAAGAGTCTAACCATAACCATTCATCCAGTTTGGTATTTTTCTTTCGTTGCAAAATGTTTTTATTGGATAGTCTTACTCGTTCTGATTGTTTTTGCCAAACAACAACTAAAACAAAGACAAATTACAAAAACAAAATTAGAGGAGCATCTTCGCAATAAACAAATCAATGATGCTAAACTCCAATTTTTGACTAATATATCACACGATATAAAATCCCCAATATCACTTGTCATAAATCCGTTAACAAAGTTGATGAATACAGATCAAGATACTATTAGGCAACAATGGTATCAAGTGATGTACCGTAACTCCGAAAAAATTCTCCAGCTAATCAATCAAGTTATGGATGTACGCAGACTCGATCAAGGCCAAATTTCTTTAAATTTTGATACTACTGAGGTTATACAATCTGTTAAAGATCTTTGCCTTTTATTTGAAGAGCAAATCAAAACTAAAAATATCACTTTAAATATTAACTACTCCCAACCCAATTTATATATATGGGCAGATCCCGTGTATTTTGACAGAATTATACAAAATGTACTCTCCAATGCCGTAAAATTTGTCCCGCAAAATGGTAAGATTGATATTATTATTGAAAAGCAGCAACAACGTTCAACATCTAATCTTATAATCACCATTGTAGATAATGGAATTGGGTTAAATGAAGAAGAAACAACACGCATATTTGACAGATTTTATCAGGCCGACAACAGTAAGTTACAGCATTCTGAAGGAACTGGTATTGGTTTGCATTTTACAAAATCGATAGTCGAGCTTCATAACGGAAGCATCATAGCCCAAAACAACATTGATGATTCAGGATGCCGATTTATAATTACATTACCTATTGGTGAAGAATTTATAACTCAAAATTTCATTGAAGAAAACCAGTCAATAGAGGCGAATATTCCTGTAATCTCAGAGCCAGCACATCGAGACCCTATAAATAATGCAACCAGTAGAAAAAGAATTCTTGTAGTAGATGATAATGATGAAATACGAGAATATATCTACAAAGAATTATCTCAACTTTTTAAAGTCTCAACAAGCGCTAACGGTAAGGAAGCACTAGAAGACATTCTTACAAAACCCTTTGATTTAATTATAAGCGATGTTAAAATGCCTGTAATGGATGGGGTAACTCTATGCCGAAAAATAAAGAAAAACATAAACATCAATCATATCCCTGTGATTTTATTAACTGCAAAATCTCACGAACACGATCAATTAGAGGGACTAAACATTGGCGCCGATGCCTACATTACCAAACCATTCAATATCGAAATTCTAAAAAAGACAGCTCTTAATTTGATTCGTAATAGAGAAATGCTCAAAAACAATTATAGCGGAAATCAAATACAAGAAGATAAGATTGAAAAAATAGCTATGGAATCAGCAGATGAAAAACTGATTCAAAAGATAATGGTTTTTATCAACAAGAATCTAAATGATCCTGCCCTTAATGTAGAAATGATTGCATCCGAAGTAGGTATTAGTCGTGTACATTTGCACCGAAAATTAAAAGAACTTACCAGTCAATCTTCGAGAGATTTAATTCGCAACATCCGTTTGAAACAAGCGGGAGAATTGTTAGCCTCCAAACATACCAATATTGCGGAGGTTGCCTATCTTGTAGGATTTTCAAATACCTCAAAATTTTCAACAAGCTTCAAAGAATTTTATGGTGTTTCGCCAAAGGCTTATATGGAGGAACAGCATAAAAAAAATGCGAATAATTCATCTTCAACTGAATCTTAAAAGTTAGATCTTATTTGTTGATCTTCCACCTCAACAATGTTTAAAGAATGGATCTGTTTATTGTAAAAACAAAACAGGCGACACCTTGTGCCGCCTGTTCAAACTACAAATAATTAATTAAACATCTATGACTAATGCAATTAATTTCCCTTATTGTATTCAAAATAATCGATATCGACTTCTCCCCCTAGCGATTTAGTAGCATAATTAAAAATGGCGAACTTAGTTCCCATAAATAATCGGGTGTAATCAAATCTCATTTTGAATTCTCCTCCAACTGGAATCCAGTTTTTATTGTCTGTACTATAATAGAAAAACGCTACATCTTTATTCAGATTAAAATCGGCATCAATTCGCAAATAAATCACGTTCGATTTTATTGGTATTGTCATCCTGTCTTGTTGCTCTATTTCTTGGATATTCTTACTCCCCTCCTTGAAATTCACAATGTTGGTTCCCATGGTAAGCAATTTATAATCTCCAGTAGCTCGAACAAAGAGCAATCCTGAATGACCGTTAAAAGCGCCAAAACCAGCCACATCTCCATCTTTCATTTTGGAAATATCCATTTTTATTACACCAGAACATTTTGGACCTTCCATTCGTTGTGTGATGGTATTGGGGGCTTCATAAAGATTGCTTACTACACGATTCGTTTTAAGTCTTAGATAACCTTTTCGTTCGTTTAAAGACCAAGCATTGTTAATCGGATTATGATTCCACTGCCAATTTACTTTTAATTTTCCAGCAGAAAAATCATCACTTTCTACAACATTATGTTTGGTATCATACGTTTGCAAAGGAATTACTCCGCTAGCGGGAACCTTACCGTTTTCGTCTCCAAGCATCGGCCATCCATCAACCCAACGTACTGGCATCAGTAACGGAACACGTCCTACAGCATCGCGATCCTGAAAAATCAATCCGTACCAATTCCCGTTTTTATCATCTATGATACAGCCTTGCCCAGCATAAGGAAAACCAGCGAAGTTGTCCTCCAGAATTACTTTTTTCTCGTAAGGACCCGTAATCTTATCTGCCCTGTAACACACTTGTCTGCGTTTTCTATTTTGAGGCCACGAAATCATCAAAAGATAATATTTCCCATTATGCTTGATGACTTGATTACCTTCTAGTAAACCAGTCTCTTCGGTATCTTTATCAAAAATATTTATATCGACACCACCAGGTTTCACGTCCGAAAGATCTTCATTTAATTCTGTTAGATGAGTTCCTGAAAAAACATACGGTTTGTCATCATCGTCAAAAAACAAAGAAGCATCATGAAAATGTTTTGTACGTGATACTAAATTCCACTTCCCAGAAGGATTTGTCGTAGAATAGATGTACGATTTATAAGGCTGATCATTTGGAGAGAACAACACATAATACTTGCCTTTATGATATCGGATAGACGAAGCCCATTGCCCTAAACCATAAACCGTACCGTCAATCAAATCATATTTTTTATTATCTGTTAAGCTGTCAAAAACATAACTAGCCGTTTCCCAATGCACTAAATCTTTAGATTTCATAACAGGCGCACCAGGCATTAAGTGCATGGTCGTACTAATGAGATAAAAATCACTACCCGATCTCGTTACAGATAAATCAGGTAAATCTGCCCACATCAAAGGATTGGTATATGGTGTTCCCTTCTGATGTGACGCTTTGTTATCTTTTTCCTTTGTTTGTGCTAAAAGTTCTTGTAACGAAGTACTACAGAAAAACAATGCACTGGCCAAAATATGAAGATAAAATCTTTTCATTATATGCTATTTACGGTTTAATATCATTGCCTGATGTTGCATATAAACCTATCAAACTCCCTGTAAATCCGCCTGCAATATCGGTTGATAAAATATCCCCAGAATTGGTTCCTCCTAGATTTTTAAAATTCACTCCATCTAAAGCATAACTGAATCGATAGTCGTTGCCTTTGGCTTCAATTCGGAATTTTATTGAATTGCTAAATATGATTTTTTCGCTGGCTATCAGCGTTGAAGTTCCTTTACTCGTTTTTTCTAACACAACAACATAATCGTTCCCTTTTTTTGTAATTCCGAATACATAATTATGGGTTTCATTCTGGTAACAAACCACACCTGCTAATTCATTTTCAGATTTTGGTTTATAGACCAAGGTAGTGTTTGCTTCAAAAGTAGCATGTTGTTGTCTGTAAAAAAGAGTTGAGGTTGGACGATTTGCTTTGATCGTATTTGAAAAAGGCTGTAATGAAAGACCCTCTTGGGTAACCGTCGCAAAGTTCTCACGTGCTCCCCTAACGCCAATCCAACGGTAATCAAGCTCCTTATCTTTAAAATTTTCAGTAAACGTAAAATTTCCATTGGGTAGGAAACCATTTTTTCCAGTCTGATTATTTACTCCATCAGGCATTTTATTTTTTGGTTTCAAAGGAACAAGACCGTTTTCAAAAACAGGGAACTCTCCTCTCCAATCTACAGGCAAAATAAAAGTCTCTCTCCCTGTATTTACAAACCCTTTTTCATTAGGTCGCACTGCCAAGAATACTCCATAATACTGACCGTTTGGAGTTTCTACTAAATCGGCATGTCCAGACCATTCTACTCTGTTTTTGCGATCTTTGTTTAAGTAGCGTTGGGTCAAGATTGGATTATTGTTTGCTGGAACAAAAGGCCCTGTTGGACTCTCACTTTTAAAAATAACTTCGCTATGCCAATCACCAGTTCCTCCTTCGGCACACATTAGGTAATAAAAACCATTCTTTTTATAGATGTGTGGTCCCTCAATCCAAATGGGTTTCTGTTTCAAATCGGTTCCACCGTCCACAATTATTTTGTCTGAATTGGGAACAATTTTATCTGTTGCTAGATCATACTCCCATATTTTAATAACTCTATGACCATTATAAAGTTCTTTCCCAGGAGCTGGAGCATCATTATGAACCACATATGCTTTTCCATTATCATCAAAAAATAATGAAGGATCAATTCCGTTGAAATCAAGTTTAATAGGATCACTCCATCCTTTCAACGGATCTTTGGTTTTTACAACCATATTACCCATTCCTCCAGCAAACTGAGTGGTTATCATATAGAAAGTGTCATTCCCTTTGTTGTACTTAATATCGGGTGCATAAACTCCTGCTGAAATTCCTGTATCTTCAACTTTTAATTGAGAAGATCTGTCGAGTACATGCCCAATTTGTTTCCAATTCACCAAATCTGTAGAATGGAAAATTGGCACACCTGGAACCATTGCAAAAGAAGAATTAACCAAATAATAGTCATTTCCTTTTCTAGTTATACTTGGATCTGGATAACATCCTTGCAAAATAGGGCTATAAAACTCATCTGATTGCAAAGGGTTATCGTTATAAACTTGATCGTTTCCTTGATAAACAAATTCTGTAAAAACAGGATTTTTATCATCTTTGAGTTTTTTCTTGCTATTCTGTGCTGTCGCCTGATTAAAAGATAATAATGTACAAAAAAACAGCCCTGTTATTTTTTTTATAGATGGTAATGATAATTGGTATTGATTCATAATATTTATTGTTCTACTATTTTAAAAATGAATTACTTCCATTGCTTCACACAAAGTTCAGCAATTACAAAAACTAATGGTAAATAGAGATCTTATTGATTTTTTAGGTTATCCCTTTCCGACAACGACAAGTAGCTCTTGCCGTTATCTTTGGGGCTTCACTCAAAACCAAAGTGACGATTTAAAATTAAAAACTAAATTATTCTCTAAGAGGTTTTAAATCATTATTTTAAAACCAATTATTATTAATAATTGTGCAGCGTAAATCACTACTTTAATGCTTTTAATCCTTCGGCTAAACTTATATAAGCTATTTTACGATTATACTTTAGATCCCAAACTCCTTGGTTTTGGCCTGGTAACCAGAACGAATCGGCAGGACTATCTGTAACCCCCCAAATGGTAATACCATAGCGTTGGCTAGCTGGTATGTATTTAGCGTACATCTCTACTACATATTTGTACATATCTGCTTGTAGTTGCAAATCGGAAGCTGTTGGATTAAGTCCAGCGGCTATATCCAATTCTGAAACTTTGATAAGCTTTCCTGAAGCTGCCAGCAATTGAAACATTGAAGCAATTTTGCTTTTATCAGAATTGATAGATATATGCATTTGAGTTCCGATACCATCCACTTTTTGACCTTTAGACTCTATATATTTCACGTATTCAATGATACCCTTACATTTATCGAGATTGTATTCTAAATTGTAATCATTGATAAACAATTTATCGGTTGCATTACCATATTTTCTAGCAAGTTTAAAAGCCTCAACAGCATACTCTTTGCCTAAATAATCTTGCCAGTAGAATTCATCTCCAGCCATATTTGCTTTACCAACTCCTGTTTTTAGTTCATAAGGATTCCCATCATCCATAGGCTCATTTACAACATCCCAAGCTTTTACATACGACTTAGAATTGGACACCATACCCGAAATCCATTTATCGAGAGCATCAGAAATGATCGTTTTCTTTTCCTCTGCTGTTTTTTCTTTTGTTTGGATACTACCAGTTGCATTATACTTTTCTACTTTGATATTATCATAGTAAAAACTGGTAGCCGTTTTACCAAGATTAAAAGCAATGGTATTACAAGCTTCCATATTTGCAGTAACAGTAATCTCTTTCACATAAGTAGTCCAGGTAGTTGTATAAGGAACTGCCCCAAAGAAATCCCAATGTTTATATCCCCCTGGATTGATTTGTGCTTGAGTAGGCGAAGTTGTAGCATCATCTGCACGTACATCCATAGTAAGTCTGTATTTATCACCTACTGCTACAGCAGGTAAAAATTTCACATAAAGCTGGGCTTCCCACTCATTAGCACGAACACTAGCATTTGTCAATTTTAACGCTCTCCCTACTCCATTTGCTCCTTGGCCTACAGCTGTGTAGCTACTCACTACATTAGAATTGACTTGGAAATTTGAAGCATTATCAGTCTCAAAATCGTTTTCCATTGCAATATCCCAACCTGGTCCCGTTGAACTTAAAACATCTGGTGCAATTATTTTTTTCAAATAAGTTGCATTTTGATTCGCATGCCAACAAAGTGTGTGACCAAAAACTGAAACTCCTGCTTCCTTAGCTGCTTTTAACAATTTATCAACATTATCCAGATTGAGACTTCCATCCGCCTGAACAACAGCCCCATGCTTCATTTCGTAGCCTAAAGTAATTTCTTCAAAATTCCTGTTTACAAGTCTAGTTAACACCCCATTAGAAACATAATCCGACAATGAAATTCCAGCTCCTAATTTAAAATTAGGATTAACTGTTTTATCAACGTACAATTTTAAATCTTTATAAGCATTGATTTCCTCTTGATTCGCAATACTCTCAGGTTTTTCGTAATCGAATCCCACTGTATTATCATTTGTACAGGATGCAGCCATCATCAAAACTGAAGACAATAGCGATATTTTATATAATTTATTCATAATCATTTATTTTTTTAGATAAAATCATCAAATTATTACTTACGTAAAGCTTCAAAAAATTCTGCTGTAACTCCTCGATCTCTTAATACCAATGTGTCTTTGGTTACATACTTAACCTCTTGTATATCTTCAGGCAAACCTTTTACAGGAAAAGTAGTTCTGATTGTATAATTTACATTGTAGTCTAAATACAACCCATCTCTATCTTTATTACCCCAACTCTGTTTTTCTCCTTTCTTTACAAAAGATCCTATTCCGGAAGCAGTAATATTATATACCGTTGTTGAGTCATTTAATTGATAAGAAGCTTCTCTTTCTTTAACACTAATTTTTTCATTCTGATCAAAGGTAAGATCTACTTTAAGATTTAGATTTATCCCAAATTTAGTCTTATAATTACTAATTGGAAATACTAGTTTTGAAAGAGATAATGTATTCAATTTAACAACTTCGTCATATTCTACATACTCTTTTTTGCGTTTCTCAGTTGTTGTTGCATTATCTTTAGTAACCACATCTGTCCCTCGGCGCAAATAATTGGCATTCCAAGGATTAACGTATTTAACCGCATATAAGATAAAATCCTTTGGAGCAACATTCCAATCAGCTGCAATAGCTCTATTAGGATTAGCTACTAATGCTTTACCTGATAAAATTGTATCAGCGTTTGTGACACTTTTCATCAAAAGAGGAATCACATAACTCTTACCAATTGCAAGAGGATCTGCAAAAAAAGCATCAGTTAACTGTACATCAACACCACCTGTTATCTGCCCTTTAGAAATAACAATCTTATCTGAAGATAAACTATAATAATTACTTGGCATAGGAATAATATCTCCTCCATCTTTAAATTTCAACCCTGTGGTTAATGAATTAGCCACCTCAAAATTAATAGTAACATCAGTATCATTGCTATAAACCCCTCCTAAAGTAGCAAATATCTTGCATCTATAATCGTTATCTGCCGAAGTATCAAATACATCTTCCCCTAAGGTTATAGTTCTAATTGGACTTTGGTAAGCAAAATAAACTGAGTTATAATCAAAATTTTCAAATTCTGCATCTTGATTGGTACACGAAGTCAAAGAGACAAACACCACCGCCAATATTAAAAATATCTTGTTTTTCATTTTTCTTTAATTATATTAAATTTCCGTACACAATAAATAGAACTTTAAGTTCTACCATCCCTTATTTTGTATTAAAGCATTAAACTTAAGAGTTTCAAAATATGGAATCGGTCCAAATTTCATATACTCTTTATAAACTCTGTTTTCTACTGTGATTTTTTGATGAACCCCTGCTTCAATTTTATCACCTTCGGCGGCAGCATTTAAATTAGAATTCCAACGACGCAAATCCCAGAATCTAAATCCTTCAAAACATAACTCCAAACGACGCTCATTTCTAATCATGTTTCGCATTTCTGTTTTATCAGCTTTGATAGACTCCAAATAAAGATCTGGCTGAGTGATTCCTGCTCTTTGTCTTAATGCCTTAATAACATCATAAGCTGAAAATCCTATAGAACCTGTTGCAGTTGGTCCCCAAGCTTCGTTGGCTGCTTCGGCGTATATAAGATACAATTCAGTATATCTCATACGTGGTTTATAATGTCTCTGATTATTGGTTGAAGTAGGATTTAAATTTACATCTTGTCTCAATAATTTTCTCATATAATACCCTGTACGAGTAGATGTTCCTACTTTGTTTAGCGCATCATTTGTAGTACCGTCACTAGCTGTTGTTATTACAGTATTATTAACTCCAGCTGTTGATTGATTTACTAAAATAAATTTTTTCAAACGCGGGTCACGATTTTCATAAGGATTTGTTGGAACATAATTACTACTTGAATTAGTAATAGGATACCCATTTGCCATCGGAAATGCATCTACTAAATTTTGAGTTGGGTTAACACGTCCATTTCCGAAAAGAGTTGGAGGAAAATTATCCATTTCTAAATTATTACTATCTCCAATATCACCTCTCCAAACTATTTCCGGAGGATTTGCACCCGATTTTATATTGGTTAATTCGGTCACATCACTGTACCAATTTAATCCATTAGGAGCTATTCCTGCTAAACCACCATTTAAGTTTAATAATTCACCTGAATATTTCGCAGCATCATCCCAAGTTGTTGTATTCCCAGCGCTAAAAGCAGGACTTGCGGCCAATAAAGCGGCCTGAGCTCTAACAAATTGTGCAATTCTAGAAGACATTCTTTGCTTTGCAAAATCACCAAAAACACGATTATAATCACTTAAATTATCATATCCTGGAGGCAATGCTATTGCTTCTGCATAATCTAGAGGTAATAACTTTACAGCCATCTCTACATCACTATACAGTTGTTTCATACAATCTTCGAATGTAGAACGTGGCACATTAAAATCTGAAGTTGGTGTTTCTGGCTCTAATAATATTGGCACTCCTAGTAACTGATCGTTCGAACCAGTTCCTGCATGAGCTTGTAATAAATAGTACATATACAATGCTCTCAAACCATAAGCTTCTCCCGTTAAACGTTCTTTAAATAAAACACTTACGTTTGGATCTTTTGCCCATTGCACTTTCTCTGCTTCGGCAAGAAATAGATTCAAATACTGAATTGCCGCTCTTGAATTTGTCCATTGGTCAAATGGATTAGTATTAGCTGCCCATTGCCCTGTAGCTGCCTTAAGAAAACCACTTGCAATATTATTGGTTACAGCATCATCAGTTGCTACATCATTAAATGTCCAGCTATTTCCTGGTAATCTTGTATAGGCATTAAGAAGAATTCCTTGTGCAAATTCTGCTTCTGCATACATATCTTCAAGTCCTCTATTGTTTTCTATAGCTGGCTCAATTAAATCCTCGCAACTATAAAAAACAAACAAGATTGATATAAAAAATATTATTTTTACTTTCATAATAATTAAATTAAGTGTTTTTCAATTTTAAAATAATGCTTTAACTCCAAGATTATAATATCTGGTCTGTGGAGAATTTCCAACATTTAATTCCATAATGTCTCTGTTTTCAGATATTGTCAACAGATTTGATCCAAGCGCATATACACTAAGTTCACTAAAAAAAGTTTTTTGAAGCGTCTTTTTTGGAAAATCATACGTAAGCTGAACTTTAGAAAGATCTACTCTATTGGTGCTATACAACCAGAAATCTGAAGGGCGCAAGTTATTATCACTGTTTAGAGAAGTTAACCTTGGATAAGTTGCCGTTTCTTTAGTCTCTTCGGTCCAGCTATCACGAACATTAATTGAATATTTATCTTCTCCATCCATCCAGAAATAAGCGCTATTCTTCATTGCATTTGCACCAGTCTGACCTGTAAAGATTGTAAAGAATGTAAAATTATTCCACTTAGCCGTAAAATTAACTCCAAATGTAAATGGAGCCCCATTCCAGCCTGCTTTACCTAAATAAACCTGATCTTGGTTGTTTATTTCGCCATCACCATTTTGATCTACATATTTAATATCTCCTGGTTTAACTTCACCAAAAATTTGAGATGGTGAGTTAGCAATATCAAGTGCATCCTGGAAAAAACCATCGCTTTTAAGTCCCCATATTGCATCCAGCGGCTTACCTTTACTGTATTGGTAATCATCCTCAAATAATTCAGCTCTTTTAGTTGCCTCAGTATTTACGTAAGTTCCTGTGAATCCTAAAGCTAAATCAACACTACCCACTTTTTTATTGAATCTTACATCAAAATCAAAACCAATACGTTCATCGTCATTATAATTAATATATGGCAGTAATGAAGTATTAGGCCAACCTGTAACAAAATAATTTGGATATAAACTTGAAGGCTGAATAACATTTCCAGTAACTTTATTCATGAAAAAGTTAGTGTTTACAGTTATTAAATTCTTAAAGAAAGCTCCTTCTAATCCTACATTCACTTCTCTTCTCTTAGCAAAGGTTAAATCTAAATTTTCACCTCTTCTAATATCTGTACTTCTGTTAAGAGCACCATCTCTCCAGCTAAACCAAGCACCATCAGTTTGATTATAAATACTTTCATATAAATAATAACTATTGACATCTAAATCAGTATTTAACACACCTCCAGAAACTGTCAATTTTAAATTATTAACAGCCGTTAGACCTTTCATAAAATCCTCTTCGGATAATTTCCATCCTAAAGATGCTGTAGGAGAAAAAGCACCACGGTTACCCTCTGCAAATTTGGCAGAATGTACATAAGCACCATTAAATTCTGCATAATATTTTTGGTCAAAATTATAAGCTAAATTTAAACCTAAATTAGCATTACTTGTTTTATGATAAACACTAGATTGTCCTTGTTGAAATCCGGAGCCTAAAAGCATTGCTGACAAATTGTGCTTTTCATTTATTTTTCTCAAATAATTAAACTGCCCAGAAAAAGTAACTGTTTGAGCAAAAGCACTATTATTAATATTTTCTATACCATCCTTAGCATCTTTACCATATTTAGTTAAGTAGGAAATCTGATCAAATCCTGCATACGTATTCCACGCTGCTTCATAGGTTGCATAACTGTTATTGTAAGATTGATTATAAGAAGTTGCATAATCAACTGCAAAATCAGTACGAAAAGTCAATCCTTTAATTACATCTCCAAGCTCAACATTCACCCCAGTATTAAACTGAAACTGACGACTTGTAAAAGTATTGTATCCACCCGCATAAATAGAAGCAAAAGGATTGGTAGGATTAAGCTGTGTTCCACCTAACAAATATTTACCATCTACAATATAATTACTATTTCCTACAAGAATATTAGAAGCATCATCGCCCTCTTCAATCATACTAATAGGCACTAATGGACTAAATAAATGAGGTCGTAAAGTTGCAGCGCCATTCCAATAGTCGGTATTTACACCTCTTGAATTATTGTATATAGCATTTGCACCAATTGTGGCCGAAATCCGGTCGCTAATATTAATATCTACATTTCCTCTTACATTAAACCTATTGTTATTATTATTTGCAGCCTCTCCAAAATCCTGTAAAGGATCCTGTTGGGAGTTAAAATTCACAACAGTATAATAACGTGCTGTTTTATTTCCTCCTGTAATCTCAATATTTGCATCATAATTAAAATAAAATTCTTTTACGTATTGCGGTGCATAATAATTAACATCAGCATATCTAAACGGGTTTTTACCAGACGCATAATTATAGATTGTTTCGTCTGTATATGTTGGATCTAAACCATCATTAACACGAGCCTGATTATAGTATTTCATGTATTCTGCAGATCCTAAATATTTAGGCATGCTTTTCGGTATAAATACTCCATTGTCAAATCTTGTAGTGATTTGTTGTTTTTGTACTTTACCTTTCTTTGTTGTAATATAAATTACTCCTTTGGCTGCACGGCTTCCATAAAGTGCCACTGCTGAAACTCCTTTTAGAAAAGTAATCTGATCAATTTCTGTAGATAATACCGTAGAGGCATCACGAGGAGCTCCATCTACTAATACCAGATATCCCCCCATTCCCCAAAGTGTACCATTAAAACCTCCAATAAGGGCATTAGTTCCTTCTAAACTATTAACAGTATAATTTTTTTGTAATATCTCGGGCAGATTTATATAAGAAATACCTCCCATCAAATCTTTCCCTTGCTCTTTCTTAAAAGCAATCTGAACTAAATTCGATTCGTCTATTTTTAAATTAATATCATTTGTACCTGGCGTGGCTTTTACGACAAACGTCGCATAGCCAACAGCGCTAACTTCTATATCTGTATCTGCAGTTACGCTCATTGAGTAACTTCCATTCATATCGGTAGTTACTGTAACATTATCTTCGTTACTAATAAGCGTTGCGTTCTCAAGAGCTTTACCGTCTACTCCTGTAACAATTCCTGAAAGATTTATTTTCTGATCAATCTGAGCAATAATCTTGGCAGGTATGAAAGCAAATAGTACAAAACATAACACTATCTTAAGTTGTATATATCTCATTATTCTATAATTTTATTTTTAATTTTTAAAATAATCTTTTTAATTACCATCCAGGATTTTGTGAAAACTCCAAATAGATACTTGCATCCGCATTCTTTAACGGTAACCAGTAATGTTTTTCACTGAAATTTCTTGTCAAAATTACTTCCTCACGAATATTAAGAACTTTATTTTCATTTGGTTTTGTAGCATCAAATGAAGTTGCACGGTCAAATTCTATCGATTTCTTAATCGTATATGGGCTTTTTATTAATAGTAACCAACGACGTAAATCGTTAAAGCGATGTCCTTCAAAACTTAACTCAACCGCACGTTCACGTCTAACTTCATTCATAAAAGAATCTAATGATCCTAAATACTCTGTTGCAACATGTCCGACACCAGCTCTGTCACGAATTATATTTATAGCATCTACAGCTGTTCCTGAATATTTTGGATCTTTCCCTGTAGGTGAACCATAACCCTGAGCTGCTGCTTCAGCATACATCACATAAATATCAGACAAACGCATCCAAGGAAGGTGAATATTTAAATTATTCCCATATCCAAAACCATCATCGAACTTATTAGCATTTCTAGGAATGAATTTATACAGCAAATAACCTGTCCTACTTCCTGTGCTTATATTTCGATAGCTTCCGCCAGTATAAAGGTTTGCATAACGATTTGATTCTTCTTCAGCTGGCATAGAACCCGTAACACATTTTGCACCGTCAAATACAATATCATTGTAGAAACGGGGATCACGGCCTCTCCAAGGATAACTTGGGTCATATCCAGAATCAGGGTCTGCTTTAGTTATATCCTTAATAGGTTTTCCATTTGCCATTCCATAATAATTAACATAATTAGATGTAGGCAGGAATTTTACATCTCCATCACATATTTGAGGAGCTGGCTGATATTGTTTAGAAGTACCCCAGTTAGATCCGTTTGCTCCCCAGTAAGGACCTCTAAAAATAGCCTCTGTTCCACCTGGTATTTTCCAGTTGCTTCCAGTAGTATAAAAGTTGTCACTGTATTTTGAAAATGGCATTAATTTATATTGAGAAGTCCCACTTTCAGTAATAGTCAATAATTCTGCAAAAGCTGCTGCTGCCTTTTTACAATATTCAGCATTATAGGTCTCAGTTCCTGTAGATACTTTATTCATTAGCGGGCTTCCTGCCCATAAATAATTTTTACCCAAATATCCCAGAGCCATTATCTTATTGATACGGAGTTCATTCTTCCCTAATGTACGTTTACCAATAACGGTATTATCCCAATTAACAGGAAGTAAATCTGCAGCAGCTCTAAAATCAGCGGCAGCTTTATCAGCACACTCTTGGTAACTAAGTCTTGGTAACCTTAGTGGTTCATCACTTGGAAGCACTTCGTCAATATATGGAAGACCTCCAAAATATTGCATAAACTCAAAATGGAACCATGCTCTAAAAAACAACAGCTGACCTTTAATCATGTCCTTTTCTTCCTGGGTATATTCTGTCATTTTATCAATATTGGCAAGACCAATATTGGCTTTACGAATACCTCTCCATCCCAATGTCCATAAATCCTTAGTCATACGATCATTACCTGTTGGGTCATTTGTTGTCACATTTCTACGATTCATCCATCCTGCCTGCCAGCCATCATGTTCAGACTGCCAACCCCAAAAATCACCCTTGTCAATTTTAACACCAAAATGAAAATCACGAGCAGTAGATTGAATTTCATCTTCCCCCCAATTCCAGGAGTTTGTCCAATAAGCGTTAGTAAAATTTGGAATACAATGATACAATTCCTCTGTAAATCCTTGGAAATTTTCAAAGTTTTTAAAAGCTTCCTCAGGAGATATAACTGAATCCGGAGATTTTTCAAGATAATCCTCGCATGATCCTGAAACCATAAGTAAGCCTAAAACACAGCTGTACTTTAATATTGTTTTAATATATTTCTTCATAATTAAAATTTTAGAATATAATGTTAGCTCCCAAATTGAATCTTTTCACAGTTGGATAAGCTCCTTGTGATGCCCAACCCGTTCCAGCATAGTTTGCTTCTCTGTCATCCGGCATATTAGACCACAAAAACAAATTATTTCCATTTAAATAAAATCGTATGCTTTGAAGTCCAGCCGATTTTATCCAATTTGTTTTTCCGTCGAAAGTATAAGCGACCTCAGCATTTTTCAAACGCAGATAGGAACCATCATACATGAATCTGCTGCCATTATTAAAATCACTGGCAGTGGCAAGCCAGCGTGGCATAGGCAAATCTGCATTTGTATCATCTTGTGACCAGTAGGATCCCTGATCATAAACCACATGATTCTGAGACCCTAAACTTGTAAGAACTACTTGTCTGGTAACATTATTTACACCATAAAACTGTACAAATGCACTAAAACCTTTCCAGTTAACACCAACAGTGTTGTTATAGGTATTTTGAGGTGTTCCCGTATATCCATAAGGAATATTATCTTTAGCATCAATGATACCATCGGCATTATAATCAAGTATATTGTAATTACCCGGTAATTTTGCAGTATCATTTGTACTATGAATTGTACTTGCATATAACTCATCCCAAGTATTGTAATACCCTTGACTTACATAAGAATGGGCCTGATTTACAGCATATCCTTCCTTTTTTTGATAATCTGGAAATAATTCCGGATCATCTGCGGCTATAATTTTATTTTTTGAATGGCTAAAGTTAGTTGTCCACCATAAATTAAGGCCACTTCCAAAAGTATAATTAAACTTTAACTCTAATTCATACCCTCTGTTTTCAACTTGTCCCAAGTTGGCAATTGGTGCTGTGGCTCCAAAATAGGGAGGAATTGCTCTTTGATCACCCGGTAATAATACATCTGTACGATCCTCACTATACCAGTCAAAAGTACCTGAAACCAATCCTTTAAAGAATCCAAAATCAACACCCACGTTCGTTTTCTTGGCTATTTCCCAATGTATTTCAGGATTTTCAACTGATAACTCACTATACCAGGTATAAGGACTTTGTTCAGCAGTTTCCCCTGTAGTTCCTAAACGCGATTTACCACCATATCCCCATTGAGATTGATAAATAAACCTTCTCTTAATATCTCTCTCATAACCTCCATCATCACCAACCTGACCATAGGAAGCACGGAATTTTAACAAATCAAGAAAAGGCTCTGTTTTTTTCATAAAATTCTCCTTCGAAACAATCCAGCTTGCTCCCCCGGAAGAGAAAAATGCAAAACGATTTTCCGGACCAAATTTTTCAGAACCATTATAAGCACCATTATATTCGATAAAATATTTATTGGCATAATTATAGGTACCGCGGAATACCCAGTCTTCTCTATAATGCGGTATTTCACTTCCGAGCGCATCTTTATCTCTGCTAAAGAGCCCCATTGCAGAAATATTGTGATCGTCTGCAATTTTGGTTTGGTAATTTAGCTGTAATTGATAAAAAAGTTTACGGTAAGTATTCCAATCTCGCACAGCCCCTCCAGTAGAAGTCCACTTTACTCCCTCTTGAAAATCAAATCTATTATTATTGTCATACGCTTTCTTGAAAAGAACCACTCCTGTAAGTGGATCAATATACTTTTCCTGAACATCATTATACAAATCACTTACTCCCCTGTCTCCTTCAACGAACGAGTTATCTAATGCAACTAAACCTTTAAAATTAAGTCCCTTTACCCATTTATCTAAATTTTGCTCAAGTGTAAAATCCGTATTTAATTTTGTAGTTGTTACAAACTGAATACCACTAATAGCAAGGTTTCTTACAGAATTTGATGCTTTACCTTCATTTGGAGCAAAATATCCCCAGGAACCATCCTCATAATACGGCAGGAAAACATCAGGAGCTGTAGAATAGGCAGCATCCCACATAGTATATTCACCCCCTGACGCACCCCAAGGACTTTTTTTCACACCACGTGAACCAGCAAGACCAACTTTGAAAACAGTGCTGGACGTAATTTGAAAATCTAAATTACTTCTAACATTCAGACGGTTAAAACCATAACCAGGATCATATCCTCTGTTATTATTATATTTCTTAAATAAATCGCCTTCACTCAAAAAGTCGGCACTTGCAAAATATCTTACAGATTTTGTTCCGCCGCTTACATTTAAACTAGCATTATATGACATTGCAAAGTCATTAAATAAAGCGTCCTGCCAATCCACATTAGGATAACGCTCAGATTCAGCAACATTTGCAGGATATCTGTACTTATCAATAATGGCCTGAGGAATATAATCATTCCAACTCGATGGACTCAATGCTAGTTCATTTTCAATTGCTCTGTTTTTAACTAATAGACCATCATAAGAATCCAGTTTTTCTGGTAATTTAGACGGTACCTTCATCGTTGTATTAAAAGTAGCTCTTATCAATGCTTTACCAGATTGACCACGTTTAGTAGTAATAAGGATTACACCATTCCCTCCTTTAACACCATAAACTGCTGTTGCAGAAGCATCTTTTAATACCGTAACAGATTCTACAGAAGTAATCTCGACACTATTCATTTGTCTCTCTACACCATCCACCAGAACAAGAGGCTGGGCATTGTTCCAAGTACTTGCACCACGAATAAAAATTTGAGGATCCTCTTCTCCCGGCATACCAGAGCTGGCCGAAGTTATTAAACCAGGTACATTCCCTGTCAATGCAGCACCTATACTTTGTACACCTCCCGCACGTTCCAACGTTTTTCCAGAAACCTGACTAATAGCAGCTACTAAGCTTCCCTTTTTTTGCTTCCCGTATCCTACAACAACAACTTCCCCCAGATTGGTTTGATCCTGTTTCATTACAACATTAATCTCCGTATTGAGATCAACACTCTTTTCAACATTAACAAAACCTACACTACTAAAGACTAAAATTGCATCCGAAGAAGGAACATTTATAGTATATCGACCATCAACATCAGTAACGGCAACAAACTTTTTTGAACCTTTTACAGTAATGTTAACTCCTGGAATTCCTAAATTATCCGAAGCTGCGGTAACTCTACCCCTCACAATAATTTCTTGATCAAAAGCACTGCTTACATTTATACCTGAAATAGACATCTTTGTCTCTGAGGCATATAAATTCCCTGTAAACAAAAAATGAAACAAAACTCCCAAAGGAATATATTTTGTGCCATTTAGAATTTTAGATATTTTTATTTTCATATTATTAAAATGTTTGAACTCCTCTATAATTTAAAGCCTTCCTGAAAATTGAAAACTTTACATAGACTTATTAGATTAATTTAATTTTGTTCCAGAACAGATATTTCATACAGTTGGATTGACAACAACTTTCATATCTATTAGAGTTTAACTAAAATCATTTGAATTCCAGCAAATCAAATAGTATTCAGCGATAGTATTACTTTCAAATGCCCGACAGGAAAAGAGTTCAAAAACAGCGTAGTTATATTATTTGCTGTTTTAATAAAATTGCAACCGATTGTTTTTTTTAAGCAAACAATACAGGAAAAAGCTTTCCGAATGAATAATTTTTTGGTCATGTTACTAAATCTTGGTTAAGTGTTTTGGTTAATTTTTCAACTTGTTTCAGATTCATAAACTGTTTATAAAACAACTTACTGAAAACTGAAATTTTATATTTCTCTATAATAAAGTGTCTATACTTTTTACGAATAGATTTCATGAGTAATTGAAGATTTTGATGTTTATCAAAAGGATTATTAAATCATAAAATACTTATATAAAGATTTCGTTAATTTTTTAAGCTAATATTTACAGTATTAAAAATTTTGACTGCTTATTTTTTAGATATCTATAAAAAATCAAGAGATCCAAATGTATTTGTTAAAAAAGGATTTAGTGGTATCGCTATGTTACAGATGCTTTTCACTACGTTACACCTATTTATATCTATTTGAAAAACAACAACTTAAACCTGCGCATAATGCATTTACATTACTTAAAATTGAAGAATTTACTTTTAATCATTAAAAAAAGACCTACAGAAGCTTTATAAAAAACACACCTATTTTGAGATTTCCAAAAAGGTTTTACACTAAACTTAAACATCAATCTCATTGATTTATATATAATAAGGTATTGACTTATTTTCGTTATTCTCAAAAAACAACTTTCATTATAATCTCATTTTGAAATCTATTTATAAAAAAAAAGACTGCTCAAAATGAACAGTCTTTATAATATCGATTAGATTAAAAATTAAGAAGCAAACAATGCGTACTTGTTATAGTTGAATAAAACCAAATCGTAAGGCACTAATTTTGGTGCTACTTTTTCAGAAGAAGCATTAAACTTGATGTTATTATGTTTTCTAAACAAATAAACTTCTTTCAAACAATTTGACAAACTCTGATGAATAAGAGAAGTGAAAATTGGTAACGGTTTGCTATCTACCAGCAAATCAATTTGATAATTAGAGCTACTTTTTGAAAGATTGTTACCAATAATTCGCAAAGTAAATGTAGCTGGAATACCATTTTGTTCTCCTTGATATTGTACTATCATAATTATAATATTTTAAAATTTGGTTTAAATAATTCTGATTTGACCAATTTAGCAATATCTACTAAATCCTCAGTAAATCTACAAAAAATCAAGAAACTGACACAATACAACCTCTAAAATTATCAAATTTATAACATTTGATAATTACAGCATAACCTTAAGCTTACATCAAAAAACGAAAAACCCTGTAATGTATGAGTTTACAGGGTAATCTAACTAAATGTATTAAAACAAACAATCTTCTAAATCTCAGCCAGTAAGTCTAAAATTTATCCTTTACTTACTGGAAGAGAAATTACGTTTCCAATTTCATTTCGCATGGTCATATTCAACTTATCCAAAAGAGACAATTTATTCGAAACCTGACCCGAAAATAAATTATAGGAAATATTCATTTTTTTCAAACGTGTTAATTTTTCCAATTCAATAGGCACCTGCCCTTTAAAGTCATTATCAAAAAGGTTTAGATTCTCTAATGCTTCTAAATTCCCAATTGACGGACTTAATTTACCAACAAATCGGTTGCTATAAAGCGAAAGTGATTTTAAAGACTTTAACTCGTATATAGAATTTGGTAAAGACCCACCAAAAGAGTTTTCGTACAATGATAAATTCTCAAGAGCCGTTAACTTTCCTATTTGCTGAGGCAGTAATCCAGACAAAATATTTCTATCGAGCATCAATTTTTTCAAATTTGATAGTGTACAAATAGAATTAGGAATATAGCCTGTTAATTTGTTAAATGACAAATCCAAAACTTGCAAGGATTTCAAATTACCTATGTTGAGTGGAATCTCACCATTCAATAAATTGGTTCCCAAATTTAATTCTTGCAAATTCAACAATGTTGTAATCTCAATCGGAATCCGGCCTGTTAAATTATTATTATTCAAATTTATAGAAACCACTTTATCATCAACCACTTTTATCCCATACCATTTTTCCATAGGCCCTGACAAATCCCATTTATTGATCCATTTACTTCCGTTTGTAACTTGATTGAATTTGATAAGTACTTCTTTTTCGGCTTTGGATATAGTTGCCAAAACAGAGGTTGAAAAAAATACGGTAAAAAGTAGAAGCGTAATTTTATTACTCATTTGTTATATTTAAAAGTTCCTTACCAAATTAATCAAAAACTTCGTTAATAAACAAAAAAAATCGACTAAATAACAAAAATAAAAAATAATAAAAGATTTGTCTTACAAATTTAAAAATCAAAAAACTTCGAATTTCGCTCATAAAACTAACACACAACACCTTACAATTAAACCTATCTACTCACTTGTTTTTTTTCTCATCACCGATTTTCAAATCAAAAATTACATTTACAACCATAAAATCGGTAATAAAATAGAAGTAAACAAACCAAATCGCATCAAAAAAAATCTTACATTTGATACCATAACCTTAAAAACTTTAATCATGGAAATGAATTGGATTGCAATTTTAGTTGCGGCTTTGGCCCCATTAGTAGTTGGTTTTATTTGGTACAATCCAAAAATTTTCGGAACCATTTGGATGAAAGAAAACGGATTTACACAAGAAGAACTTGCAAAGGGAAATATGCTCAAGATATTCGGACTCACCTATATTTTTTCGATTATGATTGTTATCACCGAAATGTCACTTACAATTCACCAAAGCGGTGCACTTGGAATGATTGGAGGCCCAATGAAAATAGGCGAAGCTTTACCATCATTTCAGGCTTTTATGCAAGATTACGGTACCGCATTTAGAACCTACAAACATGGTGCTTTGCACGGGTTTATATCTGGTTTATTTTTTGCAATGCCTATTATCGCTATAAACGGACTATTCGAGAGAAAATCGACCAAATATATATTGGTACATTCTGGCTTTTGGATTATTTCTTTGACCATTATGGGTTCACTAGTTTGCGGTTGGATGTAATTTAATTTCAAATAAAAAACCTTATTTCTATAATTTTAGGAATAAGGTTTTGCTCTTAAAACAACCCTTCAATTTGCCGAGCCAACTCAATATCTTTCTGTGTTACCCCTCCCGAATCATGGGTATTCAAACGTATATTGACTTTATTATATACATTAAAAAGTTCTGGATGATGATTCATCTTTTCTGCCAATACCCCAACTTGAACAATAAAACTTAATGCTTGGTTAAAATTTTTAAATACAAATTTCTTTTCTATTGCTTGCTCTTTAAAATACCAATCTTTCAAATTGTTCAAAAAAGGGACTACCGTTTGTTCTGTATAAATTTCCATTCGTTGTTATTTTTAATTATTTAAAAAAAAACTGACCGTATTGCTTTGACATAATTTTCTTCTACTGATTAATTGGAAATTATTTTTAGCCTAAAATTAGTTAAATTAAAACGACTCTAAGTACATAATTAACTTTATTGGCTAATTTTGAATAAATATTCTAACCAAAATTGAAAACAACTCTTTCCTATCAAATTTACGAAACAGCCAAACAACTTCCTGAGAACTGGGATGATCTTGGTTATAAAAATATTTTTTTATCCAAAGAATATTTTGAAATCTTAGATCAATCTGCTCCCAAAAATATGATTTGTCATTATATCGGATTATTCCAAGAACAAAACTTGGTAGGGATTGCTATTGCACAATTTTTGAATTTGAATAAATTAGAATCTTTTGGCGATAGAGATCGATGTATAAAGACAACAACTCGAAAATTTATTTTAAAAAAATTCGCTTCGCATGTCTTGGTTATCGGCAACAATATGCTCACGGGACAAAATTCTTTCCAGTTTTCGGAAAGTATTTCACCATCTGATGGCGTTATTGCTTTAAGGCAGGCTGCAAATGATTTGAAATTAAAATTTAAATCGATTGGCAAAAAAATTCACATTACAACTTTTAAAGACTACAACGAAACCGAAATTCAATATTTCAACAAAGACTCTTTCTCTAAAGATTATAAATATTGTGTACAACCCAATATGATTTTTGATATTCCTAGCCGATGGAAAACCGAACAAGATTACATTGATTCATTGATTAAGAAATACCGAGACCAATATAAAAGAGCAAGAAAGAAAGCTGAAGGAATCGAGAAAAAGAAATTCCACTTAGAGGATATTATCAAATACGAAAAAAGCATTTATGAGCTCTATCATCATGTGGCACAAAATGCTCCATTCAACACTTTCTTTTTGACCCAAAATCATTTTAGGGTTTTCAAAGAAATTTTAAAAGATAAATTTTTATTCTACGGATATTTCCTAGACGGAAAACTAATTGGTTTCAACACCTTAATTAAAAATGGAGATGTGATAGACACCTATTTTTTGGGTTATGACGAAAGCTTGCAAAAAGAGAAAATGTTATACCTAAATATGCTCTATGATATGGTTGCTTATTCTATCAACAAAGGATTTAAAGCAATAATTTTTGCCCGAACAGCATTGGAGATTAAAAGTTCTGTTGGAGCCAAACCATTTCAAATGTATGGCTACATGAATCATAGCAACTCGCAAATAAACAAACAGGTTCCGAAAATTTTTCCAAAATTAGAACCCGAAGTCGTTTGGCAGGAGAGAAATCCATTCAAGGGATAGGTTCCGTTACGTAGTCGCTAAAAAAAGCAATGATTATCAATAAGACAATCATTGCTTTTTTAGAAAGATTATAACTGACGTTAACGATTAAAATTACAACTTATCTATTTCTTCCTGAACAATTTCCCACTCCAAAAGCAATTGATCTAAATCTGCTTTTTTCTTGTTGTAAGCTGTAAAAAAAGAAGCATCTTCGATATGTTTATCATAATTAGAGGTCAACATTTTGTCGTCATGCTGAATATCTATTTCCAATTGCTTGATTTGATTTTCAATTTTACTCAAACGGTTTTGAAGTGTTTTCCCTTTCTTTTGGTCTTCATAAGAAACCTTTTTATTTTCTTTAGAAGCAACCGTTTTAACTACATCTTTTTTCTCGACTTCACGCATATTTTCTATATTACGCTGTTCTAAGAAAAAGTTGATATCCCCCAAATACTCTTTAATTTTTTGATCTTTAAATTCATAGACAATATTTGACATTCCTTGCAAAAAATCCCTGTCGTGAGAAACGATCAATAAAGTCCCTCCAAATTTTTGCAAAGCAGCCTTCAATACGTTTTTCGACTTAATATCTAGGTGGTTCGTAGGCTCATCCATCAATAAGACATTAATAGGTTGCAACAATAATTTACACAAAGCCAAACGGTTTCGTTCTCCTCCTGAAAGTACTTTAACTTTCTTCTCTACATCATCGCCCCTAAACAAAAAAGATCCCAACATATCTCTAACTTTAGAACGATTGGTATCTGTTGCGGCATCTTCCATAGTTTGCAACAACGTAATTTCGCCATCTAGATATTCTGCTTGATTTTGAGCAAAATAACCCAACTGAACATTATGCCCTAATTTGATAGTTCCCTCATACTCGAATTCGTCAACTAGAGCTTTTATAAAAGTCGATTTCCCTTGACCATTTTGCCCCACAAAAGCAATCTTACTTCCGCGCTCTACCAATAAAGAAATATCTTTTAAAATTGTTTTATCGCCATAAGCTTTAGTTACATTTTCGGCTTCAATAACCACTTTACCAGGTTCTTTAGAAACAGGAAACGAAATATTCATAACCGAATTATCATCTTCGTCCACTTCAATTCGCTCAACTTTATCTAATTTCTTTATTAACGATTGCGCCATTGAAGATTTGGTTGCACTATAACGGAATCGATCAATCAGCTTTTGAGTTTCTTCGATCTTTTTTTGCTGATTCTTTTGGGTAGCCAATTGTTTCTCGCGAAGTTCCTGACGCAATTCTAAATATTCTGAATAAGGTTTGTTAAAATCATAAGCCTTACCAAGAGAAATTTCGATAGTTCTATTGGTTACATTATCCAGAAACATTTTATCGTGTGAAACGATTACAACCACTCCAGGATAATTACGCAAGAAACTTTCCAACCAAATAATACTTTCTATATCCAAGTGATTCGTAGGCTCATCTAGCAACAAAACATCATTATTTTGCAAAAGCAATTTCGCCAACTCAATACGCATACGCCAACCACCCGAAAAAGTTTCTGTTTGATTATCAAAAACTTCTCTTTTAAAACCTAATCCAAGTAGAATCTTCTCGGTATCTCCAACATAGTTATATCCACCTAATAATTCAAAACGATGAGTATAATCAGATAAATCTTCAATTATTTTACTGTATTCTTCACTTTCGTAATCAGTTCTAGTTACCAATTGATGATTAATTTCTTCAAGCTTTTTTTCGACAACTTTAATATCAGTAAAAGCTTCATAAGCTTCCTCAAGTACAGTTCTTCCTTTTTCAAAATCAATATCTTGACGCAGAAATCCCATCTTGATGTCTTTTTCTTGAGAAATAACTCCTGAATCGGGGGCAAAATCTCTTGCCAACATTTTCAACATTGTAGATTTTCCAGCTCCGTTTTTCCCGACTAAACCTACTCTATCACCAGCTCCTAATCGAAAAGTTACCTCCTCAAACAAATAAGTACCACCAAACGAAACAGATAAATTGTGTATATTAAGCATGTAAATAAATTATTTTATTCTTTATTGTATTAGTAAATTTGTATAATTAAAATTAACAAATCATAATTTTTTGCAAATGTTAAAAAAAGGATCCAAACTATATAGCATTTTAACAGGAACTTGTCCAAAATGCATGAAAGAGAGTATGTATGCAGATAAAAATCTATTACATTTAGGTTCTGTACTTAAAATGAATGAAAAATGCAGTCATTGTGGATTAAAATACCAAATAGAACCTTCTTTTTTTTATGGTGCTATGTACGTTAGTTATGCACTCAATGTCGCAATAGGAATAGCCACTTTTATAATTGCATTTCTTTTTTTTGGTGCTGATATTCAAACTACGTTTATAGCCATTATAATCACACTAGTTATTACATTTCCTATCGTATTAAGATGGTCAAGAAATATTTATATCAATATGTTTGTGTCTTATGACCCCTCAACAAAAGATAAGTAAATCATTTTTTTATCCTTTTATTAAATCTTTTGATATCAATTTCTTTATCTAAAGGAATATTGTTCTCAATATAATTATATAGATCCGCAGCCATTGCAGGCCCAAGCATGACGCCTCTTGTTCCTAGTCCGTTCAAAATATGAATATTTTGATAAACTGGATGGGTTCCAACTAGTGGTCTTCGGTCTCTAACAGTGGGTCTCACTCCTGCATAATGTTCAATTATATCAAACTCACAATTGATTATTTCTTTAATCCTTTCTACCAATTCAATTCTTCCTTCTTCTGTAGGCAAATCAGTTTTATCTTTCCAATTATAAGTTGCGCCAACTTTGAACAATTCATTTCCTAAAGGCAAAATAAAAACACTCGTGTTTACAATGACATCTAAATTTAGGCTTGGTGCTTTTATAATAAACAACTCACCCTTAGTCCCATCCAGAGGTAATTCCTTGAAATAAGGATTAGAATGCATCCCATATCCTTCTGCAAAAATGATATGTCTTGCCTTATGATTCTTGTATGATACATACTCCTTTTCAATAATTAAATCTTCATAGACAAAAGACTCTAAAATCATTTTATTTTGTAGCAAAAGATACTCTTGATATTGGGACAACAACAAAGCTGTATCTACATATCCTGTCTGTAAAACTTCACCATAACCAAAAGGGGAATCAATACCATTATACTTATCAAAAATGAGAGTAGTACACAAAAAAGGGCTCAACTGTATTTTATCAGAAGCTGCAAACCAGTTATTTTGCTCTTCAACTGAGAAAAATTTTCTCAAAATTGGCATTTTAAAATCAAATGTATCTGTAAATCTATTCTTCAAATTAGAATAAAAATCATTCATCAAATGCAATTGCTTTTGTGCCTGCCAAACCTCACTAAAACGCTTTAAAATAACGGGATTATAGAGACCTCCAGCTATTTTAGACGAATTTTGAGAATCGTCATTATATACAACAAAACTCTTATCGTGTTGCAACGCTATTTCTGAAAAAGAAATCCCAGCTAAACCAGAACCTACAATTATATAATCGAGCATGATCATTTTATATATATTAAAAAAACAAAAAACTCTTACTTTTGAAGTAAGAGTTTTTTTTGTAAAATTATAAAGAATTAGTAATTCCACATATCGTGTTCAAAATCACGAATTTTATCTTTAATTCTATCCGATTCTAGCAATTGATTTAAAGCATTTTCGTTGATATATTCTGTAATCAAACGATCGCCATAAACATTTTCTTCTTTATAAATAGTTCCACTAAATTGGCGTGAATCTAAAATTCTGTCAAAAGAAATTGGCATTGCTGAATTTTTTTCGTTGAAAGCTAAATACTCATGCAGATAATCTCTGATTGAAGGGTAAAAAATCCAAAACAATTCGATGTAATCAGGATTTTCGCTTCCTACTTCTCTTGCTTCAGGAGCAATAGGACAAATTCCAAGTAATCGATACTTTAGTTCACTTTGACGCTTATCAAAATACCAATATCCTTTTAACTTATATCCCGTAACATCCTGAGCTGTAAGTTCTCTTTTATCAATAAATTGAGGATCTAAAGTTCTAGCTACAGCTGGTGGTCCAACTACTTTAACTCTTTTTCCATTAACTTTTTTGTAAGTTACGGTTTCTTTCGGAAAATACAAATCTCTATTAGCATTTACTTCTTCTCTACCAGCATTCGTGGTATCAATATAAGTAAAAGAACTTGTCATATCTTTGAAAGTCTTTTTTGTATTGAAATAATCATCAGCATAAACCTCAGTTATTCTATTCGTTTTAATACCTTTAATCAAAACATCAAACAAAGATCTTCTGTCTTTTCCGATATTAGTAGAATCAATTGGAAAATAAAGAGGAAAATTAAATCTTTCGCTCAAATCAATTATCTCCCAAGTAGTTTTCCCCATCAAAATATCTCTATCATCTACATAACCGTATGCTAAAGGTTTATCATTATCAAGAGATACTTGAGATTGAGTTTTCACACCAATTTGCTCAGGTGTCTTAGCATTAAGCAAATTAGACTGCGCAAATGAAGAAAAACTCCCTGCAACAAATGCAACAACTACTACTAATTTTTTAGTCTTCATCTTATTAATTATTAAGTTTATCTAAGTAGGTAAATTTTCAACAACTTAAATATTTATTGTATTTCGTAAATTACTGGAGCAGTTCTAGAAAGCATAATATCAGAACCAACTAATTTTGTTTTAATATCAGTAATTGTTACTTGATCTCCTCTAGTCGCTCTTGCTAAAGCACTTTTACATTGCGCATTAACTCTGTCTCCAGATACTATTACAGCGGCCTGACCTGTAACTTTTAAAGTAAATCCAACTACATTTAAATTAACGTTAAAATCAAAATCTGGTAATTTAGCAGAAACTTGAGAAACTTCTAAACGAGACTTAGCTCCTTTAACAATTCCCATTTCTCCACCAATTGCGCCAACTGGAGCAGGAATACCTTTGATTCTGAAAGATCTTCTATCACTAACTTTTTGTCCGTCAGGTAAAGTTCCGGAAACATTAATTACCACTTCAGAACCTTGCCCTGGAGTCATATTATAAGCACCTGGTCTTCCAGCTGAACTTAAACCTGGTGCAGAAGCACTGATTTTATTAGCAGCAACACCCGCAAAAGAAATTGTCATTGGGTTCACAACACCTCTATATACCACATTCATTTTATCAGCAGAAATTGTAGCTGAATTAGGTTTTGGTACAACTGTATAAGTACTTTCAAAATCTACAGGAACATCTTTACCATTTTCAGTAAAGATAAATTTACCTTTCAATGGATTTTCTCCTAAACCAGCAGCAGTGAAACCAAGTTCAACTCCACCAGCTTTAAAACTTGATGGACTCATGTTAGCCCCATTTAAGATAACACTTTTAGGTTTAGTATTCTCATCAACACGTCCCAAAACAATTTTTCCAGTTACTTTTTCTCCTGGGAAGAAAGCCGTTTTATCTAAAACCACTAAAGCTTTATAGTTGGTAAATGAAAGTTGGCTTGCTTGCTCACCTGTAAGCATTGTTGACAATACTTCAGAATTAATATTTTTTACATCAGCTTGTAATTGTGATAATTTTGTCAAAGAAGCCACCAACGGGAAACCTTTGTAGTTATACTCTAACCAAGGTAATTTGATACCATCTCTGTTTGTAACATCCTCTGTAGAAAAAACACGATTTACTTTTGGAGCTACAGAAGGCACTAATTTAGCTACCTCTATTCTATACTTATTAATTTTATCAACAAATTCTTGTCCAGCTGGAGTGATTTTGTCATTAGCAAAAAATTTGCTATCTAAGAAATCACCTTTATCCATTACTTCATAATCTTTAGAATCTTCAAGACCAGCAGTCATTTCAGATTTCAAATTATCAAGGTAAGAATTCAAATCTTCTACTAACAACTTTACTTTATCTGCCTTAGCTTTTAAGTCAGCATACTGTGCTGGTTGTTCTTGAGCCAATTGACCCAATTTTTCCATAAAAGCTTGGTTTCTTTGAGTCGTTGTTGTATTTGTAACTTCCAATTTTTCGTTCATCAAACCAAAAGCTGACAAAACTTCTTTGGACATATTCATTGCTAACATTGCGATGAAAACCAAATACATAAGGTTAATCATCTTCTGTCTAGGGGTTAATTTTCCTCCTGCCATATTTTCTAATAATTAGTTATTCGTTAAAATTTAATAGTTTTAATAACTAATTATCCTCTGTTATTCATAGCTGTTAACATACCTCCATAAACATTGTTTAAAGAAGCAATATTAGCTGTCATTGATTGCATTTGCTCTTTCAATTTATCAGCATTTTCAGCGATTTCTTTATTAGCTTCTGCATTTCTAGAAGCACTTTCTAATTGAACTTTGTATAAACTGTTCAAAGATTCCATTTGTGCAGCAGCCATAGACAATTCTTCACTATATTTTTTTGTAGCAGCAATTCCATCAGCTGCAGGAGAAATACCTTTAGCAGCAGATTCGAAATTTTTGATGCTATTTCCTAAACTTGACATCAATTCACCATCAATTTTAGCTTCTTTAAGCATTGCATCTAATTTTTGTGACAATAACCCTTGAGCATCAGCTACACTTTCTTTTTTAGATTCTTTTTTACGAGCTTCTCCATTTGCAAGTTCAGGATAAACCAAAGTCCAATCTAATTCTTCATCTACAGGTTCGAACGCAGAAAGGGCAAAAATTAATGCTTCAGTTACCAATCCTATTGAAAGCATTAGAGTTCCTGTTAATGGTCCAATTTCAAAGTGAGTAATTTTAAATAAAGCTCCAATAATTACTACTGCCGCTCCCATACCATACGCGAAATTCATTGCTTTTTTGCTCAATATAGCCATTTTTTTAAAGTTTTAAAGTTAATTTATAGGTTTTTGTTATTTATGTAATCTAGGGTTTTTTTATTTTTTTCCGTTTTTAGTTGTTTGAGTTCCCATATAATCTTGAACTGTTCTAAAACCGATGTAACTTCTAGCAGAATCAGAGTATTCGAATGCACGAGTACTAACCTGTAAGAAATAAGAAACATCTTTCCAAGAACCTCCTCTAACTACTTTACGTTTATTAGAATTATCAATAATTGCAGGGTTCATTGTTGACATGAACTCATAAGAGTTTGCATCATATGCCGAATCAGTCCATTCTGAAACGTTACCAGCCATATTGTACAGGTTGTAACCATTTGGTTCATATGATTTAGCCTCTACAGTATATAATGCTTGGTCTGCAGCATAATCTCCACGATTTGGTTTAAAGTTTGCTAAGAAACAACCTCTATCACTTTTAGTATAAGGCCCTCCCCAAGGAAAAGTAGCAGATTCTAAACCTCCTCTAGCAGCATACTCCCATTCAGCCTCTGTTGGTAATCTAAATGAGTTTACATTATCATAATGACTTTTCTTAGATTTCAACCAAATATTTTTATTTAAAGTTCTCCACTCACAAAAAGCCTTAGCTTGATTCCAAGTTACCCCTACTACAGGATAGTCTCCATAAGCCTTATGCCAGAAATAATCATTATGCATTGGCTCATTATAAGAATAACTAAAATCCTTAATCCAAACCGTAGTATCAGGATAAACCTTTACTTCTTCTGTTCTAATAAAATCTTGTCTTTTCCCAACTTTTGCTTTAGCAGCCGCTTGAATATCCATCCAAGTATAACGGAATTTCAACTTGTTTACATCCATTGTTCTCAAGCCGTTATAAGAAGCTTCTAATGGTAAATACATAGAATCCATTACCTCAACATAATATTCATCTGGATATTTTTTTACATCCTTAATAAGCTTTGTTTTTCTATTAAGCCTTTTATAAGCATTTGGATCTTTATCACTACCTATACTATAATAATTATCATACATATACTTATCATAGGCGGTCATTTTTTCAGGATCCATATTACTACTAAAAGAGTAATCAGCAATACTACCTACATTTTTACCTTTTCCATCAGCTGGTGCTGTTTGCCCACTTTCTTCAGCTAAAATAGCTAAACGCAAACGAATTGTAGAATCTTTTACCCATTCCACAAATTGACGATACTCACTATTGGTAATTTCAGTGTCGTCCATATAAAAGGATCTAACAGTTACTGTTTTAGTTGGTGCATCACCAACATTAGCAACATCATCGTCAGATTTACCCATGATGTACGATCCTCCAGGGACAAGCGTCATTCCATAAGGTTTTTCAGGATGCCACTTTGCTCCTTTCACACCAACCAACTCACCTTTGTCGCTTGATCTACCACAGCTAATTAACACGGTTAAAATTGCCGTAAATGCAATGAAATTCTTCATAAAAATTGGGGTTATCTATTCATTATTATACAGACTGTAAACCTATTTATTTTTTTTAAAAAAAACAATCCTTTCAAAGTCTTAAATTATTTAGTCAAATGTATGTTAAAAAATCTAAAAAAAAAATAAAAAATCGTCAAAGAGTAAAAAAATAACGACAAAAAACATAGTTTTGAAAAAATTGTAAGTATTAGGTAATTATTTTAAAGAATCACATAAATTTAACTTTTTATCTAAAAATCTTTCAAATTTATTTTCTAGACATTTTATACAATATTTTTACGCTGTGCTTTCCACCATCTTTCAGGCATTTCCTGATTACAAGCTGACAAATATTCTTCGTAAGAACAAGGTAACAACGTGTTCTTTTTTAATTTATTGCTCGAACTGACTACAAATGGAATTTCTATCCACCATCGATCTGTTTTATCACTTTTGTAAAAGACCAAATCTTCATCTTCTAAAGGAACTATATATTTTAAATAGTTCTCTCTACTACCAAAAGGATATTCATTTGAACGGTAATGAAACCCTTCTATAAAATACCAAAATATTTGAGCAATTAATACCGCTTCTTGTTTTGTGTTATTATGATTAAAAACACCAAACGAACTTACCTTATCACTTATTCCCGCATACCTAGACAATGCACAGATTTCTTTTCCGTTAAATCCATTTGGAGAAAAATTGATAAAATTACCCGAATCTGACGACTTCAAGGCGGTTAAATCTAAACTAACCAAATCAGCATCTCTAAAAATAGGTTCTGAAATAGAAATATTAGTAGAAACCTCTCCTAAACGATAAGCATCAAAAAATAATTTTTCTATCAAATCTATTTCTTCCTGAGAATTATAATAGGTTTGATAACCAATATTACAGAAATTAAATAAATTGTTAGGCTCGTCTATAATAATTTTTGTCAAAAAAGAATCAGAACTAATTGGAGCATTTTCTTTACCAAAATCAAAACGGCTATCTATAGAAACCAAATTCACCATTTGCTCTAAATCATCATAAGCTCGATAAAGCGCATAGGTTATATCCTGCGAACCTCCTATTATTAAAGGTGTGATTTTTCTTTTTATTAAACTCGAAACTATTTTTTTTACTGCAAAATAAGTATCCTCTTTTGAGCTTCCTGGTAAAATATCACCAAAATCAGCTATAGAAGCTTTCCAGTTTCCTGGATATAAGCTATACAATTCTTTTCTAACCTCACTTAGATTGACTCCTGTTTTTGTATTACCTGTTCCTCTATTATCTAGAACACCTATTATTGCAATATCTATTTGTTCAAGATCAGGAGTTGAATCATTGGTATGGAATACAACTTTACTACCCAAATGCTGAGTAGTTAAACCTTGTACAAATTCTAAAATTTCAGCATCTAATGGTACCAAAAAATCAAACTCCATCTTTTGTTTTTTATATTATATATTTCAAACTTTTATTTGAAACAGAATTGTCTTTGTTACTTTTTCTTGGTAGTTGCTTTTTTTGTGGCAGGTTTTTTAGTAGCTGTCGCATTTTTGACAGCCACTTTTTTAGCAGGTGCCTTTTTTGCAATCATTTCTTGAACCTCTGCGAGAGTCAACTTTGAAGCATCTATATCTTTGCTCAGCTCAATTTTTATTTTACCCTTACTAATTACAGAACGACCCCAACGTGCTTTTTCAACTAAAATCCCTTCTTCTTCCCAATTATGAATTACCTTATCAATGTTTTTTTGCAACTTATCTTCTATCAAAGCTTCGATATCAGATTGAGAGAGATTATCAAAATCATATTTTTTGCTAACATTAATAAAGATTCCGTTCCATTTAATAAAAGGCCCAAATCGACCAGTTCCTTTTTGAACTCCTTCTCCTTTATAAACAGCAATTGGTGCGTCAGCTATAGCTTTTTCATCGATCAATTCTTGCGCTCTTACCATTGAAACATCTAATGGATCTTCACCTCTTGGCAAAGAAATAAAAACACTTCCGTGTCGTACATAAGGTCCATAACGACCATTACTAACTTCTACTTCTTCTCCTTTATATATACCCAAATTTTTTGGAAGCAAAAATAAATTTAACGCTTCTTCTAAAGTAATATTACCTATGTTTTGTTCATGTCTAAGACTTGCGAATCTTTTCTGCTCATCATCAGCCTCACCTATCTGAGCCATTGGTCCAAATTTTCCTAACCGAACAGACACTGGTTTTCCAGACTCTGGATCAACACCAAGAACACGCTCACCACTTTCTCTATCCGCATTAGCCTCAACATCTTTTACAGTAGGATGAAAAGTATTATAAAACTCTTGCATCATTTTGGTCCATTCGATATTTCCTTCGGCAATTTCATCAAAATCATGTTCTACTTTTGCAGTAAAATTATAATCAAGAATATTTCCAAAGTTTTTAACTAAGAAATCCGTAACTATTGTTCCAATATCAGTTGGAACCAACTTTCCTTTATCAGAACCTGTATTTTCTTTGAGGACTTTATCAGTAACCTTACCCGACTGTAAAGTCAATTGTGTATAATTACGTTCTTGACCTTCTAAAGTTCCTTTTTCAACATAATTTCTATTAATAATTGTTGAAATTGTTGGAGCATACGTTGAAGGACGGCCAATCCCTAATTCTTCTAATTTTTTCACCAAAGAAGCTTCTGTATAACGTGCAGCTGGTCTAGTATATCTTTCGGTAGCGGTAATATAATTATTTTCTAATTTTTCGTTTACTTTTAATGCAGGCAATAATCCTTCTTGTTCTTCTTCTTCCTCATCATGTCCTTCAAGATACACTTTCAAAAAACCTTCAAAAAGCAAAACTTCGCCTGAAGCTGTAAAAACTTCAGAATGGTTATTAGCTTCGATTTTCACATTGGTACGCTCTAACTTAGCATCACTCATTTGCGAAGCCAAAGTTCTTTTCCAAATTAAATCATACAAGCGAGCCTGGTCTCTATCAATATCTACGGTATGACGCGACATATCAGTTGGACGAATAGCTTCGTGAGCTTCTTGGGCCCCTTTACTCTTATTAGCAAAAATTCTTGGAAACGAAAACTCTTTTCCGTACGACTTAATAATTTCTGCTTGAGCAGCATCCATCGCTTCTTTAGACAAGTTTACACTATCTGTTCTCATATATGTAATAAGTCCAGCTTCGTATAAACGCTGTGCTAATTGCATCGTAATTCCAACAGGTAAATACAATTTTCTTGCTGCTTCTTGTTGTAATGTTGACGTTGTAAAAGGGGCAGTTGGAGATTTCTTAGTAGGTTTAGTTTCTAAATCTGCTACCTTATATATAGAGCCAATATTTTGATTTAAAAAATCTTCAGCTTCTTTTTTAGTATTAAAATTCTTTGGGAGTTTTGCTTTAAGTGATTTTCCTGCTTCAGTTGTAAACTCGGCCACAACAGAATAGGAAGCAACTGGAGTAAAATTTTGAATTTCGCGTTCTCTCTCAACAATCAATCGAACGGAAACAGATTGAACACGTCCAGCAGACAATCCTCCTTTTACCTTTCTCCAAAGAACTGGAGACAATTCATATCCCACTAAACGATCCAAAACCCTACGGGCTTGTTGTGCATTGACTAAATTATAATCAATCTCTCGGGGATTATCAATGGCTTTAAGAATAGCATTTTTTGTAATCTCATGAAAAACAATACGTTTTGTCTTTTCTTGTTTCAGTTTTAGTTCTTCCGCCAAGTGCCAAGAAATAGCCTCTCCCTCGCGGTCCTCATCGCTTGCTAACCAAACCATTTCGGCATTCTTAGCTAAAGCTTTCAACTTAGACACTAACGCTTTTTTTTCTGAGGAAACCTCATATTTGGGTGTGAATCCATTTTCGACATCTACTCCAATTTCTTTGGAAGGTAAATCGGCAATATGCCCATAACTTGATTCAACCTGAAAATCACTTCCTAGAAATTTCTCGATTGTTTTTGCCTTTGCAGGGGACTCAACTATCACTAAATTCTTTGCCATCTTGCTATTGTTTGAATCGCAAAAATAATTTTTTTTTTTAAATATCTACCTTTCATTGATTTTAATTACAATTTAAATCTCAACAGAAAACAATTATTTATTGACAACAACCATTAAAAAATTTAATCACAATAACAATTTCAAAAATCAATTTCAAGATTTTGCACAAAACAATAACTTCATTTTTTTTTTGATGTGATGATTATTGAAAATAAATCGATTTCGTTTTTTTAACAAAAGTTTAAAGTTCGGTTAGTTCGTTGATTACCGAACTAACTTTATCTTTGAGTAAATTTTTTACTAATGGAAGATTTACAAAAAGAAAAAGAAGAATTAATCGAGATGTTTGGGATACATTTTGAGTCCATATACAATGTACCTCCCTTAGCTGCCCGAATTATGGGGTTATTAATTCTTGATGGATGTAAACAAGGATTGACATTTGAAGATATTGTAACTAAAATAGGAGCTAGCAAAAGTTCGGTATCAACCAATTTACATTTATTATTAAACTCAGAACGTATTTATTATCACACTTTTGCAGGTGACCGCAGGAAATACTTTAAGGCAGCACCTTTCAGTAACCGATTGGCTAATTATATTAAGGTCATTAATCATGAAAAAGAACTGATTGACAAGCTTACTATTTACCGATCACAAACCATGAGTTGCAAACAAGAAAGTCACAACTTAGAACATGCCAAAGCTTACAAATCTTACGTGCAAAATATTGAAGATATTCTTCTTAAATCAATTGAAGAATTTAAAGAAATAGAAAAAAAATCATAATCATAATTTATAATCCAAAATGAAGAATATTCAATTCTCGCTAATTGCCATAATGCTAGTATTTGCTTCATGTGCAAAGAAAAACGAACAAAAAGAGCCAGTTGTTATGCCTTATAAAGTTATTAAAGTTAGCAAATCTAACACCTCTTTATTGGCTGAATATCCAGCAACCCTTGAAGGTATTACCGATATTGACATTCGTGCCAAAGTAGATGGTTATATTGAAAAGATTTATGTTCAAGAAGGACAAGAAGTGAGAAAAGGACAACCTCTTTTTAAATTAGAAACTCAAACTGCCGATCAGGAAGCTAGTGCTGCTAAAGCTAAAGTAGATGCTGCTCAAGTAGAAGTTAATCGTTTGAAACCATTAGTTGAAAGAAAAATCATTAGCGATGTACAATTAGAAACTGCCAAAGCCAATTTAGCTAGTGCAAAAAGTACCTACCAAAGTATCATTGCAAGAATTAATTATGCAAACATCAAAAGTCCTGTAAATGGAATTGTAGGAACCTTGCCTTTACGCTTAGGAAGTTATGTAAGCAGCCAAACTACAGAACCGTTGACGAGAATTTCTGATGTAAGCACTATTTACGCATACTTTTCCATGAACGAAAAACAACAATTGGATATTACCATGCATGCAGCTGGAAAAACTTTTCAGGAAAAAATTGCCCAAATGCCAGCTGTAAATTTGATTTTAAGTAATGGAACTGAATACGATCAAAAAGGGAAAATTGAAACTTTTAGTGGTCAAGCCAACACGCAAACTGGATCATTTAATGTAAGAGCACGTTTTTCAAATGCTAATAAATTATTGCGTTCTGGTGGTAGCGGGACTGTTAAAATTCCAACCAATTTACAAGATGTAATTTTAATTCCACAAAATGCAACTTTAGAAATGCAAGACAAAAGAATTGTTCTTAGCTATGACAAAGACAATAAAGTTGTCGCTAAACCAGTAGAAGTTCGCGAAGTTCCAGGCGGAAAATTTTATGTAGTTGATAAAGGTTTAAATGTGGATGATGCCATTTTAATTGAAGGAATCGGAATTATTTCTGAAGGAACTAAAATCAAACCTGAAATTGTAGCTAATCCTGTATTAGCAAATTCTGACACAAAAGAAACTAAATAATAAAATAACACCCTATGTTTTCAAAATTCATTGACAGACCCGTATTGTCAACGGTGATTTCTATTATCATCGTTATTCTGGGTGTTTTGGGATTAATATCACTTCCCGTTTCACAATATCCAGAAATTGCCCCTCCAACTGTTACCGTTTCGGCTAACTATCAAGGAGCTAGTGCCGAAGTAGTAATGAACTCCGTTGTAATTCCGCTGGAAGAACAAATTAATGGTGTTGAAGACATGACTTACATGACTTCTACATCTAATAATGACGGTTCAGCTTCCATTAATATATATTTCAAATTAGGCACCAATCCAGATATGGCTGCGGTAAACGTTCAAAACCGTGTATCACGTGCTACTCCACTTTTACCACAAGAGGTTACAAAAGCTGGGGTAACTACAGCCAAAAGACAAAGTGACAATATTTTGATTTTCTCACTTTACAGTGAAAATCCTAATTATGACATGACCTTCCTTCAAAATTATGCTAACATCAATATCGTTCCTAAACTAAAAAGGGTTACTGGTGTAGGAGAAGCTATGATCTTTGGTCAAAAAGATTACTCTATGCGTATTTGGTTAAAACCAGACGTAATGGGGGCCTACGGTTTAGTTCCAGCTGATATCAATGCCTTATTAGCCGAACAAAACATTGAAGCGGCTCCTGGACAATTAGGAGAAAGTAGTGATCACTCTTTTCAATATATTTTAAAATATAAAGGTCGTTTACAAACCACTAGAGAATTTGAAGAAATTGTGGTGCGCTCAACACCAAATGGAGAAGTTCTTAAATTAGGCGATGTTGCACGAGTAGAATTGGGAGCTATCAATTACGCCAGTAACACATTGACCAATGGAAATCAATCGGTAGCAATTGCCATTGCCCAAACTGCTGGATCAAATGCTCAGGAAGTAATTGAACATTCGTTAAAAGTACTTGACGATGCCTCAGTAAATTTTCCAAAAGGGGTAAATTACACCACTTTAATTAATGCGAATGACTTTTTGGATGAATCCATTACAAAAGTAATTCACACTTTAATTGAAGCCTTTATTTTAGTTTTCGTGGTAGTTTTCGTTTTCTTACAAGACTGGAGATCAACACTTATCCCGGCTATTTCGGTTCCAGTGGCTATTGTTGGTACGTTCTTTTTCTTGAGTATGTTTGGTTTTACCATCAACTTATTGACACTTTTTGCTTTAGTATTAGCGGTGGGAATTGTGGTTGATGATGCCATTGTGGTCGTTGAGGCGGTTCATGCCAAAATGGAAGCCGGTGAACATAATCCTAAAAAAGCAGCCCATAGTGCTATGAATGATATCAGTAGCGCCATCATTTCGATTACTCTGGTAATGTCAGCGGTATTTATTCCAGTTTCTTTTATTAGTGGTTCATCAGGAGTTTTCTACAAACAATTTGGATTAACATTAGCGGTTTCTATTGTTTTATCAGCTATTAACGCCCTAACATTATCACCTGCTTTATGTGCCATTTTCTTGAAAGAACACGATAAAAATGCACCTAAAAAAGGATTTTTAGACCGTTTTTATACTGCTTTCAATACTGGATTTGATGCTACCACAGCCAAATATAAAAAGTCAGTAGAATTTTTTGTTAAGAGAAAATGGTTGGCTTTCTTGGGAATTGCCATTTTTACTGGAATTTTCGTTTTATTATTAAATATTACGCCAAAAGCTTTCGTTCCTAATGAAGATACGGGATCAATTATGTCTGATATTTCATTAGCACCTGGAACTTCTTTAAAAAGAACTGAAGAGGTTTTATTAGAGGTACAAAACAAATTGAATGACATTCCTGAAATTAAAGAAGTACTTCGTATTTCGGGTCGTAGTATGCTTAGCGGTACAGGTAACAACTACGGAATGGTAATTGTAAAACTAAAACCTTGGGCAGAACGTAAAGAAAAATCATCTGAAATTTCGGCTGTAGTTCAAGAACTTTTTAAACGAACAGCGACAATTAAAGATGCTAAAGTCTTGTTCTTTGCTCGTCCTACCCTAACTGGTTTCGGATTTTCGAATGGTTTTGAAATGCAATTACAAGACCAAAAAGGAGGTTCAATTCAGGAGTTCAGCAAAGTAAGTTCAGATTTCTTGGCTTCTGTAAATGCTCGCCCGGAAATTCAATATGCTTCTACAGCATTTTCGCCAAACTATCCTCAATATCGAATTGATTTGAATGTTCCTGCCATTAAAAAAGCTGGACTTACAGTAACCGATGTTTTAGGAACTTTGCAAGGATATTACGGAGGTGTGTATTCGTCAAACTTTAATAAATTCGGAAAACAATTCCGTGTTATTTATCAAGCAGAACCAATATTCCGAACCGATCCTGAGTCATTAAATACCGTTTTAGTTCGAAACAGTTCAGGTCAAATGGCTCCAATTTCGCAATTTGTGAAATTAGAAAAAGTATTTGGTCCACAAGCTATTGAGCGATTCAACTTATTTACTTCGGTAAAAATTACTGGAGCACCAAATCCTGGATTTAGTTCTGGAGATGCTATTAAAGCGGTTCAAGAAGTAGCAGCCGAAAAGTTACCTTTGGGTTACGGATACGAATTTTCAGGACTAACTCGTGAAGAAATCAGTGCCGGCGGACAAACCCTCTTTATTTTCATATTATGTATCGTGTTTGTTTATTTCTTACTATCAGCTCAATATGAAAGTTATGTATTGCCAATTGCCGTTTTATTATCCTTACCAATTGGTTTAGCTGGAGCTTACATTTTTGCATTCTTCTTTGGGGTAACCAATAATATTTACCTTCAAATTACGCTCATTATGCTTATTGGTCTGTTAGCGAAAAATGCCATTTTGATTGTAGAATTCTCAGCCGATGCCAGACGAAAAGGATTGAGTGTAACCCAAGCCGCTATTCAAGGAGCAGTAGCACGTTTGCGTCCAATTTTGATGACCTCGTTTGCCTTCATCTTAGGATTATTACCATTAATGTTGGCACAAGGTGCTGGAGCTGTGGGTAACAAAGCCATCGGAACAGGAGCTATTGGCGGAATGTTAATCGGAACTGTTTTAGGAGTATTTGTTATTCCGATTTTGTTTATCATTTTCCAAAATTTACAAGAAAAAATTTCTGGAAAACCACTCCCTGAACCTGTTGAGGAATCAGACATTCAAACTTTAGAATAAGATTATGAAAAATAAAATATACAACATTGCTTTATTGGCAATCTCGGCAATCTTGTTGCAATCTTGTTTAGTTACCAAAGATTATAAAAGGCCGGAAGTTAAAACCGATGAATTGTATCGTACCGAAACAAAAAGTACCGATAGTACTTCAATGGCGAATGTGTCTTGGGATAAAATATTTACAGATCCAATTTTGCAGGAATACATCAAAACTGGATTGCAAAACAATCTGGATATCAAAATTGCCATGCAAACCTTGGCAGCCTCTGAAGCCATGATGAAACAAGGAAAAGCAGGGTATTTACCTTCTTTTTCTATGGGTGCCGATTGGACTCATCAAGAATTATCCAAAAACAGTCAAATGGGTAGAGTGGTTCAAAACACAAAGGTTAACCAATATCAATTGACTGGTAATTTATCTTGGGAAGCTGATATTTGGGGTAAAATACGCAGTAACAAACGTGCTACCAATGCTGCTTATTTGCAAACTCAAGCAGCCAATCAAGCGGTAAAATCAGATTTAATTGCTCAAATTGCTTCTACTTATTTTGAATTACTTTCTGTTGATGCCCAAATAAAAGTTACCGAAGAAACTCTAATCAATCGTGTAGAGAGTGTTCAAACCATGATCGATTTGAAAAAAGCGGGATCGGTGAATGAAGTGGGTGTAAAACAAACCGAAGCGCAGAAATTCACAACTGAATTGATTTTGGCTGATTTGAAAAACAATGTGATTTTTCTTGAAAACAAACTAAATATGTTAATGGGTGAAAATCCAAAACACTTAGAAAGAGGTACCATCGAAAATCAAAAAATAGATACTCAAATCACTTTAGGTGTTCCTGCTGTTCTGCTTAGAAACAGACCTGATGTTATTGCGGCAGAATATAATTTGATTCAAAATTTTGAACAAACCAACATTGCAAAAACCAACTTTTATCCAACTGTTACATTATCAGCTACAGGAGGTTTTCAAAGTATTGACATCAAACAATGGTTGAGTGCGAATTCTATTTTTGCCAATATTGTTAGCGGATTAACCCAACCCATCTTTAATAAAAGACAAATCAGGACGAACTATGAAGTTGCCCAAGCCAACCAACAAGCCGCTTTATTACAATTTGAGCAATCTTTACTTACTGCTGGAAACGAAGTTTCAAATGCTTTAGCACAATATAAAAATGAAACTACTAAAATTGAAGTTCGCAACAAACAAGTTGAAACCTTGAATTTAGCCAGCGATTACTCAGATGAATTATTGACCTACGGTATGGTAAATTATCTGGAAGTCTTGGCTGCAAAAGCGGAAACTCTAAACGCTGAATTGAGTCTAATTGATAACAAATACCAACAATTCAATGCTTTGATACAATTGTATAAGGCACTTGGTGGCGGTTGGCAATAAAATTTTCTCTTAATTTTTATATTTTTTTATAAATCTGCTTGTTATTTTTTTAGCAAGCAGATTTTTTTTTAATTCAAAAATCACACTGCTGTTCGAAAAAATGATCTTAGATCACAATTAAAACTGTCCAATGCTTTTCGGGTAACTTAAAATTCATTTTACAACAACAAATCATATAATTATTTGATTAAATTTACTACAATAAAATTGCTAAATGAATAGAACAGAACAGTTAAAAAAACTCAACCAAGAGCCAATTTGGGACATCATCATTATTGGCGGAGGTGCTAATGGACTGGGTACAGCAGTAGATTCGGCCAGTAGAGGACTCAAAACACTTCTATTAGAAGCTATAGATTTTTCTAAAGGAACCTCTAGCCGAAGCACAAAACTGGTTCACGGCGGAGTTCGTTACCTAGAACAAGGCAATATTGCTTTAGTAATGGAAGCCCTTCAAGAAAGAGGATTAATAGCCAAAAACGCAAAACATTTAGTTAAGAACGAATCCTTTATCATCCCTAATTACAATTGGTGGGGAGGTTATTTTTATACTTTAGGTCTAAAACTTTATGATGTATTAGCTGGAAAGTTGAGTCTAGGAAGTTCCAAATATTTAACCAAAGAGCAAACCATAAACGCATTACCCTCGATACAACAAAAAGACTTACAAAGCGGAGTACTCTATCACGACGGCCAATTTGACGATTCTCGTTTGGCAATAAATCTGGCACAAACCGCTGTAGAACAAGGAGCTTGCGTACTCAACCATTTTAAAGTTACTCAATTACTAAAAAATAATAAAAAACAAATTATAGGTGTAAAAACAATAGATAAAGAAACCCAAATAGAATATAGCATAAAAAGCAAAACGGTTATAAATGCGACTGGCGTTTTTACCAATGCTATTATGAAAATGAATGATACCGTTTATAAAAAATACATTGTTCCGAGTCAAGGTATTCATTTAGTATTTGACAGATCATTTCTTTTGGGCGAAAATGCACTGATGATCCCAAAAACAAGTGACGGAAGAGTACTTTTTGCAGTTCCTTGGCATGATAAAATTGTAGTTGGCACAACCGACACACTAGTCAAGAAAACGGCAATCGAACCAATTGCATTAGAAAAAGAAATTCAATTTGTATTAGAAACAGCCCAACGATACTTATCCAAAAAACCAACAAGATCAGATGTCTTATCCGTTTTTGCAGGATTACGACCACTGGCAGTTCCTGGAAAAGAAGAACAAAACACTAAAGAAGTTTCCCGAAGCCATAAAATAATTATTTCAAAAACAGGTTTAATTAGTGTAACCGGGGGCAAATGGACAACCTATCGAAAAATCGCCGAAGATCTTGTAAACAAAACTATCGAAGTTCATAAATTACCCAAAAACAAATGTGTCACTAAGCATTTATCTATTCACGGAAACAATCAAAACAACACCACAAATTTTCAAAACCATTTGTTTGTCTATGGAACAGATGCCAATGATATACTTGAATTACAAAGAACCGAACCTGAACTCAAAGAAAAATTGCACCCAAATTACGAATATACTTTAGCCGAAGTGGTTTGGGCCATTCGATACGAGATGGCCAGAACTGTAGAAGATATTCTAGCAAGACGTGTTAGGTTATTATTTCTAGATGCACGAGCAGCGATAGAATGTTCTGAAAAAGTCGCTACGATAATGGCTAAAGAATTGAAACAGGAGCCCATTTGGATTCAAAATCAATTGAACGAATTTAAATCTGTTGCTAATGGTTTTTTATTGAAAGAATTTCGGGTTTTGTAAATTCTTCTTTTTGAAAACTACTGCCCTAGCCCTGATTATAGTGAAAAGCCCAGAGTTTCGATGGCTTACATTTTGTGTAGAGGCAAAGCGACCAAAGGAAGCTCTTGCAACTACATAAAAATGTTGCCAGCGGGACGAGGACTTGTAACGAAAAGCAGGAAGTAGCTCCTAAATACAAAACCTAAAAACAAGTACATAAAAAGTTGTTAATTCTTCATCTGACATCTTGTCATAATTACTGCATTTACCTTATCTTTGCGGAATTGAAAATACCCTTATGGAAAAGATAATTGAAGAAAGCAAACAAGGGAATAGCCTTGTATTAGAACATAAACCAGAAAACACTAAAAAACTTTTTATTGAAAGTTACGGTTGTGCCATGAACTTTTCAGACAGCGAAGTCGTTGCTTCTATCCTTGCTGATGGCGGTTACAACACTACTTCAGTTCTAGAAGAAGCCGATTTGGTTTTGGTCAATACATGTTCTATTAGAGATAAGGCAGAACAAACCATTCGCAAACGTTTAGAAAAATACAACGCTGTAAAACGTGAAGTAAACCCAAAAATGAAAGTAGGCGTTTTGGGTTGTATGGCTGAACGTTTGAAAAGTCAGTTTTTAGAACAAGAAAAAATTGTAGATCTTGTTGTAGGACCTGATGCCTATAAAGATTTACCAAATTTATTGAATGAAGTTGAAGATGGTCGTGATGCCATAAATGTTGTTTTGTCTAAAGAAGAAACTTATGGCGATATTTCTCCGGTGCGATTGATGAGCAACGGGATTACCGCTTTGGTTTCGATCACCAGAGGTTGTGACAACATGTGCACCTTTTGTGTGGTTCCTTTTACTCGAGGACGTGAGCGTAGCCGCGAACCTCAAAGTATTATGAACGAAATTCAAGACTTATGGAATCGAGGGTTTAAAGAAGTTACTCTTTTAGGCCAAAATGTAGATAGTTATTTGTGGTATGGCGGCGGATTGAAAAAAGATTTTGTAAACGCTACCGAAATGCAAAAAGCAACCGCAGTCGATTTTGATCAATTGCTTGAAATGGTTGCTGTTGGTTTTCCTAAAATGCGAATTCGTTTTTCGACATCTAATCCGCAGGATATGCACGAAAGCATTTTACATGTTATTGCCAAATACCCAAATATCTGCAAGCACATTCACTTACCTGTTCAATCGGGAAGTAATCGAATTTTAAAGGAAATGAACCGTTTGCATTCTCGCGAAGAATATATGACTTTGATAAATAAAATCCGCGCAATTGTTCCTGATGCTGCCATCACGCAAGATATGATTTCAGGATTTCCAACAGAAACCGAAGAGGATCACCAAGACACTTTGAGCTTGATGGAATATGTAAAATACAACTTTGGTTACATGTACAGTTATTCTGAACGCCCAGGAACTTTGGCTGGAAGAAAAATGAAAGATGATATCCCTGAAGAAACCAAAGCTAGAAGATTACAAGAAATTGTTGATTTGCAACAAAAACACGCTTGGTTTCGTAGCGAAGAATTTATAGGGAAAACAGTTGAAGTTTTAATTGAAAAAGTATCCAAAAAATCGAAGGAAGAATTCTCGGGCAGAAATTCACAAAGCATCACAGTGGTATTCCCAAAAGAACATTATAAAATTGGAGATTTTGTAAATGTAAAAATCATAAGTTGTACTAGCGGAACCCTAAAAGGGGAAGCAGTAGGATATTCAGAAATGAACTAATTTCTTTTGACCACAAATTTTCACAAATTTACTTTTATTAAAAAATTAACATGAGTGACTCTGAGTATTATTACAAAAAAGATGAAAACTACAAAGTTGTAGGCCTTTGTATGGAGGTTCATCGATTACTGGGACCTGGTTTACTTGAAATTGTTTATAAAGATGCTTTAGAGATAGAATTTAAAAATCATAATATTCCGTTCGAAAGAGAAAAAGAATTTAATGTAGAATACAAGGGAATTATTTTACCTCATAAATTTTATGCAGACTTTGTTGTTTATGATGATATTATTCTCGAAATAAAATCAGTAAAAGAAATTAGTAATGATCATCTTGCACAAACATTAAATTATATGAAATTAGCAGACACACCAGTCGGAATAATTGCAAATTTTCAAAACAAATCATTAATTCACAAAAGATTAATAAATACATAGAAAAAGAATTTGTGAAAATTTGTGTAATTTGTGGTAAATTAAAAAAACAAATTGCTTCTAGCCTTGATATAAAAAATGGAAACAGTTCAAAACATAAAACAACGATTTGAGATTATTGGGAATGACCCAAAACTGAATCGTGCAATAGAAAAAGCCATTCAGGTTGCACCGACCGACATTTCTGTTTTGGTTGCTGGTGAAAGTGGTGTAGGAAAAGAAAGCATTCCAAAGATAATCCATTCCCTATCGCATCGAAAACACGGAAAATACATAGCTGTAAACTGTGGTGCTATTCCTGAAGGAACAATAGATAGTGAACTTTTTGGACATGAAAAAGGAGCTTTTACAGGCGCCACCAGCACCCGAGAAGGTTATTTTGAAGTAGCCAATGGCGGAACAATTTTCCTTGACGAAGTAGGCGAATTACCCCTTACTACGCAAGTTCGTTTGTTACGTGTTTTAGAAAATGGAGAATTCTTAAAAGTTGGATCTTCTCAGGTACAAAAAACAAATGTTCGAATTGTAGCAGCAACCAATGTTAATTTATTCAAGGCTATCGAAAAAGGAAAATTTCGTGAAGACTTATACTATCGTTTAAGCACTGTAGATATTGTATTACCGCCATTAAGAGAGCGCCAAGATGATATCCATTTATTGTTCCGAAAATTTGCAGCCGATTTTGCCAACAAATACAAAATGCCTCCATTAAAACTAGACGAAAGTGCTATTTTGCTTTTGCAAAAGTTTCGCTGGAGTGGTAATATTAGACAATTGCGAAATGTTGCCGAACAAATATCAGTCCTAGAAACCAATAGAGATATAAATGCTACAACACTTCAATCGTATTTACCAAGTGAAGACAACAACGTTTTACCTTCAGTTATAAAAGATAAAAAAAGCGAAAGCGACTTTAATACCGAAAGAGAAATTTTGTACAAAGTTCTTTTTGATATGAAAAGTGATTTACACGATTTAAAAAAACTTACTTTAGAATTAATGCAAAATGGAAATTCTAATGTTCAGGAAAATAACAAATCACTTATCAAAAAAATTTACGGATCAAAAGAAGATGATAGCGAAATAGATTTTGAAGAAACTCCAAGCACTTCATATCATTCAAATATTGAACAAGATTATGAAGAGCAGGATTCCAACAATTATCTTCTGGCTGAAACCATAGAAGAAGAAGAAATTTTGAGATTGGAGCAGAAAGAAATTGAAATGATCAAAAAATCATTAGAGAAAAACAAAGGAAAACGAAAAGCTGCTGCTGACGAATTAGGAATTTCGGAACGCACTCTATATCGAAAAATAAAACAATTTGATTTATAAAACAAAACTCAAACACTAAAAAAACTACATTTGGAAACTATATTCTCTCCTTTAGAAAGTTTCTAAAAAAGAATTTCACAAAGTACAATGAAAAAAATACATTTATTATTACTACTTACCATTACAACAATTACCAACAGCTGTTCTGTTTACAACTTTACAGGAACAGGAAAAATTGATGCCAAAACCTATCAAGTAAACTTTTTTCCTAATAATGCAGAGGTAATCGAACCTGGTATTGATAGAACTTTTACGTTAACTTTACAGGACTTAATCCAAAACCAAACCAATTTACAATTAGTAAAAAATGGAGGAGATTTGACCTATGAAGGCGAAATTACAGATTACCGAATTAGTCCAATGACAGCAACTGCTGATCAAAAAGCTGCTCAAAGTAGGCTGAAAATTAGAATAAATGTTAGGTTTACCAATAAAAACAAAGAGTCAGATGATTTCGATAAATCTTTCGAATTTTATTATGATTTTCCAGCAAATACACAATTAGTTGGAGCGACAAAAGACGCCGCAATCAAAGAAATATTCGAAAGAATCACACAAGATATTTTCAACGAATCTCTAGCAAAATGGTAAATTAGTTTCCAATTATATAGTCAAATAAAAAAGTAAGAAATATTTAAAATGAACATCAGTAGCTATAATTATTTATTAAACCAACCAGAGGAAATCATCGAAAATCAAACGATGGCTTTAGAAAAAGTATTGGATGAATTTCCATTTTTCCAAAGCGCAAGAGCATTACGTCTGAAAGGTCTTTATAATCAAAATAGCTACAAATATAATTTTGCTTTAAAAATAGCCGCAGCTCACACAACAGATAGAAGTGTATTGTTTGATTTTATAACTTCAGATTCATTTACAGCAATTCAAAAGAAAACTTACGAAAAAAAAATAGAGGAATTACTCAATATTAATGTAGTAGATAGTTTAATTATAAAAAAAGAAGAAATAGACGAGCCCAAAATAAGTCCTTTGGAGCATTCGATACTTACTTCAATAAAAGAAGCTAACACTACAACTCTTTCAAGTAATTCTTTACTTGTTGATAAAATTGATATTGATAAAAATATAGAGCAATCGATTTTAGGGCCAATCAATACCGCCTTACCCCAGCAAACCAAAGAAACAACAGAGGAAGCTATAACCGAAATTGAAAAAAAATTAGAAATAGGAAAACCAATCGATTTTTCAAAATCCGAAACCCATTCCTTTCATCAATGGTTACAAATTTCGCGCATTCAACCAATCGTTCGCGAAAAAACACCTGAAATTAAAAGTATTCCCAAAGAACCCCAGCCAATCATTGATGAAGATAAAATAAAAAAAGCAGCATTGATTGACAAGTTCATAGAGACCAGTCCAAAAATACCACCGATAAAGCCTGGAGCCGTATTTACACCAAATATCGACTTAAACAAAGAAGACAATTCTTATTTGATGACAGAGACTTTAGCCAAAGTATATTTGGAACAAAAAAAATATCAAAAAGCTATTCAAGCTTATGAAATTTTAATTTTGAAATATCCAGAAAAAAGTAGTTTCTTTGCAGACCGTATAAAAGATATTAAGATAGTCCAACAAAATAATAATTAATAAATAATAGTATGTTTTCAATTTTTTTAGTTTTAATTACAATAGTATGTTTTCTATTGGTAGTAGTAATAATGGTTCAGAATCCTAAAGGCGGCGGACTATCTTCTACAATAAGTGGTTCTCAAATGTTAGGTGGTGTTCAGAAAACAACTGATTTCTTAGACAAAAGCACTTGGACATTAGCAACTTTATTAATTGCTTTAATTTTACTTTCAGGTTTAAGCTTCACTGGAACCTTAAGCGATTCTGATTCAAAAATTATAGATAACACTGAGGCAGCAGCTCCAAAAACAAATGCTCCTACTCAAGCTCCTGCAGAAAACACACCTGCACCAGCTACACCAGCTAAGTAATTTATTTACACCAATACATAGAATGCCAGCCTGCCAAAGCTGGCATTTTTCATAAGAAATAATGTCAGTTTAAGCGCAATGGCATAATTTCTGAAAGAACAAGAATCAGTAAATTAAATATAAATATAAAAAATCATGACTTTAAACATTAAACCTCTTTCAGATAGAGTTCTTATTGAACCAGTAGCGGCTGAAACGAAAACAGCGTCAGGAATTTTTATTCCAGATACAGCCAAAGAAAAACCACAAAAAGGAACAGTAGTTGCTGTTGGAAATGGGACAAAAGACCACACTATGACTGTAAAAATTGGAGACACAGTTCTTTACGGGAAATATGCTGGTACCGAATTAAAACTAGAAGGAAAAGATTATTTGATTATGCGTGAGGACGATATCCTTGCTATCATCTAAACAACAATAAGTCTGAAAGAATTAAGTATCAAGACAACTTGAAATCTTAAACTAATAAACTTTAAACAGAACAAAATAAAATGGCAAAAGATATAAAATTTGATATAGAAGCACGTGATGGATTAAAACGTGGAGTTGATGCATTGGCAAATGCTGTAAAAGTAACACTTGGCCCAAAAGGGCGTAACGTTATTATTGGTAAATCTTTCGGTGGGCCAACTGTAACTAAAGACGGTGTTTCGGTTGCAAAAGAAATCGAATTAAAAGATGCTCTTGAAAACATGGGAGCTCAAATGGTAAAAGAAGTTGCTTCTAAAACAAATGATTTAGCTGGAGACGGAACTACTACCGCTACTGTTTTAGCACAAGCTATCGTAAAAGAAGGGCTTAAAAACGTTGCTGCTGGAGCAAACCCAATGGACTTAAAAAGAGGTATAGACAAAGCAGTTGAAGTAATCGTTGCTGATCTAGCAAAACAAGCAAAAGTTGTTGGTAGCGACTCTGACAAAATCAAACAAATTGCATCGATCTCAGCCAATAACGACGAAGTAGTTGGTGAATTAATCGCTAATGCTTTTGCAAAAGTTGGAAAGGAAGGAGTAATCACTGTTGAAGAAGCCAAAGGAACAGACACTTACGTAGATGTTGTAGAGGGAATGCAATTTGACAGAGGATATCTTTCTCCATACTTTGTTACCAATCCAGAAAAAATGGAAGCAGAACTTGACAGCCCTTACATCCTTTTGTATGACAAAAAAGTTTCTTCTTTAAAAGAATTATTACCTGTTTTAGAGCCAGTTGCACAATCCGGAAAACCATTATTAATTATTGCTGAAGATGTTGATGGTGAAGCCTTATCAACTTTGGTAGTAAACAAATTACGTGGAGCCTTAAAAATTGCTGCTGTTAAAGCTCCTGGTTTTGGAGATCGAAGAAAAGCAATGCTAGAAGACATCGCAATCTTAACTGGCGGAACTGTAATCTCAGAAGAAAGAGGGCACACTTTAGAAAACACAACATTAGAAATGCTTGGTAGCGCAAAAAGAGTCGCTATCGACAAAGATAACACTACCATTGTAAACGGTGCTGGTGATGCAGACATGATTAAAAATCGTGTGAACCAAATCAAAGGTCAAATGGAGACTACTACATCTGATTATGACAAAGAAAAATTACAAGAACGTTTGGCTAAATTAGCTGGGGGTGTTGCTGTTCTTTATGTTGGAGCTGCATCTGAAGTTGAAATGAAAGAGAAAAAAGACCGTGTTGATGATGCCCTTCACGCAACTCGTGCTGCCGTTGAAGAAGGAATTGTTGCAGGTGGAGGTGTTGCTTTATTAAGAGCAAAAGAAGCTCTTTCTAGCCTAAAAGCAGAAAACGCTGATGAAGCAACAGGAATTAAAATTATCTCTCGTGCAGTTGAATCTCCATTAAGAACGATTGTTGAAAATGCTGGTCTTGAGGGTTCAGTAGTTGTAGCAAAAGTATCTGAAGGAAAAGGTGATTTTGGATACAATGCCAAAACTGACGAATATGTTGATATGCTAAAAGCAGGAATTATTGACCCTAAAAAAGTAACTCGTGTAGCTTTAGAAAACGCCGCTTCGGTATCAGGTATGATTCTGACAACAGAATGTGCCTTAATCGATATCAAAGAAGAAAATGCTGGCGGAGGAAACCACATGGGTGGAGGTATGCCAGGTATGATGTAATATTTGAATTGAAAACGATTTTTGCGATGTCGAAAATCGTTTTTTTCAATCATCTCTCATAAAAAAAACCGTCTAATTAGACGGTTTTTACTTTTATATAAAGTACTTATTTAGCAGCACCTTTCTGTTTGAATAACTTTAGGAAAACTGGGATTGTTGACACTAAAATAATAGCAATTACAATTTTCTCTATATGCTCTTTTAAATCTATCCCCCATTGATTTAGACAAAATCCGTATAAATAATGACCGGCAAATATCAATGTAAAAGACCACAAAATAGAACTCAATATGTTATAGAACATAAATCTTTTCTTATCCATACTCCCGATTCCAGCAACAATAGGAGCAAAAGTTCTTACTACAGGCAAAAACCTTGCATAGATAATAGCTTTCCCTCCGTGTTTTTCAAAAAAATCTTTAGATTGAATCAAATATTTTTTCTTGAACAAAAAAGTATCCTCTCTATTGTATAAATAATATCCGCTTTTGGCACCGAACCAATATCCAACCATATTCCCGATTATACCCGAAAAAGCTACTAATGAGGCAAGCAAAAGAAGATTTAACAAATCACTTTCGATATAAATCACACTCTGAACCAAATCTCTGCTGTAAATTCCAGCAAGGAAAAGTAAACTATCACCTGGAAGAAAAAAACCAGCAAAAAGGCCAGTTTCTGCAAAAACAATAAACAAAACGATATACAAACCCAACTGAACGCCTCCAATTGTAAATGTTATATAAAATTCAGGATTTACTAATTGGGTCCAATCAAAATTACTCATAAATTTCTGCTTTAAATTTGAGCCGTGAAAGTAATAATAATTTAGATGTCCCACAAACCCGTGCTTTATTTTAAAGTTTAATTAACGATTAAAAAAAAAGCACCAAAACAGAACTTCTATTTTGATGCTTCCTTTTTTGTTTTATACAAATCAATTGACTCGTACAAAAACTTTATTGCTAAACAAACTAAAGTCTATCGTATTGACAACAGGAGTGCAAATTATCATAATCTTCTTTTGTTGCTTTCACTGAATCTGTATCATGCCCTATTTTGGCGATTGCTTTTTTTACATCTGTCAAAGAACACTTCTCTTCATTAACAACTACAGTCAATTGATGGGTCCCAATATCCCATGTAGCCGATTTTACTCCAGGAACAGAATAAGCTGCTTTTTGAATTCTCTTCTGACATTGTTCACAATTTCCATTCACTTCGGTAGTATATTTGGCATTTTTATTTTTTTTTGTTTGACTTTGTGCAGAGAAACCAACCAATACCAACAACATAATTATAACTATATTTTTCATGATCTTTATATTTTTAAATTTAATTCTTAATTGTTTTATTTTATTTTAAATCGCAATCCTGCGTAATACATTTGCCCAAATACGGGTGCATATAACATTGTAGCATCAAAATAAGAGCCAAAAGGATTTTGCGGATCTATAATTGCAGGTTTTTGAGTATAATTCCCAATATTCTCTCCTCCTACATACACTTCAAAAGTACTCGAAAAAGTTCTAGTAATTTGGGCATTCATCAAAGAATAGGCTGGAGAATTACTTGGAAGTTGATATGCCACAGGATTAGAAGCCGTATTAGGTAATTGTTGTTCTCCAATCCAATTATATGTAAAATCAAATTTCCACTGCTGTCCTTTGTCTTGAATATGCGTTTCGTAGCCTAAATTTCCAAAGAAACGATGAGCAGCTTGCAATGGTCGTTGATAATTTCCAGACAGATAATCGGTTTTTATATCATAATATTTGTAAGCAGAACGAAATTCTAAATGTTTTGCTAATTCATAATTAAATTCTAATTGAAAACTATTCGCATACGAAGCTCCATCTAAATTATGAAAAACCACTGATTGCGGGCTTTCCATAACATCAACAACAATCTGATTTTGAAAATTTGTTCTGTAAAAATCAGCCGTTACATCCCCGCTTCTACCAAACAATTTAAACCCTTGCATAAAACTAAGACCATAATTCCATGCAATTTCAGGATCTAATCCATATAACTTACCTCCTGCATTTAGAATATCGAATGTTCTAGAGCTGGCAAACAAAGTTTGATTTTCGGCAAAAATATTAGCCGAACGTTTTCCTCTCCCCGCAGATAATCTCAAAACTCCTTTTTCCCAAGGATTGTATTTGGCGTGTAGTCTTGGAGTTGCAAAAATGCCTAAACGATTGCCATAATCAACTCTACCTCCTAGTATTAAGCTAAAATTATCTTGATTATCGTAAGTATATTCAAAAAAAGCACCAACCGTATTGTCTGTTCTACTATAATCTGTTGCATTTACAAACTCTCTGTAATCATCAAAGGTAAAATTCAAACCTGTAGCAAACTTATTTCTATCGTTATTTATAATAGAATTGAAGATTAAATTAGAATAAAAACTATTTTGCCTAATAGCATAATCCGTCAAACCATAATAAGAATCTTGATTATAACTAGAAAAAGCATTCTGAAAACCAATACTTTGATAAGGCATATCCTTAAAAACATATCCTATTTTTGAAGAAAGATCAATTTTTCGAGTATCAATTTCTGAACCCCAATGGTTAGTTGTTCCTTTGTCGGTATCTGGATTAAAATCCAATTGCCCCATTTGTTTATGATCATCCATAAACTGGAAATTAATAAAACTCACCCAACCCGTTTCTGCATTATAATATTGGTAACGATTTACTAAATTAAGTTGTTTTTGTAGAGGATTATCTAAGAAACCATCGTCATTCATATCCATTTTTGAATTTCGAATATTACCATGTAACAACAAACTAGTCGCCCATTTATCAGACAATTTTCTATTTAAATTAGCATTCAGCTCAAAACGAGAGTCCGTAGAACCATATGCATTCAGAAACAAAGGAATGTCTGTCAATGGTTTTACCAGTTCGGTGTTAATTTGACCCGAAATACTTTCGAAACCATTAACAACACTTCCCGCACCCTTAGTGATTTGAATACTTTCAATCCAAGGGCCTGGTGTAAATGACAATCCGAAAGTTTGAGATGCACCGCGTACCGAAGGAATATTTTCCTGAGTAATCATTAGGTACGGACTAGTTAATCCTAACATTTTTATTTGTTTTGTACCTGTCAACGCATCCGAAAAATTAACATCTATAGAAGGATTTGTCTCAAAACTTTCAGCTAGATTACAGCAAGCAGCTTTGAGTAATTCTTTGTGCGTTATGAGCGTAGTATTTCCCGTAAGGGTATAAGATTTTTGTAAGCTCTTGCGTTTGTTTTTTACTTTTATTTCTTGTAAGGTATCTTGAGAATATACCCCAAAAGTAGCCAACAAGAGCAATAATAACATTATTGATTTTGTTTTCATATTAATATAGTATAATGATTAAAAATGCTAAGTCAAAATGACCTTAACTCAAATTAAACATTATAGTATATCATAAAGGAGGTATTGATTATATAGCTTAAAGAGTGGTGGTGCATTGGCATCACAATGATAAGCTATAGAAATTTTATTTAAAAGAAGTACAACTGTTTCAAAAACAACTAACTGTATTTTTGGCACCAAAAAAACACTTGAAAATTCAAATGCGACAGATTTAAAAATTTTGTCTTCAGTTTTCTTCTGAACAACAATTTTTTTATCCTTGCAGCAACGCTCTTTCTCGGTTGAAATTTTTTGACAACAATCTCCTTCAGACTTCATATCCGAAGCTAAAGTTGTAGGTTTTAAAGTTACCGACGAAATAGAATCACCACAGTAATGCACATAAAATGAATACCCTACATTGGAAACCAAAAATAGGACTGTCAAAAAAATACTTATGTGCTTTTTAAATTTCATATCACAAAATTAACATATATTATTGAGTACACAAAACCAACATGTTGTTAAACTTTTATAAAAACAATTACATACTCAAGCCTTTATATTAAACGTTTTATAAATTTCAATTAATTTTAGAAACAACCTCACACCAATTCTCTATCATTTTGTAAGCTTTTGAAAATAAAAAGCTGGTATAAAAACAATGACAAACAATGGCTGAATCAAAAAGCGCCTCACGTAAAAATACAATAAATTTTCACTATTGTCATAAAAATAAAGAATACCAAAATAAGCGAGTATAAGAATAAAGAAAAGAAACAAATACAAAACACCTGCAAACAGAATCATGTCTTTATCTTTAAATAAAAAATACAAAATCCCTAACGAAATCAATGCATTCAAAGCAAACCGAAACACTAATCCCAAAAACAACAATCCTACATTAAAATCAGGCAAAGGTTTTTCTAAATAATCCCCTTTAAAATAATCTAAAAAAGGATCATAAAACAGTTGATTTTCAAAAAACCTAACAAGTGCCAACAAAAAAACCAAGACGATGCATCCCAAAAATCGAGACTTATTTTGAAGCATTTTATTTAGCATATTTAGAAAATTTATTAACCCAAATTATCCATAAAATAAAGACCAATCCATAAATAATTAGAGGAAAAAAAATATCATGCCACAGATCGTTTTGCTCAGGAAAATAATAAAGTAAAAACAATAGTAAAGCTATTCGGATCACATTTAGAATATAAATAACAAGACTCCCTCCTAAAATAAAAAGCAAAGTATTTTTTAAACTACCTGAAAAAGCAACTACAAATGAGATAAATAAAATAACAACACTTATTGCATTACACCCTTCAACAATTCTAAACATATAAAGATCTTGAAAATACATCTTAACGAAAGGTTCACCAAAAACAACTTCAGTATGAACATTTGAAGAAAAAAACGAAATTAATGTTTCGGTATTTTGGGCTACAACTCTAGTAACAGGATCGACCGTAACATCCTTATAATCTTTTAAAAAGAATTGATACAGAAAGGTCAATAAAATATAACACCCAAAAAAACTAGCCAGAAAAAACAGAAAAGGCTTATAATAAATAAAATACTTTTTCAAATTTATTTTTTTTGCCAAATTTATACAAATATGGGATTAGCTTTAAATACTTTTGCATAAAAATATACAGATCATGACTTTTCAAGAATTACAACAAGAAGTAACCCTAATAACCACAAAAACAACTACCTCAAGAGATGAAAAACTTTTAAATATTTGTCAACTTTTGAGTAATTCAGTTCCCTATTACAACTGGGTAGGTTTTTATTTTGCCAACCATGAGACCAAAACATTACACCTTGGCCCTTATGTTGGAGCAGAAACTGACCATACTGTTATTCCTTTCGGAAAAGGGATTTGCGGACAAGTGGCCGAAAGCAATACCAATTTTGTTGTTCCTGATGTAAGTGCACAAGACAATTACATCGCTTGTAGTTTTACGGTAAAATCAGAAATCGTAATCCCTCTTTTTGTAAACGGTCAAAATATTGGTCAAATTGATATTGACAGCCATGTGATCGATCCATTTACCGAAGCCGATGAGCGTTTTCTAGAATTTGTGAATCAAGAGGTTGCTAAATTATTTTAAACAAATAAAATAATTCATAATTCATAACTCAAAATTCAAAATAATATAGTATTTTTGCGCCCATCTTACAATAAAGTAAGAACGCATAATAATCATTTAAATAATATTAGCATGTACTTAACTAAAGAAGTTAAAGCAGAAATCTTCGCTAAACACGGAGGAAAAGCAGAAAACACAGGATCTGCAGAAGGACAAATCGCACTATTCACTCACAGAATTACTCACCTTACTGAGCACTTGAAAAAAAATCGTCACGATTTCAACACTGAGCGTTCATTGGTATTATTAGTAGGTAAAAGAAGAGCATTGTTAGATTACTTGAAGAAAAAAGAAATCAACAGATATCGTGAGATTATCAAAGTATTGGGTATTAGAAAATAATCAATATAAAGAAAAGAGGTGCGAAAGTGCCTCTTTTTTTATTTATCTTTTTAGATTTAAAAAAATATTTTAAATTTAAAAATTCTTGTCAAATTTGCGAAAATTGACATCTAATTAAAAAAAGTTTGGTTTTTCATTGGGTTTTAGACATTAACTACACAACAACTACAACAAACAACACGACTAAGACCGATTGTATAACCAATAAGGAAAAAAAATTATGATTCCACAATTATTTGTAGAAAAAATCGATTTAGGAGATGGAAGAAGTATCTCGATCGAAACAGGACGTTTAGCAAAACAAGCTGATGGTTCTGTAGTAGTAAGAATGGGTGACACCATGATCCTTGCAACCGCAGTTTCGGCTCGTAGCAGCAACCCAGGTGTAGATTTCCTACCATTAACCGTAGATTATCGTGAAAAATTTGCTGCAGCAGGGCGTTTCCCTGGAGGTTTCTTCAAAAGAGAGGCAAGACCAAGCGACAGCGAAATATTAACAATGAGATTAGTTGACCGTGTATTGCGTCCTCTTTTCCCAGACGATTATCACGCCGAAACACAAGTTATGATACAATTGATGTCTCATGACGAGGAAGTAATGCCAGACGCCTTAGCAGGTTTAGCCGCTTCGGCAGCCTTAGCAGTTTCAGATATCCCATTTTACAACTTAATTTCTGAAGTACGTGTTGCACGTATAGACGGGAAATTAGTAATCAACCCAAGCAGAGAAGAATTAGAAAAATCAGACATCGATATGATGATTGGTGCTTCTATGGATTCTGTTGCGATGGTTGAAGGAGAGATGAAAGAAATCTCTGAAGCCGAAATGATTGAAGCGATCAAATTTGCTCACGAAGCTATCAAAGTTCAAATTGAAGCACAACAACGCTTAAGAGCAAAATTGAGTTCTCAAGAATACAGAACTTATGAAGGCGAAGTTGAAGACGAGACTGTTTATGCCAAAGTAAAAGCAGCTGCTTATGACAAATGCTATGCAATTGCCCAAGAAGCTTCTGGAAAAAGTGAAAGAGGCGAAAAATTTGCAGCTGTAAAAGAAGAAGCAAAAGCTTTATTCACCGAAGAAGAATATGCAGAAAACGCAGATCTTACTGGTTTAGTTGGAAAATATTTCTATAAAACAAACAAAGAAGCCGTTCGTAACGTAATTCTCGAAAAAGGAATTCGTTTAGACGGTAGAAAAACTACGGAAATAAGACCAATTTGGTGCGAAACCGATTATTTACCAAGAGTTCACGGTTCATCTTTATTCACACGTGGAGAAACTCAAGCCTTGGCCACCGTAACACTAGGAACTTCTAGAGAAGCCAACCAAATCGATTCCCCATCTGAGCAAGGAGAAGAAAAATTCTACTTGCATTACAACTTCCCTCCTTTCTCAACAGGTGAAGCAAAACCACTAAGAGGAACTTCAAGAAGAGAAGTTGGTCACGGTAATTTAGCACAAAGAGCTTTAAAAAATATGATTCCTGCCGATTGCCCTTATACAATTCGTGTAGTTTCTGAAGTATTAGAATCTAACGGTTCGTCTTCTATGGCAACAGTTTGTGCTGGAACAATGGCTTTAATGGATGCAGGAGTTCAAATGGCAAAACCAGTTTCAGGAATTGCAATGGGATTGATTACTGATGGTGAAAAATTTGCAGTATTGTCAGATATTTTAGGTGACGAAGATCACTTAGGAGATATGGACTTTAAAGTAACTGGAACTGCTGACGGTATTACGGCTTGCCAAATGGACATCAAAATCGAAGGATTGCGTTATGATATTATGGAACAAGCTTTAGCACAAGCTCGTGATGGTCGTTTGCATATTTTAGGAAAACTAACCGAAACTATTGCAACGCCAAGAGCCGAAGTAAAAGCTCATGCTCCAAAAATCCTTACTAGAACTATTCCTGGAAACTTCATTGGAGCATTAATTGGCCCTGGAGGAAAAGTTATTCAAGATCTTCAAAAAGCTACTGGTACTACAATTGTTATCAACGAAGTAGATGAACAAGGAATTGTAGAAATCCTAGGAACTGATCCTGACGGAATAAAAGCAGTATTAGCCAAAATTGATGCTTTAACTTTCAAACCTCAAATAGGAGAAGCTTATGAGGTAAAAGTAATCAAAATGCTAGATTTTGGAGCTGTAGTTGAATATACTGCTGCACCAGGAAACGAAGTTTTATTACACGTATCTGAACTAGCTTGGGAACGTACCGAAAATGTTGCTGATGTGGTTAAAATGGGAGATGTTTTCCAAGTGAAATACCTAGGAATCGATCCTAAAACCAAAAAAGAAAAAGTGTCCAAAAAAGCACTTATCGCCAGACCTCCTCGTGAGGAGAAAAAAGAGTAATCAGATCTTAGTTTACTAAAGGTTTATTTATAGAAAAGAGGCTATCCGAATGGATAGCCTCTTTTTGTTACACCAACTTGAATCAAAAAAAGATACATTTTTAAGTAATAAATCAATATTGAAAACTTTTTTTATAAAATCATTTTTTTTCATCCTTTAAATTCATTATCACACAAAAAATAAAAAATAATAACATTTTTAATTTTTTTTGTGTTTTATAATGTTATTTTTATAAAAAAAATAATATCTAACCAATAACCAAATTCATTTTTTCTATATAAAATGCAATACAAAAAAACCAAAATAAATCTTGTACTATTTTTCACAATGATTACAAGCACTCTACAACTCTATTCACAAACAAATACAGACCCATTTTTATACTCAAAGTTTGACTCGATTGTTGGTAAAGAAAATATAGGTTTAAACAATGGACCATATGCTTACAATCCTTATAAGGTAGTCGGTGATTACACGATGTTTTTTAAAAACGATAAATTTAGCATAGGAACTGTTGTATATACAAATCAGCCATACCACAATATCAAATTAAAATATGATGTTTATAAAGATCAGCTAATTTTAAATCCTGCTGAAAAACAAGAATATATAGGCATCACATTGATTAAGGACAAAATAGACTCATTTAGTATATACGGTAAAAATTTCGTTAATCTAAGAAAAACTCAACCCGAGATAGTTGAATTCCAAGCAGGTTTCCATGAGTTAATAAATGTTGGCAGTAATTTTCAATTATACATAAGACATCACAAAGACATACAAAAACGCATTAATGATGAGGGTGTAAATTATAAATTCACTCCAAACAATAAATATTTTATAGATTACAACTTTACATTTTATGAAGTAAACTCCAAGAGTAGCATACTTAAAATATTTCCTGTGGATATGCAAATAAAAACTGCACATTAAGTTAAGCTACATTTTTGTAATTAATTTGATTGTTAAATTCTTCAATAG